>NZ_JAVIWK010000001.1:4315424-4621827 GCF_034314165.1 Pseudomonas sp. Bout1 | reverse complement strand
CAGGCAAAGGTGGCCGCGTGAATCCGGTCAAAGCCTTCTTCGAGTTTGACCACCATCATCTCGATCGCAATGATCGCGTCGTCCACCAGCAAGCCCAGGGAAATGATCAGCGCGCCGAGGGTCACCCGGTCGAATTCGCGGCCGGTCATCAGCATGATCACAAACACGATCGACAGCGTCAGCGGCACTGCAGCCGCCACCACCAGCCCGACCCGGAACCCCAGGGCCAGCAAGCTGATGACCATCACCACCGCCAGGGCGACGAAGAACTTCAGCATGAACTCGTTGACCGCCAGGCTGATGTTTTTCGCCTGGTCGGAGACCTTGGCGAAGTTGACCCCCAGCGGCAGGTCGGCCTGGATTTTCGCTTCCTGGGCCTTGAGAGCCTTGTCCAGTTCCAGGCCGTTCCAGTGCTTCTCCATGATCACACCGAGCATCAGCGACGGGTCGCCCTGGTGGCGGATGCGGTAGCTGGGCGGGTCTTCATAGCCCCGGCTGACAGTGGCCACGTCCGCGATGCGCAGCAGTTTGCCGTTGGCCTCCAGCGGTACGTTTTCGATCAGCGCCAGGCTGTCAAAAGCGCCGTCGATACGGATATACGCCCGGGCACCCGCGGTCTCGACAAAGCCCGACGGTGCCACGGCGTTCTGGGCGGCGAGGGCGGCGAAGATTTGCTCGGGCTTGATGCCTAAGGTGGCCAGGCGTTCATAGGAAAACTCAACAAAGATGCGCTGCGCCTGTTCACCGAGGATATTCACTTTCTTCACCCCCGGCAGGTCGAGCAGGCCCTGGCGCATGTCTTCGGCCATTTGCACCAGTTGCCGGTGAGGCAAGTGTTCGGCCTCCAGCGCGTACAGGGAGAAGTACACGTCGGAGTATTCATCGTTGAAGAACGGCCCGATCACCCCTTTGGGCAACTTCGCGGCTTCGTCGCTGAGTTTCTTGCGGGTCTGATAGAACAGGTCCTGGATCTCGCTGGGGCGGGTGGACTCCAGGTATGTCATGCGCATCGAGACGAAACCTGGTTGGGCGATGGTCTCTACGCGGTCGTAATAGTCGAGTTCCTGCAGGCGTTTTTCCAGGCGGTCGGCCACCTGTTCCTGCATCTCTTGCGCAGTGGCTCCGGGCCAGGCAGCGGTGATGGTCATGACTTTGACGGTGAAGGACGGGTCTTCGGCGCGGCCCAGTTTGCCAAACGCAAAGGCCCCGGCGGCGAGAATTGCGATGATCAGGAAGAGTGTGACCGCGCGATGCTTGACCGCCAGTTCGGAGAGGTTGATACCGCGCATTATCGAGGTTCCTGCCGACGGTTGAGGGCCAATACCTGGGCCGGCAGCAGGCGTACCGCGTCACCGCTGTGCAGCAGGTGCGCGCCAAGGGCGACCACCACCTGGCCCGGGCTCACGCCGCTGTCGAGCAGGGCGTCCTCCTGGCCGAGGCGAGCAACGTTGACCGGGGCAAAGCTGACCTTGTCGTCGGCGCCAATCACCCACACCCCCGTGCCTTTACCGGCATCCTGCAGTGCGCCGATGGGCACGCGGGTCTGTTGCGCCTGGCCGTCACCTTGCAGGCGCACTGTGATGGTGGAGCCGAGGGCGAAGCGGTCGACGGCGCCATGCAATACATAACGGGCGCGGTAGGTGCGGGTGGTGGGGTCGGCGCTGGCGGACAGTTCGCGCAACGTGGCGGTCACCGCCTGCTCGGGGGCGCCAAAGGGGAACGCGAGGGCTTTTTGCGAGGCCTGGTCGCGCTGGTTTTCCGGCAGGTTGACGATGGCTTCCCGGGCGCCGTCATGGGCCAGGCGCGCGACTACTTGCCCCTCGGCCACCACGTGGCCGCGGTCTACCCGAACATCGGTGATGATGCCGTCGCTGTCGGCCTTGAGCACCGAGTAGGTGCGGCGGTTTTCGATCTGGCTGGCATCCGATTGCGCCGAGGCCAGTTCGGCCTCGGCCACCCGCAGGTTAGTGGCGGACTGGTCGAAAATCTGCCGTGACACCGCGCCGGTATTGGCCAGGCGCTGGTAGCGGGCTTCGTCATCCCGGCGTTGGCGCAGTTGTGCCTGGGCCGCATTGACGCGGTTTTTCGCCGAGCGCAGGGCCAGTTCGAAGTCGCCGATATCCAGCACCAGCAGGGTGTCGCCACGGCTGACGTGCTGGCCGGGATCAACCTTGCGTTCGATTACCTTGCCGCTGACCCGGAACCCCAGGTCACTTTCAGTGCGCGCCGCCACCACGCCGGTGTAGGCGCTTTGCTGGCTGCCGGCGGCTTCGACCTTGGCTGCCAGCACCGGGCGGGGCAGGGGCGCCTCGGCGACAGGATCAGCCTTGTTGTTGCAGGCGCCGAGCAGCGCCATCAGGGCCAGGGGCGTAAGAAAACGCAGGGGAAGGGGGTTCATGTCGGGCTCCGTGGGGCGGGGTGAGCGTGTCAAAGTGGAAAATTACGCACGTAATATTTAGCGCCATATTATGGTCGAAATATAAAATAATCCAGCTCGGTCTTAATCGTCCTGTGTATGGAACGATCAAGGCCGATTTTGCCGTCTAGCGCTGAATTGGTAGCGGATTTAAGGTGTATCCATTACTGGAGACACATATGAAAAAGATCATCGGTATCTACACCAGCCCACGTGGCCATTGGGTCGGCGACGGCTTTCCGGTTCGCACGCTGTTTTCGTACGACACCATGGGCAAGCAGATCAGCCCGTTCCTGTTGCTCGATCACGCCGGCCCCGCCGCTTTCACCCCAACCGAACAACGTCGCGGCGTAGGCCAGCACCCTCATCGCGGCTTCGAAACCGTGACCATCGTCTACAAGGGCGAAGTCGAGCACCGCGATTCCACCGGCGCCGGCGGCACCATTGGCCCGGGTGATGTGCAATGGATGACGGCGGCCAGGGGCATCATCCACGAGGAGTTTCACT
The DNA here is from genome assembly GCF_034314165.1 of Pseudomonas sp. Bout1. GTDB lineage: Bacteria > Pseudomonadota > Gammaproteobacteria > Pseudomonadales > Pseudomonadaceae > Aquipseudomonas. Next base: position 4,618,904 of record NZ_JAVIWK010000001.1, on the reverse strand, counting down.
CTGAAGCGTTCGCCCGCAGTGGCGGCGCCCTGGAAATGGTGCAGCTGTGGGTCAACCTGCCGGCCAAGGACAAAATGACCGAGGCCGGTTACCAGACCCTCCTCAATAGCGATATCCCGACGCTGCCCCTGGCCGATAACGCCGGCAGCCTGCGCCTGATCGCCGGTGAGTTCGAGGGGGTCAAGGGCCCGGCACGCACCTTCACGCCGATCGATGTGTGGGACATGCGCCTCAAGGCCGGACGCAGCGTGACGCTGACCCTGCATGCCGGTCGCAATACGGCAGTGGTGGTCTTGCGCGGCACCGTGCGGATCAACACCACGGAGCTGGCGCGGGAAGGGCAGTTGGCCGTGTTTGAACGTGAAGGCACGCAACTGCGCCTGGAGTCCAGCGAAGACGCCATGGTATTGCTACTCAGCGGTGAACCGATCGAGGAGCCGATCGTCGGCCACGGCCCGTTCGTGATGAACACCGAGCAGGAAATCCACCAGGCGTTTGCCGACTATCAGTCCGGGCAGTTCGGGCAGATGCAGCGCTAGCCGGTTTTCTCGCCACCCCTGTGGGAGCAGGCAAGCCAGCTCCCACATTTTGTTTGCGGCGTTCTCATTTCATGCGATCTTCATGGCATTCGCCCTGGAGTCGCCTGGATGCCTTCATTTATCTCCGATCACCCGATGTTCTGCGCGTTGGCGCTGATACTGATCGACATCGCCGTGTGGCGCCTGATCTCTGCCGAATACGGCAATTGGAAGCTGGTGGCACGCGTGGTGATCTTCGCGGTGTTCAGCGCCGTGCTGTTCAACGAAGGCCTGAACCCCATGCAGGTCGCGCCCTATGGCGACAACGTGGCGTTGCACCTGGCGGCCACGGCGTTCCAGATCGGCTGGTGGCTGTTTGCGGCACGCACCCTCACGGTGTTGCTCGGCGCGGTGATGATGCAGCGGGTCGGGCACACCGGGCGGCTGTTGCAGGACCTGGTGGGCGCGGTGATCTTCCTGATCGCGATCATCGCCGCCATGGCCTACGTACTCGACCTGCCGGTGAAGGGCGTGCTGGCCACCTCCGGCGCGGTGGCGATCATCGTCGGCCTGGCGTTGCAGAGCACCTTGAGCGATGTGTTTTCCGGCATCGTCCTCAACACCACCAAACCCTACCAACTGGATGACTGGATCTCCATCGACGGCACCGAAGGCCGGGTGATCGACATCGACTGGCGCGCCACCCAGTTGCAAACCTCCCAGGGCAGCCTGGCGGTGGTCCCCAATTCGTTGGCGGCCAAAGCCAAGATCATCAACTTCTCGCGTCCGGCAGACATGTTTGGCCTTTCGGTCAGCCTGCAAGTCAGCCCCCATGCGCGGCCGCAAACCGTGCTCGATGCGCTGGAGCGGGCGATGCAGGGCTGCCGGCCGCTGTTGGTGAAGCCCGCGCCGAGTGTGGCGTTCAAGACCTCGGCCAGCGGTGGGGTGGAGTATGAGATCAGCGGGTTTGTGCCGGCGATGACCCTCAAGCGTGAGGTGCGTAACCAGCTTTATGACCTGGCGTTTCGGCATCTGCAGGCGGCGGGGGTGAGTTTGCTCTCGGCAGCCGAGAGCAATGCGCCCGCGAGCGTTTCACGGGCGCGAGCATTGTTGGAGAGTTCTTCGATTTTCTCGACCTTGCGCCAGGAGGAGAAAGACACATTCAGCCAGAACATGACGCTGCAAACCTTCCGCGCCGGGGAGATGATTTTGGCGGCTGGGGAAGTGAGTGATCACTTGTTCATCGTTGAGTCGGGGGTGATTTCGGTGATGCTGACCAAGGCCGGGCACAAGTTCGAGGCCGGGCGCATGGGGCCGGGCGAGGTGATAGGCGAGGCCGGGATTCTCTCGGAGCAGGGCGTGCCGGCTGATTTTTCGGCGAAGACGTTTTGTACCCTCTACCGCATCGAGAAGGAGTATCTGAAGCCGTGCCTGGATGCGCGGCACGACATCAGTGAAGCGATGAAGAGCCTGCTGGATTTTCGCTTGCACACCGCGCAGAGCCTGACCCAGGAGGCGCCCGTGGTGCCGGTCAAGAAGGGCTTTATGCAGTGGCTGCGAAGCCGCGCTTGATCAGCAGCAAAACTGCGAGCGTTCCCGCGCGCGCGGGCACGCTCCAACCCCGCGCGTTCCAATAAATACGAAAGTTTCCCAACACCATCCCCTTTGTCCCCGCTTCCCATGTCACCCCCCGCCTGCCGAATCCTCTAATTTCCCAACCCTGCGGGAAATCCCCCGGCCCTGGCCGCGCCCGAGCTTTAAACCGGGCCTCCCAGCAACCCCCGCTCGATCGCCGGGGTACGTACGCGACAGCTGAAAACGGACTTTCTCCTCAACCGTATCCGACTCAAAAAAGCAGGTTACCCTTCATGCAGTTCAGCAAATTACTGGCAGCACTCTCCACCTACCCGATCCGCCTGCAAATGGAAGAAGGCGACCTGATCATCCTGGGTGACAACGACGCGCTGGATAACGCCCTCTGGGACCAACTGATCGCTCACAAACCCCAATTGCTCGACCTCGTCGCCCAACACGGCGGCGACTGGCTCAGTCCGGCCTACCGCATCACCCCGGACATGCTGCCCCTGGTCAACCTCGACCAGCTTGCCATTGACCGCATCGTCGCCGGCATCCCCGGCGGCGCAGCCAATGTGCAAGACATCTACCCCCTGGCGCCGCTGCAGGAAGGCATGCTCTACCACCACCTATCAGCCCAACAGGGCGACCCCTACGTGCTGCACGCGCAGTTCGTGTTCGACAGCCGGGCCCGCCTGGAAACCTTCGCCCAGGCCCTGCAATGGGTCATCGACCGCCACGACATCCTGCGCACCTCGATGGCCTGGGATCGCCTCGACGAACCCCTGCAAGTGGTCTGGCGCAACGCCTCGCTGGCCTGCGAAGAGGCCCGCCTGGACGGCGACGTGCTGACCCAGTTGCAAACGCTCTACGACGCCCGCGATTACCGCATGGACCTCGGCCAGGCACCGCTGCTGCGCCTGGTATTTGCCGAAGACCCGCGCAACCAGCGGGTGGTTGCGATGCTGTTGTTCCACCACACCATTCTCGACCACACCGCCCTCGACGTGGTGCGCCGCGAAATCCAGCTGTACCTCGCCGGCCAGACCGAGCAGGCCGGCGCACCGGTGCCGTTTCGCAACTACATCGCCCAGGTCCGCCACGGCGTCAGCGAACAGGCTCACCAAGCGTTCTTTCACCAGATGCTGGCCGACATCGACGAGCCAACCCTGCCGTTCGGCTTGCGGGATGTGCAGGGCGATGGCCATGGTATCGAAGAGACCCGCATCGGCGTCGACGGCGATCTAAGCCGCCGTCTGAGGGCCCTGGTCCGGCCGTTGGGCGTCAGCCCCGCCAGCGTAATGCATCTGGCATTGGCCCAGGTGCTGGGCAAGGTCTGCGGCCGCGAAGCCGTGGTATTTGGCAGCGTAATGCTCGGGCGCATGGGCGCCGGCGAGGGTTCGGACCAGGCCCTGGGTATGTTCATCAACACCCTGCCGCTACGGGTGGATGTGGGCGAACACAGCGTGCGCGACGCGGTGCAAGCCACCCACCAACGCCTGGCCGAATTGCTCAACCACGAACACGCCTCCCTGGCCCTGGCCCAGCGTTGCAGCGGCGTGGCCGCACCCACGCCGTTGTTCAGCGCGATCCTCAATTACCGTCACAGCGATGCCTCGGACACCCAGGCGGTGATCGACATCGCCGACGGCATTCAGGTGATGGGCGCCGAAGAACGCACCAACTACCCGCTGACGGTCAACGTCGATGACCTGGGCGAGGGCTTTGCCTTTACCGTGATGGTAGACGCCTCGATCGGTGCCACGCGTATTGCCGATTACCTGCATACCGCGCTGGAAAACCTGGTGCTGGCGCTGGAGCAAACGCCAGAGGCACCGCTGCACAGCCTGGGCATCCTGCCCGCCGCCGAACGCCAACACCTGCTGCACGGCCTCAATGCCAGCACGCAGCACTATGCCGATTGCGCACTGATCCACCAGCAAGTCGAAGCGCACGCCGCCAGCCATCCCGAAGCCATTGCGCTGCGCTTCGAACAGCAGCGCCTGAGCTACCGCGAGCTGAACGAACGCGCCAATCAGGTCGCGCATGGCCTGCTCAAACACGGCGTTCGCCCCGACGACCGGGTGGTGATCTGCGTCGAACGCGGCCTGGAAATGATCATCGGCCTGCTGGGCATCCTCAAGGCCGGCGCGGGCTACGTGCCGATTGACCCGGCCTATCCGCAGGAGCGCATCGCCTACACCCTGCAAGACAGCGCGCCGGTGGCCGTACTGGTGCAGGGCAACACCCGCTTTCTGGTGGGCGACGTCACGTCGATCGACCTCAACAGCCTGCAGCACGAGCCCATCGTTAACCCCAACGTTGCGATCAACCCGTCCAGCCTCGCCTACGTGATCTACACCTCCGGCTCCACCGGCCTGCCCAAGGGCGTGATGATCGAACACCGCAACGTGGCGCGGTTGTTCAGCGCCACCGAGCACTGGTTCAAGTTCAACGCGAACGACACCTGGGCGTTGTTCCACTCGTTTGCCTTCGACTTCTCCGTGTGGGAAATCTGGGGCGCGCTGATGCACGGCGGGCAGTTGCTGGTGGTGCCGCAGTGGGTCAGCCGTGCGCCGGATGAGTGTTATGCACTGCTGTGTGAAGCCGGCGTGAGCATCCTCAACCAGACGCCGAGCGCGTTCCGCCAGTTGATCGCGGCACAGGGCCGCAGCCAACAGTTGCATTCGCTGCGCCAGGTGGTCTTCGGCGGTGAAGCCCTGGAGCCCGGCATCCTCAAGCCGTGGTACGCCCGGGTGACCAACGCCGGTACCCGCCTGGTCAACATGTACGGCATCACCGAAACCACCGTGCACGTGACCTATCGTGCGCTGGGGGCGGCGGATGCCCAGTTGGTCGGCGTGAGCCCGATTGGCGTGCGTATTCCCGACTTGCAGCTGTATGTGCTGGACGCCCGCCGCGAGCCGGTGCCGATGGGCGTGGTGGGCGAGTTGTACGTCGGCGGTGCCGGCGTGGCGCGGGGTTATCTCAACCGCGATGAACTGACGGCCGAACGCTTTCTGGCATACCCCGTCACCGGTCAGCGCCTGTACAAGACCGGCGACCTCGGCCGCCTGCTGGCCGACGGCAGTGTCGAATACCTGGGGCGCAACGACGACCAGGTAAAAATTCGCGGTTTCCGTATCGAGCTGGGGGAAATCGAAGCGCGCCTGGCCACCTGCGAAGGCGTGCGTGAAGCGGTGGTGGTTGCGCGCGAAGACGCGCCGGGTGACAAGCGCCTGGTGGCCTACGTGATCCCGCAGCAGGCCCACGTGCCCAGCGCCGCTGAACTGCGCGACCACCTGCTGCTGTCCCTGGCCGAATACATGGTGCCCGGCGCCTTTGTGCTGCTGGACACGTTCCCGCTCACCACCAACGGCAAGCTCGACCGCAAGGCTTTGCCGGCCCCCGACGCCGAAGCCTTGGCCCGCCGTGGTTATGCAGCACCGCAAGGCGCAGTGGAAACTGCGATCGCCATCCTCTGGCAAGACCTGCTGAAGGTCGACCGGGTGGGGCGCGAGGACAACTTTTTCGAGCTGGGCGGCCATTCATTGCTGGCGGTCAAGCTGATCGAGCGCATGCGCCAACTGGAACTCGGCGCCGATGTGCGCGTGCTGTTCGGCCAGCCGACGTTGGCCGCGCTGGCCGCAGCGGTGGGCGGGCAGCATGAAGTGCAGGTCCCGGCCAACCTGATCAACCAAACAACCCGGCGTATCACCCCGGACATGCTGCCGCTGGTGGAGCTGGACCAACAGGCCATCGACCATATCGTCGCCAGCGTCCCCGGCGGCATCGGCAACGTGCAGGACATCTACGGCCTGGCCCCGTTACAGGCCGGCATTCTCTACCACCACCTGGCGACCACCGAAGGCGATCCCTACGTGTTGCAGGTGCAGTTCAGCTTCAGCGGCCAGGAGCCGGTCGAGGCGTTTATCCGTGCGTTGCAAAGCGTGATCGAGCGCAATGACATCCTGCGTACCGGCGTGGTCTGGGAGGGCCTGGACGAGCCGGTGCAGGTGGTCTTGCGCCAGGCGCTGCTGGTGGTTGAACGTGTCGATGTCGACCCGCAAAACGACGTGCTGGCGCAACTGCAACAACGCTTTGACCCACGCCACTACCGCCTCGACCTGTCTCGCGCCTCGCTGATGCGGTTTGCCTACGCCGAGGATCAGGGCCGCCATGTCGGCATCCTGCTGCTGCACCACATCCTGCTGGACCACACCGCGCTGCAAGTGCTGGTGGAAGAAATGAGCGCCAGCCTCGCCGGTAGCGCGGGGCAATTGCCGGACGCGGTGCAGTACCGCAACTACGTGGCCCAGGCGCGCCTCGGCGTGAGCGCCGCGCAACATGAAGCGTTCTTCAGCGAGATGCTTGGTGATATCGACGAGCCGACCCTGGCCTTCGGCTTGCACGATGTGAATCGCGATGGCAGCGGTGTAAAAGAAGCACACTTGCCGCTGGACCCGGCCCTGTGCCTGGGCCTGCGCGAGCAGGCCCGCCAGCTCGGCGTAAGCGCGGCAAGCCTGGTGCACCTGGCGTGGGCGCAAGTGCTTGGCCAGGTGTCGGGCCAGGAAGACGTGGTATTCGGCACGGTGCTGCTGGGCCGGATGCAAGGCGGCGAGGGCGCCGACCGGGCGCTGGGGATGTTCATCAATACCCTGCCGCTGCGGGTCAATGTCGGTGCGGTCGGTGTGCAGGCCGGCGTGCGCGCCACCCATGCGCGGCTGGCGCAGTTGCTGGGGCATGAGCATGCGTCGCTGTCCCTGGCCCAGCGTTGCAGTGGTGTGTCCGCTGCGTTGCCGCTGTTCAGTACCTTGCTCAATTACCGCCACAGTGCCCCGGGCGAAACGCCCGGGGCCAGCCCGTTTATCGACGCCGGAATTCAGATTCTTAGTTCCGAGGAGCGCAGCAACTACCCGCTGGTGCTGAACGTCGACGACCTCGGTGTGGGGTTTGCCCTGACGGTGCAAGGCGTGGCCGAAGTGGCTGTGCAACGCGTTGGCGACTATATGCTCAGTGCCTTGCGCAACCTGGTGACGGCACTGCAACAGGCACCGACCACAGCGTTGCACCAGGTGTCTGTGCTGCCTTGCGCCGAGCGGCAGCAAGTGCTGGTGGATTTCAACGCGACCGCCCGCGACTACCCGGCCGGCAGCACGGTTCACGGGTTCTTTGAAGCCCAGGCACTGGCCAGCCCGGAAGCCGTGGCCGTGGTGCACGGCGAGGCGTCGCTGAGTTACCGCGAACTCAACCTGCGGGCCAATCGCCTGGCTCACTTTTTGATCGGCCAAGACGTAAAACCCGGCGACAGCGTGGTCATCGCGCTGCCACGCTCCATCGATTTGCTGGTCTGCCAACTGGCAATCCTCAAGTGTGCGGCGGTGTACGTGCCGCTGGACATCAACGCGCCTGACGAGCGCCAAACCTTCATGGTGCAAGACAGCTGCGCCAGGCACGTGCTGAACAACCTCGACACACTGGAACTCGACACGCAGCCAGCGCATAACCCGAACCTGGCCCAGTCTGCCGAAAGCGTGGCGTACATCATGTACACCTCCGGCTCCACCGGCGCCCCCAAGGGTGTGCAGGTTCCGCACCGCGCGGTCACGCGGCTGGTGATCAACAACGGCTACGCCGACTTCAACCACCGTGACCGGGTGGCCTTTGCCTCGAACCCGGCGTTCGACGCCAGCACTCTCGACGTATGGGCGCCGTTGCTCAATGGCGGCTGCGTGGTCGTGGTGGAGCACGCCACGCTGCTGTCCCAGGCTGCGTTTGCTGGGTTATTGCAGGAGCAATCGGTCAGCGTGTTGTGGATGACCGCCGGCCTGTTTCACCAATACGCCGATGCGTTGATGCCAATGTTCCGCCAGCTGCGCTACCTGATCGTCGGTGGCGATGTGCTCGACCCGCACGTGATCGGCCGGGTGCTTGAACATGGCGCGCCACAGCATTTGCTGAATGGCTACGGGCCCACCGAGGCCACCACGTTCTCTACCACCTTCGAGATCAAGTCGGTGGGTGAGGGCGGTATTCCGATTGGCCGGCCGATCGGCAACAGCCGCGCCTACGTGCTGGATGCGCGGCAGCAACCGGTGCCGCTGGGCGTGGTCGGTGAGCTGTATATCGGTGGTGCGGGTGTGGCCAAGGGATACCTGAACCAGCCGCAACTGACCGCCGAAAAATTTATTGTCGACCCGTTCGGCGACGGCCTGCTGTACCGCACCGGCGACCTGGCGAGCTGGCAGGCGGACGGCACTTTGCTGTACCAGGGCCGCAATGACCATCAGCTTAAAATCCGTGGTTTCCGTATCGAACCCGGTGAAATCGAAAGCTGCCTGGCAGGTTTCCCAGGCGTGAACGACACGGTGGTGCTGGCCCGCGAAGACGAGCCCGGCGACAAGCGCCTGGTGGCGTACTACACCGCCCAGGCGCCATTGAACATTGAAGCGTTGCGCACACACCTGCAAAGCCGTGTGCCGGATTACATGGTGCCGTCGGCCTACGTCTGGCTGGAACTGTTGCCGCTGACAGCCAACGGCAAGCTGGACCGCAAGGGCCTGCCGGCGCCCGATCAGGATTCACTGTTGAGCCGCGGTTTCGAGGCGCCCGAGGGCGAGGTGGAAACCCTGCTGGCGCAGATCTGGCAGGACGTCTTGAAGGTTGAGCGCGTTGGGCGCTTTGACCACTTTTTTGAACTCGGCGGCCATTCCTTGCTGGCAGTAAGCCTGATCGAGCGCATGCGCCAGGCCGGGCTGGGCGCCGATGTGCGGGTGCTGTTCAACCAGCCAAGCCTGGCGGCTTTGGCGGCGGCGGTGGGCAGTGGCCGGGAAATCGCGGTACCGGCCAACGGCATTGCGCCGGGTTGCCAGCGCATCACGCCGTCGATGCTGACCCTGGTCAAGCTGGACCAGACAGCCATCGACCGCATCGTGGCCACCGTGCCGGGCGGCGCGGCCAACGTGCAGGACATTTACCCGCTGGCACCGTTGCAGGAAGGCATTCTTTACCATCACATCAGCGCCGAGCAGGGCGACCCGTATTTGCTGCAATCGCGCATGGCGTTTGACAGTGTCGAGCGTTTTCAGGCCTTCATGGGCGCACTGCAAAAGGTCGTGGCGCGCCACGATATTCTGCGTACCAGCGTGGTGTGGGAAGGGCTGGACAGCCCGGTGCAAGTGGTTTGGCGCCATGCCGAACGGATGGTGCAAAACGTTGTGTTGGACCCGGCCGATGGCGACGTGATCGAACAACTGCACGCACGCTTTGACGCTCGTCACTATCGCCTGGACATCACCCAGGCGCCCTTGCTGCGCATGGTCTACGCGCAGGACCCGGCCAACCAGCGCGTCGCAGCCATCCTGCTGTTCCATCACCTGGCGCTGGACCACACCGCCATGGAAGTGGTTGGCCAGGAAATGCGTGCGTTCCTGTTCAATCAGGCAGATGAGTTGCCGGTTGCCGCACCGTTTCGCAACTACGTGGCCCAGGCCCGTTTGGGCGTCAGCGCCCAGGAGCATGAACAGTTCTTCCGTGACATGCTCGCCGATATCGACGAGCCCACGCTGCCCTTTGGCGTGCAGGATGTGCAGGGCGATGGCCGGGATATTGAAGAGGCTGAACGGCCGGTGGAGGCGGCATTGGCCTTGCGGGTTCGCGAGCAGGCCCGGCAGTTGGGCGTCAGCGCTGCAAGCGTGATGCACTTGGCGTGGGCTCAAGTCCTCGGCCTCGTGGCGGGCCGCCAGGAGGTGGTATTCGGCACCGTGTTGATGGGCCGCATGCAAGCCGGCGAGGGCGCCGACCGGGCACTGGGCATGTTCATCAACACCTTGCCGTTGCGGGTTGATGTGGGTGCCAACGCAGTACGCGCCGGGGTCAAGGCAACCCATTCCCGCCTCAGCGCGCTGCTCGGCCATGAACATGCGTCCCTGGCGCTGGCCCAGCGTTGCAGTGGCGTGCCGGCGTCGATGCCGTTGTTCAGTGCCTTGCTCAACTACCGCCACAGCACGCCGGGTGAAATGGCCCGCGACGGCCACGGCATCTGGGAAGGCGTGCAGTTGCTCGGCGGTGAAGAACGCAGCAACTACCCGCTGACCCTGAGCGTGGACGACCTGGGTGCGGGCTTTGGCCTGACGGTGCTGGCGCTCGAATCCATCGGTGCGCAGCGCCTGTGCGGCTACATGCACAGTGCGCTGGAGCAACTGGTGGACGCGCTTGAGCAAACGCCGCAAGCGCCGCTGAACCAGTTACCCGTCCTGCCAGCTTCAGAGCGCGAAAAGCTGCTGCGCACCTTCAACGCCACCGCTCGCGTTTACACGCAAGGGCAAACCCTGCACGGCGCTTTCGAAGCCCTGGCGGAGCGCCTGCCGCAGGCGATTGCAGTGATTCAGGACGGCCAGTCGTTGACGTACCAACAGCTCAACCAGCGCGCCAACCAACTGGCCCATCACCTGCTGGATTTGGGCGTACAGCCCGACGACCGCGTGGCGATTTGCTGCCGACGTGGCCCGCAGATGCTGGTGGGGTTGCTGGCGATTCTAAAATCGGGCGCCGCCTACGTGCCGGTAGACCCGACTTACCCGGCCGAGCGCATCGCTTACCTGCTGCAGGACAGCGCCCCGGTCGCAGTCCTGGCCGAGGCAAACACCCGTGGCGTACTCGGTGACGTCGCCATTGTCGACCTGCAGGGCGACTATCCCGAGGCGACCAATCCGCATGTCGCCAGCCTGACTGCGGCAAACCTCGCCTACGTGATCTACACCTCCGGCTCCACCGGCCAACCCAAAGGGGTAATGGTGGAACACCGCACCGTGGAAAACCTGGTGCATTGGCACTGCGAAGCGTTTGGCCTGCATGCCCACAGCCACACCAGCAGCGTCGCCGGGTTCGGCTTTGATGCCATGGCCTGGGAAGTCTGGCCGGCATTGTGTGCAGGCGCGACCTTGCACCTGCCACCGGCCCATGTCGGCAATGAAAACATCGACGAACTGCTGGCGTGGTGGCTGGCCCAGCCGCTGGACGTGAGCTTTCTGCCGACGCCGGTGGCCGAGTACGCCTTCAGCCAGAACCTGGAGCACCCAAGCCTGCGCACCTTGTTGATCGGCGGTGATCGCCTGCGCCAGTTCACCGTTGAGCGACGGTTCGCGGTGATCAACAACTACGGACCCACCGAAGCCACGGTGGTTGCCACCTCTGGTCGCGTGCACGCTGGCCAGCCGCTGCATATCGGCACGCCGATGGCCAATGCCACGGTGTACCTGCTGGATGCACAACAGCGTCCGGTGCCGGTGGGCGTAGCGGGCGAACTGTATGTAGGCGGCAGCGGTGTGGCACGCGGGTACTTGAACCGCCCGCAGATGAGCGCCGAACGCTTCCTCGACAACCCTTTCCACCCGGGCCGGCTGTACCGCACCGGAGACCTGGCGCGCTGGTTGCCGGATGGGAATATCGAGTACCTGGGCCGCAACGACGACCAGGTAAAAGTCCGTGGCGTGCGCATCGAACTCGGGGAAATCGAAACCCGCCTGGCGGCTATCGACGGCGTCAAGGACGGCGTGGTGCTGGTACGCGACGGGCGGCTGGTCGCCTGGTTCACCGAATACACCTCGCTGGGCATCGAAACCCTGCGTGCCGAACTGCAAAGCCAGCTGCCCGCGGCCATGGTGCCGGTGGCTTACGTCAAGCTCGACAGTTGGCCGCTGACCGCCAACGGCAAGCTCGACCGCCAGGCTCTGCCCGCGCCGGCTCAGGCCGCCATCCTCAGCCGTGAATATGAAGCGCCGCACGGCGAAGTGGAAACCACCCTGGCGCGCATCTGGGCCGAGGTGTTGCAAGTGGAGCAGGTGGGGCGTCATGACCACTTCTTTGAACTGGGTGGCCATTCGTTACTGGCGGTGAGTTTGATCGAGCGCATGCGCCAGGTGGGCCTGAGCGCCGACGTGCGGGTGCTGTTCAGCCAGCCTACGTTGGCCGCCTTGGCAGCGGCGGTGGGCAGTGGCCGGGAAGTGGTGGTGCCGGTCAACCGCATCGGCGCCGATTGCCAGCGCATCACACCGTCGATGCTGTCGCTGGTGGATTTGGACCAGCCGACCATCGATCAGATCGTCGCCAGCGTGCCGGGTGGCGCCGCCAATGTGCAGGACATCTACCCGTTGGCGCCGTTGCAAGAGGGCATTCTTTACCACCACATCACCGCGGAGCAGGGCGACCCGTACCTGCTGCAATCACACCTGGCATTCGACACCCAGGCGCGCCTGGATACCTTCGCGCGCGCCTTGCAGCAGGTGATCGATCGCCACGACATCCTGCGCACCGGTGTGGTTTGGCAAGGCTTGGCGCAGCCGGTGCAGGTGGTATGGCGCAAGGCTGGGTTGAAGGTCGAAGCGCTGCACCTGGAAGGCGATGTGCTGGCCGGCCTGCATCAGCGTTTCGACGCCCGGCGCTACCGGCTGGACATCACCCAAGGCCCGCTGATCCGCCTGATGTATGCCAATGACCCGGCCAATCAGCGCGTGGTGGCGGTGCTGCTGTATCACCACATTGTGCTGGACCACACCGCGTTCGACGTGGTGCTGCGGGAAATGCAGGGCTACCTGCTGGGCCACGCCGCACCGCTTGCCGCGCCCATGCCGTACCGCAACTACGTGGCCCAGGCGCGGCTGGGTGTCAGCGAGCAGGAGCATGAAGGGTTCTTCCGCCAGATGCTCGGTGATATTCACGAGCCGACGCTGCCGTTTGGCTTGCAGGATGTGCAGGGCGACGGCCGCGATATCGAGGAGTCGAGCCACCACCTGGACGCTGGCCTGTGCCGTCGCTTGCGCGCCCAGGCACGCCTGCTGGGTGTGAGCACCGCGAGCCTGTTTCACCTGGCGTGGGCGCAGGTGCTGGCTGTCACCTCGGGCAAGCCGAACGTGGTGTTCGGCACGGTACTGGTAGGCCGGATGCAGGGCGGCGAGGGGGCAGACCGGGCCCTTGGCGTGTTCATCAACACCTTGCCGCTGCGCCTGGATATCGATGGGCAAGGGGTGCGCGACAGCGTGCGCAGCACCCATGCCCGGCTCACCGCGCTGCTGGGGCATGAACACGCATCGCTGGCCCTGGCCCAGCGTTGCAGCGGGGTGGCGGCGCCGTTGCCACTGTTCAGCGCGATGCTCAACTACCGCCACCGCGGCGGCGCCACCCGTTCACAGGGCGCGCAGCACGCCTGGGAAGGCATGCACACCCTGACCAACGACGGGCGCACCAACTACCCGCTGACCCTGAACGTCGATGACCTGGGCGACGGTTATGACTTCACCGCACTGACCCTGGCGCAGGTGGGTGCACAGCGGGTCTGCGGTTATATGCAGATGGCGTTGACGCAACTGGTCGACGCCCTGGAACACGCACCGCAGCAACCACTCGATCGCCTGCCGATTTTGGGTGCTGCGGAGCGCCAGCAACTGTTGGTCGAATTCAACGCTACCCAGGTCGATTACGACCTGGCGCAGACGCTGCACGGTATGTTCCAGGCCCAGGTGGAGCGCACGCCGGATGCGTTGGCGGTAAAGGCCGGCTCGCAATGCCTGAGCTATCGCGAGCTGAACGAGCGGGCCAATCAGTTGGCCCGGCACCTGCGTGAGCTGGGCGTGCAGCCGGATTCGCGGGTGGCGATTTGCGTCGAGCGCGGCCTGGAGATGGTCATCGGCCTGTTCGCGATTCTCAAGGCCGGCGGTGGTTATGTGCCGCTGGACCCGGCCTATCCGCTGGATCGCCTGGCCTATATGCTGCAAGACAGCAAGCCTGCGGCGGTGCTGGTGCAGGGTGCTACCCGCGCGCTGCTGGGTGAAGTCGCGGTGCCGGTAGTGGACCTGGACCAGAACACCTGGCAGCACCAGCCTTTACATAATCCGCGGGTGCCGGGGCTGACTGCGCAACATCAGGCCTACGTGATCTACACCTCCGGCTCCACCGGCCAGCCCAAGGGTGTGATCAATGAGCACGCAGGCGTGGTTAACCGTTTGCTGTGGATGCAGGACGCCTACGGCCTCAGCGCCACTGACGCGGTGTTGCAGAAAACCCCGTTCAGCTTCGACGTGTCGGTGTGGGAGTTCTTCTGGCCGTTGTTCACGGGGGCGCGACTGGTCATGGCGCGCCCTGGCGGGCACAAGGATCCGGCCTACCTGTGCGAGGTGATCGAGGCAGAACAGATCACCACCGTGCATTTTGTGCCGTCGATGCTCGACGTGTTCCTGGCCCATGGCGATGTGAGCCAGGGTGCCGGGCTGCTGCGGGTGATGTGCAGCGGCGAAGCGTTGCCTGGCAGCCTGGTGCGACGCTTCAAGCAGCAGTTGCCCGGTATCGGTTTGTACAACCTCTACGGCCCGACCGAGGCGGCAGTGGACGTGACGGCCTGGAACTGCGCCAGGCCCCAAGTGCCGGACAACACGCCCATTGGCAAGCCGATTGCCAACACCCGCCTGTACCTGCTGGACGCCCAGTTGCAGCCGGTGCCGCTGGGGGTGGTGGGCGAGCTGTTTATTGCGGGTGTGCAAGTGGCGCGCGGCTACTTGCACCGTCCTGAACTGACGGCCGAGCGGTTTCTCAAGGACCCGTTCAACCCCGGCCGCATGTACCGCACTGGTGACCTGGGGCGCTACCTGCCGGATGGCAATATCGAGTACCTGGGCCGCAACGACGACCAGGTGAAAATCCGTGGCCTGCGCATCGAACTGGGGGAGATCCAGGCGCGCCTGACCGAGTACCCGCACGTCAACGAAGCCGCCGTATTGGCCCGCGACGAACGCCTTGTTGCGTACTACACCGGTGTGCAGGCGGATATCGAACAGTTGCGGGCGCACCTGCTGGCACGTTTGCCGGACTACATGGTGCCCGCGGTGTTCGTGCACCTGGAGGCGTTGCCCCTGAGCCCCAACGGCAAGCTCGACCGCAAGGCGCTGCCGGCACCGGGTGTGGAATCACTGATCGTGCGCGAATACGACGCCCCGCAAGGCGACACCGAAATCACCCTGGCGCGCCTGTGGGCCGAGCTGCTGAAGGTGGAGCGGGTAGGGCGCCACGACAACTTTTTTGAGCTGGGCGGGCACTCGTTGCTGGCCGTCAGCTTGATCGGGCGCTTGCGCCAGGAAGGCATGGAAGCCGATGTGCGGGGGCTGTTTGAACAACCGACCCTGGCCGGCTACGCCGCAATTACCGAACGAATGGAGATCGTCCTGTGAGCATCATCGAACTGTTGGCGACACTTAAGGCCAGGGATGTGCAACTGGCGCTCAAGGGTGATCAGTTGTCGGTGCAGGGCAACAAACAGGCCCTGAGCGACCCAACCCTGCTGGCCTTGCTGCGCGAACACAAGCCGGCGCTGATCGAGCTGATCAAGGCCGGCGGATACTCGGCCACCAAGGCCGGTGACGTGCAGGTGCCGGCCAATGGCATTCCGGCGGGCGCCGCCGCCATTATCCCGGCGATGTTGACCTTGTCGAGACTGAGCCAGGCGTCGATCGATCGCATCATCGAAACGGTCGACGGTGGCGTGGCCAATGTGCAGGACATCTACCCACTGGCGCCGTTGCAGGAAGGCATTCTCTATCATCACGTCAGTGCCGAACACGGCGACCCGTACATCATGCAGTCGCTGTTTGCCTTCGACAGCCTTGAACGTTTCGAGGGTTTTGCCCAGGCCCTGCAACAGGTCATCGACCGCCACGACATCCTGCGTACCGGGGTGGTGTGGGAAGGCCTGGAAGAGCCGTCGCAAGTGGTGTGGCGCAGGGCGCGCCTGCCGGTGCAGGCGATTGAGCTGGACGCGGCCGAGGGCGATATCGCCGCCCGGCTGCACCACTTGTACGATGGCCGCCACTACCGCATGGACGTGACCCGCGCACCGCTGCTGCAACTGGTGCGGGCCTGGGATGAGGCCGGCCAGCGCGTGGTGGCGATGCTGTTGTTCCACCACATGGCCTTGGACCACAGCGCCCTGGAAGTGGTCTGCCACGAGATGCAAGCCTGCCTGTTGGGCAAGGCTGGCCAGTTGGGCCAGGCCGTGCCGTTTCGCAACTATGTCGCCCAGGCGCGCCTGGGCATCAGCGAGCAGGAGCACGAAGGTTTCTTCCGGCAGATGCTCGGCGACATCAGCGAGCCCACCTTGCCCTACGGCCTGCAGGATGTGCAGGGCGACGGTGACAACATCCAGGAGATCAGCCAGCCACTGGCCGCGCCATTGAGCCGGCGCTTGCGCGCCCAGGCCCGCCAGTTGGGGGTGAGCGCTGCCAGCCTGTTCCACATGGGCTGGGCCCAGGTGCTGGGGGTACTGGCGGGCAAGGAGCAGGTGGTGTTCGGTACGGTGCTGATGGGCCGCATGCAGGGCAGCCACGACACCGACCGCGCTTTGGGGATCTTTATCAACACCTTGCCGTTTCGGGTGGATGTGGGCGCCGACGACGTGCGCGCCGGGGTCAGGGCTACGCATGCAAGGCTGACGACGTTGCTGCGCCATGAACATGCGGCGCTGGCCCTGGCCCAGCGGTGCAGCGGCGTGGTGGCGCCGACGCCGCTGTTCAGCGCGTTGCTCAACTACCGCCATAGCGCGGGTGGTGCGAGTGCCGAGGCGGTCTCGGCCTGGCAGGGTATTCAAGCCTTGCGCTCCGAGGAACGCACCAATTACCCGTTGACGTTGAGCGTCGATGACCTGGGCGAAGACTTCAGCCTGAGCCTGTTGGCCAGCGCCCAGGTTGACCCGCAGCGGGTGTGCGGCTACCTGCAAACCGCCCTGGAAAACCTGGTACAGGCGCTGGAACACGCACCCCAAACCTCATTGAATCGCTTGCCGGTGCTGCCCGAGGCCGAGCAGCGTCAACTGCTGGAGCAGTTCAACGCGACCGCCGCCGACTTCCCCCAGGGCACCACCCTGCACGGGCGCATCGAGGCGCAAACCCTGCGGACCCCGGACGCGGTAGCCGCGGTGTATCAGGGCCGCCAACTGACCTACGCCGAGTTGAATCAACAAGCCAACCTGCTGGCCCATCACCTGCTGGCGCTTGGGGTAAAGCCCGACGACCGGGTGGCCATCGTCGCCCGGCGCGGGCTGGACACCCTCGCCGGGTTGCTGGCGATCCTCAAGTCCGGCGCCTGCTACGTGCCGGTGGACCCGTCGCACCCGGCCGAGCGCCTGAACTACCTGCTCACTGACAGCTCACCCGTTGCGGTGCTGACCCAGCAAGCGCTGTTGGAGCGCCTGCCGGCGCTCGACGTGCCGGTGATCAACCTCGACCGTTTCACCTGGCATCACCATTCGGCCAGCAACCCCCAAGTCGCCGTCAGCCCCTCCAACCTGGCCTACGTGATCTACACCTCCGGCTCCACCGGCCTGCCCAAGGGCGTGATGGTGGAGCATCACACCGTGGCCAACCTGGTGGGCTGGCATTGCACCGCGTTCGACCTGTGCGCGGGCCGGCACACCGCCAGCGTTGCCGGTTTCGGCTTTGACGCGATGGCCTGGGAAGTCTGGCCGGCCCTGTGCGTGGGCGCCACCTTGCACCTGCCGCCGGCCCACGACGGTGCCGAAGACATTGACGCGCTGCTGGACTGGTGGCGCGCGCAGCCGCTGGACGTGTGCTTCCTGCCCACGCCCGTGGCCGAATATGCGTTCAGCCAAAACATCGAACACCCAACCCTGCGGACCTTGCTGATTGGCGGCGACCGCCTGCGCCAGTTCCCCCGTGCCCAGCGTTTCGAGGTGATCAACAACTACGGCCCCACCGAAGCCACGGTGGTCGCCACCTCTGGCCGGACCGAGCCCGGCCAGCCGTTGCACATCGGCAAACCTATCGCCAACGCCAGGGTTTACTTGCTGGACCCTCAACAGCGCCCGGTACCCCTGGGCGTTGCCGGTGAATTGTATGTGGGCGGCAAGGGTGTGGCGCGGGGGTATCTCAATCGCCCGCAAATGACTGCCGAACGCTTCCTCGATGATCCGTTCACCGAGGGTCGCCTGTACCGCACCGGCGACTTGGCGCGCTGGTTGCCGGACGGGAATATCGAATACCTGGGCCGCAACGACGACCAGGTGAAAATCCGTGGCGTGCGTATCGAACTGGGAGAAATCGAAACCCGCCTCAACCAGTTGCCGGGTCTTCAGGAAGCCGTGGTGCTGGCCCGTGAAGACCAGCCCGGCCACGCACGGCTGGTGGCTTACTTCACCGAAAACCCGCAGTTCGACGCCCTTGAAGTGGGCGAGATACGCGCGCACCTGATGGCGCACTTGCCGGACTACATGGTCCCTGTGGCCTACGTCAAGCTCGACGCATTGCCGCTTACCGCCAACGGCAAGCTGGACCGCCAGGCGCTGCCGAAGCCGGACCTGGCCGCCGTCTTCACCCGCGAATACGAGGCGCCCCAGGGCGATATCGAAACCGTCCTCGCGCAAATCTGGGCCGAGGTGCTGCAGGTGGAGCGCGTCGGGCGCCAGGATCATTTTTTTGAACTGGGCGGGCATTCGTTGCTGGCCATGCGCATGGTGTCCCAGGTGCGCCAGCGCCTGGGTGTCGACCTGGCGCTGGGTGAGCTGTTCGCCAATGCCGAACTGGCGGCGGTGGCGCAGGTGTTGGCCCAAGCGGGGCGCAGCACCTTGCCGGATATCCTGCCGGCGGCCCGCGATGCGGACGTACCGTTGTCGTTTGCCCAACAACGCCTGTGGTTTCTGGCGCTGATGGAAGGCGCCAACACCGCCTACAACATCCCGATCGGCCTGCGCCTGCGCGGGCAGTTGCACGTTGATGCCGTGCAACGCGCGCTGGCGCGGATCGTCGCGCGGCACGAGACGTTGCGCAGTCGTTTTGCCCAGCAGGATGACGACGCCCACGTGCTGATCGTGCCGCCTGAAGAGGTGATGCCCCTGCAAGTGCAGGACCTGCGCTGCCACCCGCAAGCCCAGCAGGTGCTGGACGCGTTGATCCAGGGCGAAGCCTCGGCACCTTTCGATTTGCAACGCGGCCCGCTGCTGCGCGGGCGGCTGGTAATCATGGCCGACGACCATCACGTGCTGCTGCTGACCCTCCACCATATCGTATCCGATGGCTGGTCCATGGGCGTGCTGACCCGCGAATTGATGGCCTTGTACCAGGCCTTCAGCGACGGTGAGGCTGATCCATTGCCGGCGCTGCCGATCCAATACAGCGACTTCGCCATATGGCAGCGCCTGTGGCTCAGTGGCGAGGTGCTGCACCGCCAGAGCAGTTACTGGCAGCAAACCCTCGCCGGCGCGCCAGCCCTGTTGATGCTGCCTACCGACCGTCCACGCCCGGCCCAGCAGGACTATGCCGGCAGCAGCGTCGACGTACGCCTGGATGAACGCCTGAGCGCCGGGCTCAAAGCGCTCAATCAACGCCACGGCACCACCCTGTACATGCTGATGATGACCGCGTGGGCTTCATTGTTGACGCGCCTGGCCGGGCAGCAGGAGGTGGTGATCGGCTCGCCGGTCGCCAACCGCCAGCGGGCCGAGGTGGAAGGCTTGATCGGGTTGTTCGTCAACACCCTGGCGGTGCGCATTGATACCTCGGGTGAGTTGAGCGCCGAGGCGCTGCTGGCGCGGGTCAAGGGGCTGACCCTGGAGGCCCAGGCCCATCAGGACCTGCCGTTTGAACAGGTGGTGGAAATCACCCGGCCAATCCGCAGCCTGGCCCACAGCCCGCTGTTCCAGACGATGTTGACGTGGCAGGACAGCGACGCGCCGGCCCTGGCCCTGGGCGACCTGAGCCTTGAAGGGATCGTGGAGGACAGCCACTTTGCCAAGTTCGACCTGTCGCTGAACCTGTGCGAGGCCCGGGGTGAAATTCGCGGCACGCTGGAATATGCCACCGCGTTGTTTGATGAGGCGACGATGCTACGGTATGTCGGCTACTTCATCCGCGTACTGCAGGCCATGGTCGATAACGATCAGGCGGTGCTGGAGCATGCGCAGTTGCTGGACGAGCAGGAGCGTGAGCACCTGCTGTTCGACTTCAACGCCACCGATGTGGCGTACAACCTCGACCAGACGCTGCACGGTATGTTCGAGGCCCAAGTGGAACGCACGCCCGACGCGCTGGCGGTGAAAGCAGGCGCGCGGTGCCTGACCTATGCCGAGCTGAACCAGCGGGCCAACCAGTTGGCGCACCACCTGCGTGAGCTGGGTGTACAGCCCGATTCGCGGGTGGCGATCTGCGTCGAGCGCGGGCTGGAGATGGTTGTCGGCCTGTTCGCGATCCTCAAGGCGGGCGGTGGTTATGTACCCCTGGACCCGGCGTACCCGCTGGAGCGTATTGCCTACATGCTCCAGGACAGCGCCCCGGCAGCCGTGCTGGTGCAGGGTGAAACCCTTTCGCTGCTGGGCAACGTGACGGTGCCGGTGGTCGATCTGGACCAGCACACCTGGCAGCACCAGCCTGTGCAGAATCCGTGGGTGGCGGGGCTGACTGCGCAGCATCAGGCCTACGTCATCTACACCTCGGGTTCTACCGGCCAACCGAAGGGCGTGATCAACGAGCACGCGGGCGTGGTCAACCGCCTGCTGTGGATGCAGGACGAGTACGGGCTCACGACGCAGGACGCGGTGTTACAGAAAACCCCGTTCAGCTTTGACGTGTCGGTGTGGGAGTTTTTTTGGCCGCTGTTCACCGGCGCCCGGTTGGTGATGGCCCGTCCCGGCGGGCATAAAGACCCGGCCTACCTGTGTGAGGTGATTGAGTCCGAGCAGATCACTACCTTGCACTTTGTGCCCTCGATGCTGGAGGTGTTCCTGGCCCATGGCGATGTCAGCCAAAGTGCCGGTTTGGTGCGGGTGATGTGCAGCGGTGAAGCCTTGCCCGGCAGCCTGGTGCGCCGCTTCAAACAGCAATTGCCAGGGATCGGTTTGTACAACCTCTACGGCCCTACCGAAGCGGCGGTGGACGTGACGGCGTGGGATTGCGCCGGGCCTGTCACCCCAGACAACACGCCCATCGGCATGCCGATTGCCAACACCCGGCTGTACCTGCTGGACGGGCAGTTACAGCCCGTGCCATTGGGCGTGGTGGGCGAGCTGTTTATCGGTGGCGTGCAAGTCGCACGGGGTTACTTGCACCGTGCGGAACTCACCGCCGAACGCTTCCTCAAGGACCCGTTCAGCGCAGGCCGCATGTACCGCACCGGCGATGTCGGGCGCTACCTGGCGGACGGCAATATCGAGTACTTGGGCCGCAATGACGACCAGGTAAAAATCCGTGGCCTGC
Source organism: Pseudomonas sp. Bout1 (assembly GCF_034314165.1). Lineage (GTDB taxonomy): Bacteria > Pseudomonadota > Gammaproteobacteria > Pseudomonadales > Pseudomonadaceae > Aquipseudomonas. The sequence goes on along the minus strand of NZ_JAVIWK010000001.1, from coordinate 4,597,567 downwards.
GTATCGAACTCGGCGAGATTCAGGCGCGGCTGCTCCAGTTTGCGCAGATCAGCGAAGCCGCCGTCGTCGCCCGTGATTCACGGCTGGTGGCTTACTACACTGGCGCGCAGGCCGAAATCGATGCCCTGCGCAGTCACCTGCTGGAACACCTGCCGGACTACATGGTGCCGGCGACCTTTATGCACCTGGACGCGTTGCCGTTGAGCCCCAACGGCAAGCTCGACCGCAAGGCACTGCCGGCGCCGGGCCTGGAGTCGGTGATCGCCCGGGAATACGTCGCGCCTGTGGGTGAAACCGAAATCACCCTGGCCGGCCTGTGGGCGGATCTGCTCACGGTGGAGCGGGTCGGCCGTCACGATAATTTCTTCGAGTTGGGTGGCCATTCGCTGCTTGCCGCCAGCCTGATCGGCCGTATGCGCCGGGCCGGCCTGTCGGCAGATGTGAAGGTGTTGTTTGGCCAGCCGACGCTTGCGGCGTTGGCGGCAGCAGTGGGCGGTGGCCGCGAAGTGGCGGTGCCGGGCAATGGCATTGCGGCCGATTGCATGCACATCACCCCGGACATGCTGACGCTGGTGAGCCTGGAGCAACCCGCCATCGACCGTCTGGTGGCGACGATTCCCGGCGGCGCGGCCAACGTACAGGACATCTACCCGCTGGCCCCGTTGCAGGCCGGGATCCTGTACCACCACCGGGCGGTGCAGCAGGGTGACGCCTATCTGTTGCAGGCGCAGTTCGCCTTTGCCAGCGTTGAGCGCCTTGACGCGTTTGCCCAGGCGTTGCAGGCGGTGATCGAGCGCCACGACATTTTGCGCTCGTCGATGCACTGGGACGGGCTGGAGGAGCCGCTGCAGGTGGTGTGGCGCAGCGCGTCGTTGCGGGTTGAGGCGATTGAGGTGACGGGCGATGTACTGGGGCAATTGCAGGCACGCTTCGGCCAGCACCGATTGGACCTGGCCCAGGCGCCGTTGATGCGCCTGGTGTACGCCGAGGACCCGGCCAACCAGCGGGTGGTTGCGCTGTTGCTGTTCCATCACCTTGTGATGGACCACGTTGCACTGCAAGTGCTGCAGCACGAAATGCAGGCTTGCCTGCTGGGCCGTCGCGAGCAGTTGGGCGCGGCGGTGCCGTATCGCAACTATGTGGCGCAGACGCGGCTGGGGATGCGTGAGCAAGAGCACGAAGGGTTCTTTCGCGAGATGCTCGGGGATATCGATGAACCGACGCTGGCGCTGAATGCACCCGGGGAAGCGCTCCAGGCCCGGCTGTGCGTCGACCCGCTGCTGGACCGGCGCCTGCGCACCCTCGCGCGTCACCTTGGGGTGAGTGTCGCGAGCCTGATGCACCTGGCCTGGGCCCAGGTGTTGGGCAAGGTATCGGGCCGCGAGCAGGTGGTTTTCGGCACCGTGTTACTGGGCCGGCTGCAGGGCGGCGAAGGCGCCGAGCGCGCATTGGGCGTGTTCATCAACACCTTGCCACTGCGGGTCGACCTGGGTGAGCTCACGGCGCACGCGGCGTTGATGGCCACCCATGCACGGCTGACCCAACTGCTCAGTCATGAGCATGCGCCGCTGACCCTGGCCCAGCGTTGCAGCGGGCTGGCGGCCAACACGCCGCTGTTCAGTGTGCTGTTCAACTATCGCCACAGTGCGCCGCAAGCCGGTGAGGTGGCTCAGGCCTGGCAGGGCATGCACGTGCTCAAGGCCGAGGAGCGTAGCAACTTTGCGCTGTCTATGAGTGTGGATGACCTGGGCGACGGGTTCACCCTTGACGCTATGGGGCAGGGCGCGCCACGCCTCTGTGCATACCTGCATGTCGCGCTGGAACAACTGGTGCAGGCGTTGGAACACCATAGCGGGACGGCGATCAGCCAACTGTCGATCCTGCCGCCGGCGGAGCGTGAAAAACTGCGGGAGGAATTCAACGCTACCCGGCGCGTGTTCCCTCATGAACATACCGTGCAGCGTTTGTTTGAGGCCCAGGCCCAGGCGCGCCCGAACGCTGTTGCCGTGGTGCATGGCGAACAGGTCATACATTACGGCGAGCTGAATATTCGCGCCAACCAACTGGCGCACCATCTGCGCAGCGTGGGCGTGCAGCCCGGCGACCACGTGGCGATCCTGCTGCCACGCTCGGTCGACCTGCTACTCAGCCAACTGGCGATCCTCAAATGCGCGGCGGCTTATGTGCCGCTGGACATCCACGCCCCGGCCGAACGCCAGGCCTTCATGGTGCAGGACAGCGGCGCGGTGTGGCTGTTGACCCATAGCAGCGCGCCCGTGGATTACCCGGCCCGGCGCATCGACCTCGACACCCTGGCGCCGGAGCCGCAACCGAGCCACAACCCGGATTTGTCGCAGTCCTCGCAGCGTGTGGCGTACATCATGTACACCTCCGGTTCCACCGGCACCCCCAAGGGCGTGTTGGTGCCGCACCGGGGCATCACCCGGCTGGTGATCAATAACGGCTACGCCGATTTCACTGCCCATGACCGCGTGGCATTCGCCTCCAACCCGGCGTTCGATGCGAGCACCATGGACGTGTGGGGCCCTTTGCTCAACGGCGGCCAGGTGTGGGTGACCGACCATGCCACTGTGCTCGACTCGGGCGCGTTCGGGCGGGCACTGAAGGCGGGCGGGGCGACGATCCTGTTTGTCACCACTGCGCTTTTCAATCAGTACGTGCAGTTGATTCCCGACGCGTTGGCCGGGCTGCGCATCCTGTTGTGCGGCGGCGAGCGAGCGGACCCGGCGGCGTTTCGCAGCCTGCTGGCCCAGGCGCCCGCGCTGCGGTTGGTGCACTGCTACGGCCCGACTGAAACCACGACTTACGCGACTACATATGAAGTGCAAACCATTGCCGCCGATGCCGAAAGCGTGCCCATCGGCCGGCCGATTTCCAACACGCAAATCTACCTGCTGGATGCGTACTTGCAGCCGGTGCCGCTGGGCGTGGTCGGGGAGATCTGCATTGGCGGGCACGGCGTGGCCAAGGGGTATCTGAACCGGCCAGGGCTGACGGCCGAGAAGTTTGTCGACGATCCGTTTGGCGAGGGTGTGTTGTACCGCACCGGCGACCTCGGGCGCTGGTCGGCGGACGGGCTGCTGGAGTGCATTGGGCGTAATGACGACCAGGTGAAGATTCGCGGCTTTCGCATCGAGCTGGGCGAAATCGAGGCGAGCCTGGCGACCTGTGCCGGGATCAAGGAGGTGGTGGTGCTGGCGCGGGAGGATGTGCCGGGGGACAAGCGCCTGGTGGCGTACTACTGCGGCGAACCGCTCGCCATCGATGTGCTGCGCGGCCACCTGCTGCGGCACCTGCCGGACTACATGGTGCCGTCGGCCTATGTGCCGCTGGAAAAAATGCCGCTGACGGCCAACGGCAAAATCGACCGCAAGGCCCTGCCGGTGCCCACGCTGGAGGCGCTGGCAAGCCGTGGGTTCGAGGCGCCGGCGAACGAGCTGGAACAGACCCTGGCCCGCCTCTGGTGCGAGGTGTTGAGGCTGGAGCAGGTCGGTCGGCATGACAGTTTCTTTGAACTGGGCGGGCATTCGTTGTTGGCGATCCGGCTGGTCAACCTGATGGAAGAAGCGGGGCTTGCGGTATCGCTCGCGGAGCTGTTCCAGCATGCCAGCGTGGCTTCGGTGGCCGCGATGCTCGGCCAGCGTACGGCGCGCGAGGACAACAGCTCGCTGATCACCGTACGTTCCGGCGGTAGCCAACCGCCGTTGTTTCTGGTGCACGAGTTCAGCGGCATGGACGTGTATTTTCCGGCGTTGGGCCGGCACCTGCCGGGAGACTACCCGATCTATGGCTTGCCCGGCGCGCCTCTTGGTGAGGCGCAGCTGCAGACCATGGAAGGCCTGGCGGCGCGGCTGGTGGGGATCATTCGGTCGGTGCAACCCCATGGGCCGTATCGGTTGGCGGGTTGGTCGTTTGGTGGGGTGTTGGCTTATGAAGTGTCGATGCAGCTGCAGGGGTTGGATGAGCCGGTGGCGTTCCTCGGGTTGATCGACAGCTACGTGCCGCGCCTGACCGACCAGGGCAAGGCGCGCTGGGCCGGGCCGGACGCCCTCAAGCGGCATTTGCTGTTGCAGTGCACGGCGTATTGGAACGCACAGGGAGGTGTGGATGAGTTGGCAAGCCTTGGGCAACTGGAAACGCAGGTTGGGCAGCTGGACTTTGCTGGCGTGCTGCAACGCTGCCGCGATCGGCATTTGTTGTACGCGCAGATGGCGGCGGCAACGGACGCGGACCTGTTGAGTTTTATCGAGCGGGAAGTCGGGCACGGGCATGCATTGGCGCATTACAGCCTGTTCCCGATGCCGCTGGCGGTGCACTTGTTCAGCGCCGCACAGCGGCCGACGCAGCTGTCGCGGCGCAGCCTGGACCTGGGTTGGGATGCGGCACTGGCCGTGGGGCAATTGCGCCGTATTGAAGTGCCGGGGGATCACCAGAGCATGATGCAGGCGCCGCATATCCAGGCGCTGGGGCAGGCGCTGGGTGATGCATTGGCATTGAGTGAGGCGCCGGATGTGGCGGTGCATCAGCCGTTGCTGCGGATCCAGAGTGGCCGTGCCGGGCATGCGCCGGTCTTCTGTGTGCCGGGGGCGGGGGATAGCGTGACCGGGTTTGTGGGGCTCGCTGAAGCGCTGGGCCGCGACTGGCCGATCTTTGGGTTGCAGCCGCGTGGGCTGGATGGGGAGGCGGTGCCGCACAGTCAGGTCGAGGCGGCGGCGTGCTGTTATTTGCAGGCGTTGGAGCAGGAGTGTCCTTTGGGGCCGGTGCATCTGGTGGGGCATTCGTTTGGTGGCTGGGTGGTGTTTGAGATGGCCACGCGGTTGCAGGCTCTGGGGCGTGAGGTGGCGTCGTTGACGTTGATCGACAGCGAGGCGCCCGGGGGGAATGGGGTGGTGGGCCGGCCCTATACCACGACCGGGGCGTTGTTGCGGTTGGTGGAATCGATGCAGGTGGCTTCGGGTAAGTCGCTTGGGATTGATGCGGTGGGTTTTGCCGGGTGCGATGAGGTGGAGCAGCGGCGGTTGTTGCATGTGGGGATGGTGGGGGTTGGGCTGTTGCCTGCGCGGTCGTTGGTGGGTGCGATGGATGGGCCGGCGCGCACTTATGCGTCGGCGTTGCGCACGATTTATCGGCCTGTTCGGCGGTATGAGGGGGTTGTGCGGTTGGTGTTGGCGCAGGATCCGACGCTGGATGTGGCGGGGAATCAGCGGGAGCAGGGGTTGATGGTCGAGGGGTGGCGCGGGTGCACCGGGTCGTTGGAGGTCTGGTACGGGCCGGGGAATCATTTTTCGTTGCTCAAGGCGCCGAATGTGTTGAGTTTGGCGGCTTGGTGGGGGGATGGGATTTTTGCTGGGGAGCGGGTTTTGTGAGGGTACATATCCGTTGCTGCGGTAACGGCGGCTTATGGTTCCGCTCTTACAGCGGGTCACCTGGGTGGTGGGGCAAGAGCGTTTTGCTTACTTTTGCGCTGTTCAAAAGTGAGCCTCTGTAAAAGCAGAATCAATATCAGCCGTTACCAAAAAATGGATATGTACTCCGAGCCAAAAGCCGGACCAACTTCAACGTCTTCTGTGGTCACTTATGGAAAAGTCAAAGCTTCGCAAAACAGGAATGGCCCTGGCCCTGGCAATCGCCGCCGCCCTGATCATCTACACCGTGCAGGCACCCGCAGACGCGCCGCAATACTTGACCGCCACCGCCGAACGCGGTGACATTGAAAACGCGGTCCTGGCCACCGGCCTGCTCGAAGGCGTCAAGCAGGTCGACGTCGGCGCCCAAGTCTCCGGCCAACTCAAGTCCCTGAAGGTAAAGGTCGGCGATAAGGTCAAAAAGGGCCAATGGCTCGCCGAAATCGACCCGTTGATCCTGCAAAACACCCTGCGCAAAGCCGAGGTCGATGAAGAAAACCTCAAGGCCCAACGCCGCGCCACCGCCGCACAGCTCAAGGAAACAAAGTCCGTCTACCAACGCTATCAAGGCCTGCAAGAGGACGAATCGGTGTCCCGCCAGGACTTTGAAACCGCCGAATCCAACTACGAAGTCCAACGCGCCAACCTGATGTCCCTCGACGCACAGATCAAAAGCGCCCACATCCAGATCGACACCGCCAAGATCAACCTGGCCTACACCCGCATCGTCGCGCCCATCGACGGCGATGTAGTGGGCATCGTCACCCAGGAAGGCCAGACGGTGATCGCCAGCCAATTGGCACCGGTGCTGCTCAAGCTGGCAGACCTGGACACCATGACCGTCAAGGCCCAGGTCTCCGAGGCTGACGTGATCCATATCAGCCCCGGCCAGCAGGTGTACTTCACCATCCTCGGCGAGGCCGACAAGCGCTACTACGCCAAACTGCGTGGCACCGAACCGGCCCCGCAAAACTTTCTCGAAACCCAGACCGCCGGCACCCCAAAGCAAAACACCGCGGTGTTCTATAACGCCCTCTTTGACGTGCCCAACCCCGACCACCGCCTGCGCATCGCCATGACCGCACAAGTGCGGATCGTGCTCGACACCGCCAAGGCCGCGTTGACCGTGCCGGTGGCCGCACTCGGCCCGCGCAATGCCGACGGCAGCTTCCCGGTGCGGGTGCTGGACGCCAAGGGCAAGGCCAACACGCGGCCAGTGCAGACCGGTATCAATAACAACGTCAAGGTGCAGATCCTCGCTGGCCTGGCCGAAGGCGACAAGGTGGTGATCGGCGACCCATCGCCCGCCGTGGCGGGGGGCTGAGTGATGAGTCAGCCACTGCTGGAGCTGAAAGGCATCGTGCGCAGTTTCATGGCCGGTGACCGCGAATTCATTGCCCTAAAGGGCATCGACCTGACCATCCATGCCGGGGAAATGGTCGCGATTACCGGGGCCTCGGGCTCGGGTAAATCCACCTTGATGAACATCCTCGGTGGCCTCGATTACGCCACCGCCGGCAGCTACAAGATCAATGGCATCGAAACTCGCACCCTGGGTGATGAACAACTGGCGGAACTGCGCCGCGACTACTTCGGGTTTATCTTCCAGCGTTACCACCTGCTGGCGCATTTGAGCGCGTTGCACAACGTGGAAATGCCGGCGATTTATGCCGGTACGCCGCAAACCGCCCGGCATAGCCGCGCCGCAGACTTGCTGGCACGCCTGGGTTTGTCGGGGCACTTGAGCCATCGCCCGAGCCAGTTGTCCGGCGGCCAGCAGCAGCGGGTGAGTATCGCCCGGGCCTTGATGAACGGCGGCGAAGTAATCCTCGCCGACGAGCCCACCGGCGCCCTCGACACTCACAGCGGCAAGGAAGTAATGCGCATCCTGGCCGAGCTGCACGCCGTCGGGCACACGGTGATCATCGTCACCCACGATCCGAAAGTCGCGGCCAATGCCCAGCGGATCATTGAGGTACGCGATGGCGAGATTGTCAGTGATCGCGCCAATCAAAGCGTCGGCCTCGACCTGCCCAACGAAGCGCCCATTGAGCCCAGGCGCAGTGGTGCGCGCAAGTTGGTGGCCAGCCTTGGGTTGTTCAAGGAGGCCTTCAACATGGCCTGGGTCGCGCTGATTTCCCATCGCATGCGAACCTTGCTGACCATGCTCGGCATCGTCATCGGCATCACCTCGGTGGTGTCGATCTCGGCCATCGGCGAAGGCGCCAAGCGTTATGTGCTCAAGGACATCCAGGCCATCGGCAGCAACACCATCGATATCTTTCCCGGCAAGAGCTTCGGAGACAGCCGCGCGTCGGCCATCGAGACCCTGTTGCCATCGGACGTGGAGGCGCTGAACCAGCTGTATTACGTGGACAGCGCCACGCCGGTGGTGGGGCGCAACCTGTTGCTGCGCTACGGCAACATCGACCTGGACGCCCAGGTCAATGGCGTCAGCGACCGTTATTTCCAGGTCAAGGGCTTGAAGCTCGAAGCCGGGATTACCTTCAGCGAGAGCGACGCCCGGCGCCAGGCGCAGGTGGTGGTGATCGACCACAACGCGCGCCATCGGTTGTTTGGCCCCGGTGTGGACCCGCTGGGCCAAGTGATCCTGGTCGGCAGCCTGCCGTGCACGGTAATTGGGGTGACGGCCGACAATAAAAACATGTTCGCCGCCAGCAAGGCCTTGAACGTGTGGGTGCCTTATGAGACAGCGGCCGGGCGGCTGTTGGGCCAGCGCCACCTCGACAGCATCACCGTGCGTATCAAGGACGGGCAGCCGAGCAAGGTGGTGGAAGAGAACGTCACCAGGCTGATGTTGCAACGCCACGGCACCAAGGATTTTTTTACCAACAACCTCGACAGCATCATGCAGACGGTGCAGAAAACCAGCCGTTCCCTGGCGTTGCTGCTGTCGTTGATTGCGGTGATTTCGTTGTTGGTAGGGGGCATCGGGGTGATGAACATCATGCTGGTGTCGGTGACTGAACGCACCCGTGAAATCGGGATACGCATGGCGGTGGGCGCGCGGCAGTCGGACATTCGCCAGCAGTTCCTGGTGGAGGCGGTGATGGTCTGCCTGATTGGCGGAATGATCGGCATCTCGCTGTCGTTCGCCATCGGCTATCTGTTTTCGTTGTTTGTGAAGGAGTGGGAAATGGTGTTTTCCCTGGGGTCGGTGGTGACCGCGTTTGCGTGTTCGACGTTGATCGGGATTGTGTTCGGGTTTGTGCCAGCGAGGAATGCGGCGCGGCTGGATCCGATTGAAGCCCTGGCGCGGGATTAACCCGTTATGACACGTAGCAGCTGTCGAGCCTTGGCGAGGCTGCGTCAGCGGTGTGTCTGATACACCGCTGACGCAGCCTCGCCAAGGCTCGACAGCTGCTACGGCAAGTGGGTTTTTTAGAGCGTTGTGGCGGTGCTTTCTTCCGTGGAATACATCCAGCGCATCAACGAATGCCGGCCGCTGATGCCCATCTTGATCGCTGCCCGCTTGAGGTAGCTCTCGATGGTGTTGACCTTCAATGCCAACTGCTCGGCCAGTTCCGGCGCGGTACGCCCGGCCAGCAACCCCACGCACACTTCCAGCTCACGGCTGGACAGCGCCAATTCCGATTGGGCGAGGCGATCTTCAAAGCGTTGGCGCAGGGTGTCGATGCCGGGCTGCGGCACTGCATTGCCCTGGCTGCCGGGTTGCAGGGCGCTGATGTGTTTTTCAACCATCGGCAACAGCAACGAAGAGAAGTCTTGCAGGATGATCCGTTCCTGCTGCGAAAAGCTCTGCGAAGGGTTGGAGCGATACACCGACAGCACGTAGCTGACGTCATTCTTGCGCCGGGTCAGGTGCAGTTGGGCGGCGGCCTGGGCCTCGTCCAGTCCAGGCACGGCGTCGGTGTAAACCGGGCTGATGCCGGGCATTCGCGAACTGCCGGCCTTGCGCAGTGAACTCACGGGCATTTGAGTGATGTGCGTGGCGTCGACCGCCAGTTGGGTGAGGATCAGGTCGTGCAGCATGCGCGGGAAGTGCCGGCTGCCAGTGCTGGCAATGACTTTGCCAATGTGGGGGAACAGGTGTGAGTTCATCATTTCATCCATGAGTTTCAATGAGGGCGGCGTGCTCGGCAGTGATATCCATGACTGCCGCCTCGTATGCTAGTACAGCCTTTCGCAAACGGGCCAATGAATGGATCAAATTTTTTGCAGTGCAGGGCGCAACGGACAACGCCCGGCCTTTGAAGGCCGGGCTATTGGTAAACGTCGCGCCTGGTTGTGAATTTACTTCAAGCGTGGTGAACGTTTTGTTGCGCCGCCCGGGCTTTTGGTTTTATGGCGCAGGCGTCCAGGGCCTGGGCAACATCGGCCAACAAGTCCGCGACGTCCTCAAGGCCCGCCGAGAGCCGCACCAGCCCCTCGGAAATCCCGTGGTGAGCGCGTTGCTCCGGGGTGTACGTGGAGTGGGTCATGCTGGCCGGGTGCTGGGCCAGTGACTCGGCATCTCCCAGGCTCACCGCCCGGGTGAACAGCTTCAGGGCGTTCATGAAGCGCCGGCCCGTGTCGATGCCGCCCTTAAGCTCAAACGCGATCATGCCGCCAGACTGCTTCATCTGCCGCGCGGCCAAGTCGTATTGGGGGAAGGAGTGCAGGCCGGGGTAGGTCACCCATTCCACCAGGGGATGGGCCTGCAAGGCTTCGGCGATGGCCAGCGCGTTGCTGCAATGGCGGTCCATGCGCAGGGCCAGCGTCTTGAGCCCGCGCATCAGCAGGGCCGCATCCTGGGGGGACATCACCGCGCCGGTCAGGTCTTTGAGCCCTTGCAGGCGAATACGCTGGGCCAGGGCCTGGCTGCTGACGGCGATGCCGGCGGTGATGTCGCCATGGCCGCTGAGGTATTTGGTGGCCGAGTGCACCACCACGTCGGCGCCCATTTCCAGTGGGCGTTGCAGGTAGGGCGTGCAGTAAGTGTTGTCGACCACCACGGTGATGCCGGGTTGGCGGTGGGCGATCTCGGCGACGGCGGCGATGTCCACCAGTTGCAGGTTGGGGTTGGCCGGGGTTTCGAAGTAGATCATGCGGGTGGCCGGGGTAATGACCTCGCGCAGGGCGTCAAGGTCGGTGAGGTCGACGTGGCGCACCTTGATGCCGAATTCACCGATGCCGTGGTGCAGCAGGGCGAAGGTGCAGCCGTAGAGGGTCTGGCTGACGATGATTTCGTCACCGGGGCGCAGCAGGGTCCAGAACGTCGCGGCAATTGCGCCCATGCCCGAGCTGAAAGCCACCGCGGCTTCGCCGTTTTCCAGGGTCGCCATGCGCGATTCCAGCAGGGCCAGGGTGGGGTTGGAGATGCGGGTGTAGAAGTGCCCGCTCTCTTCACCGGCAAAACAGGCAGCGCCGTATTCAGCGGTGGGGAAGGCGAAGGTCGCCGACAGGTAGATCGGCGGCACGAGGGCGCCGTGGTGGTCCTGGGGGTCATAGCCGTGATGGATAGCACGGGTGGAAAAGCCGAACGTATTGTGTTTATTTTTCATGGTCGGACGCTCCTTATTTCCTACAATGCTATGCTTATAACTGCGGCCTAACGTTCCATAATTTGCTGGGAAAACCCGGTAAATTGGGATGAAAAACAATAAAAACGATGGTTTGAGGCAAGATATGCCCACTCATTTGGATCGGACTGACAAGGCGCTTTTAAACGCTTTGCAGGGTAATGCGCGGTTGACGGTGGCAGAGTTGGCGGAGCGGGTGTCGCTGACCACGTCGCCGTGTTGGCGGCGGGTGAAGAACCTTGAAGACAGCGGCGTGATCGGCGGTTATCAGGCGATCCTGTCGCCCAAGGCGCTGGGGTATGGGGTGACCGCGTTTGTCAGCATCATGATGGACACCCACTCCCGGGAAATTGCCAGGGCCTTTGAGCAAAGGCTGCTGGAGATTCCCGAGGTAGTGGCGTGTCATAACGTGTCGGGGCGCTACGATTTTCTGTTGGAAGTGGTGGCCAAGGACCTGGAGTCGTTTGGCGAGTTTGCCCGTGAGGTGTTGCAGAGCCTGCCCTGCGTCAAGGAGATTTATTCGAGCTTCTCGTACAAGTCGGTTCGGCCGTTGAGGGTGATCCCTTTGCCGGGTTAGCCCAGGCTTACCCGGACCTCGGCACACAAACCGCCGCCATTGCGGTTGCTCAGGGTCAGCGAGCCGCCAATTGCCACCGCCAACTGCTGGGCAATCGCCAACCCCAAACCGGTGCCGCCGGTCCCGCGGTTACGCGAACTTTCTACCCGATAAAACGGTTGCATCACCCGCTCCAGCTCATCGGCGGCAATTCCTGGCCCACGGTCCAGCACCTTGATCGACAGGTCTCCCGATACCGTAGGACCCACCTCCAGTTGCGCAGCCCCGGCAAACTTCAGTGCGTTGTCCACCAGGTTCACCAGCACTCGGCGCAAGGCATGGGGCCGCGTATCGAGCACCACCGCGCTTTTACCGGCCAGGCTCACCTGCTTGTCCATGTCTTGATAGTCAAACACCAGGCTGTCGAGAAACGCATCCAGGTCGATCCGGCAACTGGCCTCGGTCGACCCGTGCACACTGCGGGCGTAGGCCACACCCTCGCGCACCAGGTGCTCCATTTCCCCCAGGTCGCTCCAGAGTTTTTCCCGGTCTACCGAGTCGTCCATGAACTCGGCACGCAATTTCATGCGGGTGATCGGGGTTTGCAAGTCATGGGAGATCGCCGCCAGGATCTGCATGCGCTCCTTGAGGTATTCGGCAATCCGCTTCTGCATTTGATTGAACGCCGCTGCCGCATGCGCCACCTCGGTCGGGCCGGTCTCGTCCAGCAGGGTCGGGTGGGCGTTCGGGTCGAGGGTTTCCACTGCCCGCGCCAGGCGTGTCAGCGGGCGGGTTGCGATGCGCACGGCAACCCCTGTGCACACCAGCAACACCACCAACTGCAGCACCAGCACCACCGGCAGCCAGAATGCAAACGGGATCGGCTTGGGATACACGTCGATGGTAATCGGGCTGCCATCGGCCAGGGTCAGGTGTGCCTGAAAGTGTTTTTGCAGGCCCGGGATATCGCGAAAGGCCAGCGGATAATGTTCAGCCAGGGCATCGGCAATTGATGTCGCGGCCATCGGCAGGTCGTTGCTGGCCATCGGCTCGCCCGGTTCGCCGGCGTTCAACAGGTAGCGGTAGGCGTTGCGGTCCAGGCGCGGCAGCCAACTGGCGCGCTCGGCGGCGGGCAGGCGGTCGAGGATCGCGATCGAGGTCGACACGTCGTTCTCAAGGTTGCCCAGCATCACGCTCCTGGCACTCATGTAGCGTTCATAGAACTGCGCACTGAACGACAGGGCATTGGCACACAACAGGCTGACGATGAAAATCACCGACAGTTGCGCCGCCAGGGTGCGCGGCCAGCGCAGCGTCAGGCTCATGCCTGGTCACCAAGGATTTCCACGGCCAGGGAAAATACATAGCCCTCGCTGCGCACCGTCTTGATATAGGCCGGCTCGCGGGCGTCGTCCAGCAGGCGCTGGCGCAGGCGGCTCACCAGCAGGTCGATGGAGCGGTCGAACAAATCTGCGTCCCGGCCCTGGGTCAGGTTCAGCAACTGGTCCCGGTTGAGCACCCGTTGCGGGTGGTCGAGAAACACCCGCAGCAGCCGGTATTCGGCGCCGCTCAACGCTACCAGGGTGTTGTCTTCGTCCAGCAGGTGGCGCGCGGTGGTGTCCAGGCGCCAGCGGCCAAAGCGGATCAACCGGCCGCTTTCCGTCACCACCAGGTTGGGCGGCAGCATCCGTGTGCGCCGCAGCACGGCATTGATGCGGGCCAGCAGTTCGCGGGCGGCGAAGGGCTTGACCAGGTAATCGTCGGCGCCCATTTCCAGGCCTATGATGCGGTCGGTTTCATCGTTGCGTGCCGTGAGCATCAGGATCGGCGTGGCCTTGTGCTTGCCCACCCGCAGTTCGCGGCACAGCTGCAAGCCGTCGTCGCCGGGCATCATGATGTCCAGCACGATCAGGTCCACGGGTGTGGTGTCGAGGAAGCTGCGCATTTGTCGGCCGTCAGCCACCACCGTAGTGCGCAGGCCGTTTTTTTTCAGGTAGTTGCCCACCAGTTCGCGGATCTCCCGATCGTCATCGACAATCAGGATGTGATCGACGTGATCCATGCTGCCTTCCTCGTTGAATAGTCATTGCTGCGCAGTCTAGCCACTGCCGGCGGCCTTGCCTTGTGCCCTTTGTATTGCAGTGTATCTGGCGATGACGAGATACACGTCGACGCAAAAAACCGGACCTGGTCGACACATTCGGGATACCTCGCAAGGTTCAAATCAACCTGTCGAGGCGATTGGCCCCGGCTATTTGCGAGGACTCCTGCATGACCCCACTCAACAGCTTTCTCAGCGCCCTGGCTTTTTCCATGGCGGGGGTGGCGGCGGATGTAAATGCCGCCACCGCGAAAAAACTCACCGGCAGTCAAACCTGCTTCCAGAATACGCCCGTGGCGCAAAACGGCGCGGGTCGCAAGCGCGACGAAACGCCCACGCCTGCAGGGGAATGCCCATGAGCTTGATTCCATTGCTGCGCCTCTTGCGCGCCTCCAAAGGTCTGCTGTTGTTGACACTGGCCGTGGCCTTGGTCGGCGTACCCAAGGCGGTCAACTACCTGATTGACAATGTGGATGCTGAAAGCTTCAGCCAGTCCGATGAGCGCATGCCTTCCCTGGACGGCGCCGTGGCGTGGCTCAACTCGCCACCGCTGACGGCCGAAGCCCTGAAGGGCAAGGTGGTGCTGGTGGATTTCTGGACCTACGACTGCGTCAATTGCCAGCGCAGCCTGCCGTATGTCAACCAATGGGCCAGGCAATACGCCAAGGACGGGTTGGTGGTGATCGGTGTGCATACCCCGGAAAACGCCTACGAGAAAGTCTTGGTTAACGTGCGCAGCCAAGTCAAGAAACTGGGCATCCACTACCCGGTGGCCGTCGACAACGACTACAGGATCTGGCACGCCTTCGATAACCAGTACTGGCCGGCGCATTACTTCTTCGATGCCACCGGTAAAGTGCGCTACAGCCATTTTGGCGAGGGCCGCTACGACACTCAGGAGAAAGTTATCCAGGCGTTACTGGAGGAAGCCAGGGCGGCTAACGCACCCACCTAAGCTAATGCCAAAAAGGTATTTATTACCGGGTTTTTAGATCGTTTAGCTTCATATTCCAAACCACGTGTTCATGGAGTGAGCTAACGATGTCGCACCCGCTGGCAATCAACACCTTGCCCCTGCTGGACCTGGCGCTGCTCGACGGCAGCCCGGCCCAGCGCGGGCAGTTTCTCGATGACCTGCGCCACGCTGCGCGGCATATCGGGTTTTTCTACCTGACCGGCCATGGCATAGACGCCCAGTTGCTCACGCAGGTGCAGCAACAGGCGCGGCAGTTCTTCGCGTTGCCCGAGGCCGACAAACTCGCTGTCGGCATGATCCATTCCCCGCATTTTCGCGGTTACAACCGCGCCGCCTCGGAGATCACCCGTGGCCAGCCGGATTTACGTGAACAGTTCGACCTGGGCGCCGAGCGCGAGCCGCTGCACCAGGGCGCGAACTCCGCGGCCTGGTCTCGTCTGCAAGGCCCTAACCAGTGGCCCGCCGCGCTGCCTGAACTCAAACCGTTGCTGCTGGCCTGGCAACAGGCGATGACGCAAATGTCGTTGCGCCTGTTGCGCGCCTTTGCCCAGGCCTTGTCGCTGCCGCAGAACGCGTTCGACCCGCTGTACGGCGACAAGCCCAACGAACACATCAAGCTGATCCGCTACCCCGGCCGCCACGCTCAACAAAGTCGCCAGGGCGTCGGTGCCCACAAGGATTCCGGTTTTCTCAGCTTCCTGCTGCAAGACCAGCAAGCCGGCCTGCAAGTGGAAGTGGAGGAGGGCCGCTGGATCGACGCTTCTCCACGCCCCGACACGTTGGTGGTGAACATCGGCGAGTTGCTGGAACTGGCCACCAACGGTTACCTGCGCGCCACCGTGCACCGCGTTGAATCGCCGCCATTGGGCAGCGAGCGCCTGTCCCTGGCGTTTTTCCTGGGGGCGCAACTGGACGCGGTGGTGCCGGTGTACCAACTGCCGCCCGAGTTGCTGCGCGATGCCCATGGCCCCACCAGCGACCCGCGTAACCCCTTGTTGCGGGAAGTCGGCTGGAACTACCTCAAGGGCCGCCTGCGCTCCCACCCGGATGTTGCCCAACGTTTTTACGCCGACGCCACCATTCCTCCAGCCCTGTCCGCCTGATAAGGAACATCACCATGCTCAAGAAAACAGCCCTCGCCCTGGCGGTACTGATTGCCTCTTTCGACGCCCAGGCCGCCGACGCCCTGCGGGTGGCGGCAGACCCGATTCCCCATGCGCAAATCCTCGAATACGTGCAGAAACTCGACCCGCAGTTGCAACTCAAGATCATCGAAATTCCCAACGGTGTGAACTCCAACGAGCTGTTGGCCCACGGTGATGTCGACGCCAACTTCTTTCAACACCTGCCGTACCTGCACTCGCAGGAACAGGCCCTTGGCCAGAAGTTTGCGGTGGCAGCCACCGTGCATATCGAGCCCCTGGGCATCTACTCCCATCGTCACACCCGCTTTGACCAGGTGCCGGATAAAGGCACCGTGGCGGTGCCCAACAACGTCACCAACCTGAGCCGTGCGCTGTACCTGCTGCAAGCCAACGGCCTGATCACACTCAAGCCCGGTTTCAGCGACCCGGCCAAGGACCAGGCCACGCCCAAGGACATTGCCGAGAACCCCAGGCACCTGAAGATCCTCGAAATCGAATCGCCACAAATCCCCCGCGCCCTGGATGACGTCGACCTTGCGGTGATCAACGGCAACTATGCCCTGGAAGCCGGTTTGTCGCCCGCCAAGGACGCCCTTGGCCTGGAAAAAGCCCAAGGTAATCCCTACGCGAATATCCTCGTGACCACGCCAAAGTTGCAGGACGACCCACGGATCAAACAACTGGCCAAGGACTTGAACTCGCCCGAGGTGGCCAAGTTCATCACCGAGAAATACTCGGGTTCGGTGATTCCGGTGGCCGTCGAATGATCGTCGTCGAGCAGGTCAGCAAGACCTACGCCGACGGCCAGCCGGCGGCGCTGGATAACGTGTCGTTGCAGATTGCCGACGGGTCGATCTTCGGGATCGTGGGCCGCAGTGGGGCGGGTAAAAGTACCTTGCTGCGTTGCCTGAACCTGCTGGAACGCCCGACCTTGGGGCGCATCCTCATGGACGGCCAGGACCTGACGCTGCTGGGCGACAAGCAACTGCGCCAGCAACGCCAGCGCATCGGCATGATCTTCCAGGGGTTCAACCTGTTGCACTCGCGCAACGTCGCCGACAACGTGGCGGTGCCCCTGGAAATCGCCGGCCAGCCCAGGGCGGAACGCGCTGCCCGGGTCAAGGAATTGCTGGAGCTGGTGGGCTTGAGCGACAAGGCCCAGGCGTTTCCCTCGCAACTCTCTGGTGGGCAGAAGCAGCGGGTAGGCATCGCCCGGGCGCTGGCGGCGCGCCCGGACTATCTGTTGTCGGACGAAGCCACCAGTGCCCTCGACCCGCAAACCACCGCCTCGATCCTGGAACTGCTGCGCAGCATCAATCGGCAATTGGGGGTGACCATTGTGTTGATCACCCATGAGCTGGACGTGGTCAAGGCCATCTGCGACAGCGCAGTGTCCCTGGCCAATGGGCGTGTGGTGGAAAGCGGCAGCCTGATCCAATTGCAGGCCGACCCTGGCTCAACCCTGGGCCGCGCGTTGGCCCCCAGCCTGCCAGCGGTGAGGGCGGTATGAAAACAGACTGGAACGACATCCTGGGCTTGCTGCTCAACGCCACCGGCGAAACCCTGTACATGGTGCTGCTGGCGGCGGTGTTCACCTTGCTGATCGGCCTGCCCCTGGGCGTGCTTCTGTTTATCAGCCGTCGCGGTGGGCTGTTTCCTTTGCCGCGCTTGAATCGCGTGCTGGGGGCGGTGGTTAACCTGGGGCGGTCATTGCCGTTTGTGGTGATGCTGATTGCCTTGATTCCGCTGACCCGGCTGATCGTCGGCACCACCCTGGGCAGTACCGCCGCGGTAGTGCCGATCACCATTGGCGCCTTTCCCTTTTTTGCGCGCATTGTCGAAAACGCGTTGGCCGAAGTGGACAAGGGCCGCATCGAAGCGATCGTCGCCATGGGCGGGGACATTCGGCATGTGATCCTCAAGGTGTTGCTGCCGGAGGCGCTGCCTGCCTTACTCGCAGGGTTGACGCTGACCCTGGTAATGCTCATCGGCTTTTCATCCATGGCGGGCGTTATTGGCGGGGGCGGCCTGGGAGACCTGGCGATTCGTTATGGGTACCAGCGCTTCAACAACCAGATCATGGTGGTGACGGTCATTGTGCTGGTGGTGCTGGTCCAGGGCGTGCAAAGCCTGGGGGATCGGTGCGTGAGCTCGCTGGCGCATCGTCGCTAAAAGGTTATGTACTAATGAATTTTTAATATTTCTAGTTATATGGCCGACTGAGTAAAGTTCCCGTTCGTCCCTTCACCCTCGTCGCCGGGAAACACTCTTCATGAACCGTCCCCACGGGCATCCCACGCCGATCCTGACTTTGCCCCAAGGTGAAAAAGACCCGTTGTCGATTCGCGCCAAGGCGTTGGTGTTTGCCGACCCGCGTTCGCTGCAACTGCTGGAGTATTTGCAGCGCGTGGGGCCCAGTGAGGCCCCGGTGTTGATCAATGGCGAGACCGGTACCGGCAAGGAACTGGTGGCACGCTATATCCACAGTGCCAGTGGCCGCACCGGTGCGTTTGTGCCGGTGAACTGCGGGGCAATCAGCGAGAACCTCGCCGAAAGCGAGTTTTTCGGCCACGAGGCCGGATCGTTTTCCGGTGCCTCGGGGCGGCGTATCGGCTGGTTTGAAGAGGCCGATGGCGGCACATTGTTCCTTGACGAAATCGGCGACTTGCCGCTGCCATTGCAGGTGAAATTGCTGCGGGTGTTGCAGGAACAGGAAGTGGTGCGGGTGGGCTCGCGCAAGCCGATCAAGATCAATATCCGCCTGGTGACGGCCACCAACATCGACCTGGAACAGGCCGTGGAGGCGGGCAACTTTCGCCTGGACCTGTTCTACCGCATTAACGTCGCGCAGGTGCAGGTATTGCCGTTGCGCGAACGGCCACTGGATATCCTGCCGCTGGTTGAGCATTTTCGCCGGCTCTACAGTGCCAAGCTGAAAATTGCCGAGCCGATGGTGTCGGAGTCGGCGACCCAGGCGCTGCTGGATTATCCGTGGCCGGGGAATATTCGCGAGCTGGAGAACGTGGTGCACCTGGCATTGCTGGTGGCCGGGGACAAGCCGATCATGCCGGCGCACTTGAAGTTTTCGGCGGGGTTGAGTGCGATGCATGCCAGCGTCAACAGTGGCGCCCCACGGATTCCCCAGGAGGTGGTGCGCGAGCAATTGCTGCGCTTGTTCGAGGTGCCGGGGGATACGTTGCTGCACGATATCGAGGACTTGATTGTGCGCGAGGCGTTTGGTTTTTGCGGGTTTAACCAGTTGCGCACGGCGCAGTTGCTGGGGGTTACGCGTAATGCGATGCGTACGCTGCTGGTTAACCATGGGATGCTCAAGGGGCGGGTGAAGCCCTGATTTTTTGGGCGTGTACTTATCCGTTACCGGAGTAACGGATAGCCACTTCTACCGGTGCTGAAACCGCGGCAACGACGCTATCCGCATCCGGGGCTCCTGCAGCCTGGCCAAATCACTGGCAATCTGTGCTCGCCAGAAATGCGCGCCAGCCAACTGTGCATCCACCCATGCCTGGCGCAACAGTACCTTGGCCTCGTCCACCGACCCATATTGCGCCTGACGCAAAATCAGCTGCGCCTTGATCCGCAACATTTGCGGCACAAACCATCGCTCATGCCGGCCCAGCGCCAATTGCAGCGTGTCTTCCAATACCTCCAGGGCCAGTTTTTCAAGCCCCAGCCGCGCCAGGCCCAAGGCGTATTCACAGCGCAGCAAGCTATAGAGCTGGCTGTCGCCTTGGCCATGCAACTGATGCAACGCCTCACCCAACAGCGGCACGCCTTCCTCGGGTGAGCCCTGGCGAATCAGCAGGATGCTCTCGAAGCACAGCCGAAACTGCCGCCAGATAGGCAGGTCTTGCTGAACCGTGCTGTCTTGCAACAGGCCCAGGTAATAGCGCGCCTTGGGCAGGTTGGACGCCAGCAACGCCAGCGGGATCGCTCCCAGGCATAGGGTGTACCAGAGGGTCGCCGGATGATGGAGGGTGATGGCTTCGTCGACGCAGTTGCCGATCATCCGCAAGGCCGGGTCGACGTCGCCTTCGAGCAGGTGCACTTGCGCCTTGAGGCAGCGGGCGGCGATGCGCTGGTCAAAATGCACGTCGATAATGTGTGAGCGCGGCGCCGACGGTGAACCCAACGCCTCGTCGATATTCTGCCGCGCCCCCGTCAGGTCGCCCATGTGAAACAGCGCCAGCGCACGCATGCGTTTGCCCAGCAATTGCTGGTTACCGCTGCTGCTCAAGGTGATGTAACGCTCCGCCAGCTCCAGCGCCTCGGCGTACTGGTTGCAGCCGCAGCGATCACTCCACAGGCCCCACAATGCCCGCAGTTTGTGCTCGGCATCGCCCAGGTCGCGGGCATCTTCACGCACCTGGCGCCAGGCTTCGCGCATCGGCCCGCCGGTGCCGTAGGTAAGCATCAGCACGCTGGCCAGGGCGGTTTGCAACAGCATGCGCTGTTGCTGCCCCAGCGGCGTGGTTGCGGCGCTGGCCAGGCCTTTGTCGACCCACGTGCGGCACTCGCTGACCCGCGACAGGCGCAGCCACAACGGCAGGCCGCCCAGGGTCAGTTCGATGCCGGTGGGCACGTGGCCCGAAGCACCATACGCCCACTCCAGCGCGGCGCGCACGGTGTTGATTTCCGGGCCGTAGAGGCCGACCCACGTGTCGGGGGAAAGGCTGTCGAGGGTCTGCCCGGCCTCCTGCAAAACGCCGAGGGCATACAGGGCGTGGCGCTGGCGGGTGCCGTCGGCCTCGCCGTGTTCGTTGAGTTTTTCCAGGGCGTAGGCGCGGGTGGTCTCCAGCAGGCGGTAGCGCTTGAGCAACTGCGATTCACCGGCGATCAGCAACGACTTGTCCATCAGGCTTTCCAGCAAGGGCAGGGCGTTGCGGCCATCAAGGCTGCCGCTGGCGGTCATGGCCTTGACCGCGTCCAGGGTGAAGGAGCCGGTGAACACTGCCAGTTGACGCAACATGGCCTGCTCGTCGCAACTGAGCATCGAGTAGGTCCAGTCCAGCGTCGCGCTCAATGAACGATGACGGGCAAGGGCGGTGCGTCGGCCGGTCATCTGCAGGCGAAAGCTGCCGTCCAGCAAGCCCACCAAGTCCTGAATGCCAAAGGTGCGCACACGCGCCGCGGCGATTTCGATGGCCAGGGCATTGCTGTCGAGCTTGCGGCAAATGGCGCTGGCGGCGGCGACGTCGGCGTCCTTGAACATGAAGCCTGGGTCCAGCGCCTTGACCCGTTCGATAAACAGCGCGATGCCCGACCAGGTCATGGCTTGCTCGGCACTCAAGCTTGCGTGTTCGTCCGGCACCAGCAGCGGTGCGAGGTCGTGTACCCGTTCGCCTTCGGCCCGCAGCGGTTCGCGGCTGGTAGTCAGTACGCAACACTGTGGTGCGCTGCGCAGCAGCACCTCGACGGCGTCGGCAGTGGCTTGCAGCACGTGTTCGCAGTTGTCGAGTACCAGCAGCAGCGGGCTGTTGGCGAGCATCGAGGCCACGTTTTGCAGGGGGTCATCACTGACACTTTGAATGCCCAGGGCGTTGGCGAGCATCCCGGCCACCCATTGGCCGCTCGTGGCGGGGGCCAGGTCGACGAAGCACATGCCCTGGTGAAAGCGACCCTGCAGCCGTTGCGCCACGGCCAGGGCGACGGTGGTCTTGCCGATGCCGCCGGGGCCGGTGATGGTCACGAAGCGCTGGCTCAGGACCAGGTCGGCGAGGCTCAGGATCAGTGGGTCGCGCCCGATCAGCGTGCACGGCGGCGGTTGCAGGGTGGGCGCTTGCACGGTCGGCGCCTGTGCCAGGGCCTGGGAGATGAGGCTTTCACCCACTGCCTGCATCGTCACTGGTGCAACAAACCGGTAGCCCCGGCCGGGCACGGTGACGATGTAGCTGAAGTTGCCGTCATCCCCCAACGCCCGGCGCAACGCCACGATCTGCGCGCGCAGGTTGCATTCTTCCACCACCACCTTGGGCCAGGCGAAGGAGATCAGTTCGGACTTTTCCAGCAATTCGCCAGCCCGGCTGGCGAGGGCGATCAGCAAGTACAGGGCGCGGCTGCCGAGGGTCACCGGCTCGCCGTTGCGCAGCAATACATGCTGACGCGCCAACAAGAGAAAGGGGCCAAAACCGATAGCATGCTCGGCGTGGTCCGGGGCCTGGGGGGCGAGGTCCATGAAGGACACTGCGGGGTATTTGCTCGAACTCATCAATTTGTCCTTTTTTTGTAGTCGGGCTTGTTATTGGCCATCAGGCCATTCGCCCTTTTGGGTGCTTACGTGCGGCAGCAGGCTTGGAGAGTTGAAGTCGATCAAAATAGTGAGAATTACCGCCCTCCTTTGGGGCGTGGATCTTGTTATAGGGCGTGAAACCCTTGGGTTTCAGCGGATGAGACTGTTTCGAATCTGAAACATTTTATTACTGTAAATACTGATAAAGCAGAATGTATGCCAGTTGGCATGTAACAAAGATGACAACAACCGTATGAAATTTATGGGGATTTCTGCGGTCGTCGAGGGCCGGCGAAGACAAATGTTCGGAAAGGCGAATATTTCGAATTGTGTCGTTCGGGATGCCGAATAAAGCGACGGTGGTTTGGCGCGGTTTTTTTGGCTGTGTATCAGACTGTGTATCAGCACCGATCTGATACACCCACATGAATAGAGGAAGGCAACGCGACACAGACCGGATACACGCCTGGCTTTAAATCTGTCTACCAGATGGCGCAAGTGGTCACGTACCGCACAAGCGCCCTGGCCACATTCAGTCAAGCCAGGAGATTCATCCATGAAGCGCCATTACGCGGCCCTTGCCGCCACCCTCGCCCTGTCACTCGGTGCCTTCGCCGCCACCGCCCATGCCGACGAGCCCAAGCCCCAGGAAAAATGCTTCGGCGTGTCCCTCGCCGGTGCCAACGATTGCGCCGCCGGTGCCGGGACATCCTGCGCCGGTACCGCCAAGGCGGATTACCAGGGCAATGCCTGGGTACTGGTGGACAAAGGCACCTGCACCCAGATCAAAACCCCCAAGGGCTTTGGCAGCCTCACGGAACAGCCATGATTGCCCTGGCCCCTGCGGTGCTCAAGCGTGTGCTGCCTGAGGCGCTGCTGTTGCTGGTGGCCCGCCTCGGTATCGCTTCGGTGTTTTTCCTCTCGGGCCGCACCAAGGTGACCGGTTTGCTGCAACTCAAGCCGTCGACCTACACCTTGTTTCGCTCGGAATACGCCTTGCCGTTGGTGCCACCGGAGTGGGCTGCGCACTTGGCGACCTACGCCGAGCATCTGTTCCCGCTGTTGCTGGTGCTGGGCCTGCTGACCCGCCCCGCGGCCGCCGCGCTGTTGGGCATGACCCTGGTGATCGAGGTGTTTGTGTACCCCGACGCCTGGCCGACCCACCTGAGCTGGGCCGGGCTGTTGCTGCCGTTGCTGGCGTATGGCGGCGGGGCCTGGTCGCTGGACCGCGTGGTGTTCGGCAAACGTATTTAACCCTTTCACAACAATGACCAGGCCCAAGGCCTGTGGAGACTCGCATGCGTATTCTTTCTTCCCTGGCGATTGCCATGGCGCTCGGCGCACCGGTATTGGCGTCGGCTGCCGATGCTGTGAAGGCACAGCCAGGCACTGGTAAAAGCGTGGTGATCGTGCCCGGTTCCTTCGTCGACGGCTCCGGCTGGCGAGTGGTGCACGACATCCTGATTCACAAGGGCTACAAGGTCACCGTGGTGCATCAGGGCCATGAAAGCCTCGCCGCCGACGTGGCCGAGGCCCGTGAAGTGCTGGAACAGCAGGTCGGCCCAGTGGTGCTGGTGGGTCACAGCTCCGGCGGCGGGGTGATCTCGATTGCCGGCGACCGCGACAAGGTCAAGTCGATGGTCTATGTGTCCGCCCTGCAACCGGAGGTGGGCGAGAACATGAGCCAACTGCTGTCCTCGATGCCGGCGCCGAGCAACGACGTGATGCCGACCCGCGACGGCCATCTGTTCTTTGATCGCACCAAGTTCAACGCGGATTTTGCCGCCGACCTGACCACCAACCGCACCGACTTCATGGCTGCCTCCCAAGTGCCAGCCACCACCGCGCTGTTCGGCGGCACCGTGTGGGCCGCGGCCTGGCACAAGAAGCCGACCTACGCGGTGGTGTCCACCGAAGACCGTGCCCTGAGCCCCGATTTGCAGCGCTGGATGTACAAGCGCGCCGGCTCCAAGGTCACCGAAATCAAGGCCAGCCACTCGGTGTACATCTCCCAGCCTGAGGCTGTGGCGAAGGTCATCGAAGACGCTGCATCCGTCATCAAATAAACCCCACCCCGAGGAGCAATACCCATGAGTACTTCCATCAAATCCCGCCTGAGCCTTGCCACCGCTGCCGCCCTGATCGCCATGGCGTCTGCCTCCTTCGCCGCTGCTGCCAGCGCCGCCGACCAGCCGGAACAACCAGGCCGCTGCTACGGCGTGAACAACTGCAAGGGCGAAAGCCTGTGCGCCACCGCCAAAAACGATTGCAAGGGCCTCAACAGCTGCAAGGGCCAAGGCGTGGTCGTCAAGACCCCGTCCGAATGCCTGAAGCTGGGCGGCACCACTACTGAACCTAAGTAAGACCCCGGCGGGCCCGCTTGGGCCCGTCGCCTATTTATGCAACGGAGACCTCATGATGCCGACACCCAACCCGTGTTTCCCGGGCTACGGCCTGGGGCTGCGCAAGGAGCACTACAGCGAGTTCCTAGAGACCTCGGTGGCGGTGGATTTCGTTGAAGTGATCTCTGAGAACTTCATGGTCGCCGGCGGCCAACCCCGGCATATCCTGCGCCAGATTCGCGAGCGATATCCGGTGGCGCTGCATGGTGTGTCGATGTCGATCGGCACGGCTGAAGGGCTGGACCGTGATTATCTGAAGCGCCTCAAGTCGCTGGTGGATGAGGTCGAACCGCTGTTTGTGTCCGACCACCTGAGCTGGTCCCGCAGTGGCGGGTTCAACGCCCATGACTTGCTGCCAGTGCCTTACACCGCTGAGGCGCTGGACCGGGTCTGCGCCAACATCGACCTGGCTCAAGAGGTGTTGGGCCGCACGATGCTGTTTGAAAACCCGTCCAGCTACCTGGCCTTTGATGGCGCGTCCATGACCGAGTGGGAATTTATCGCTGCCATGTCCCGGCGCACCGGCTGCGAGCTGCTGCTGGACGTCAATAATGTGTTTGTCAGCGCCAGCAACCATGGCTTTGATGCCCTGGCGTTTCTCGATGGGATTCCGGCCGAGCGGGTCCGGCAGATCCACCTGGCCGGTCACAGCCAGGGCCGCGAACTGCTGATCGACAGCCATGACAGCCCGGTGTGTGACGGCGTCTGGGATGTGTATGCCAAGGCCGTTGCGTTGCTCGGCCCGGTCGCCACGATGATCGAGCGCGACGACGAGATTCCGCCGTTGGCCGAGCTGCTTGAAGAACTGTCGATCGCCCGGATGCTTGGTGCTAGCGAGGCCTACAAGCGTGCGCAGGTGCGTCTATGACCCTGGCGCAATGGCAGCAGGCCTTTCACACCTGGCTGGTGAGTGCATCGGATGAGTCGGCCCAACTGCTTGGCAACAAAACAGCCGGCCTGGCGGTTTACCAGAACAACTACCGCGCGCAGTTGGTGGGTTGCCTGGAGCAGGCGTTTCCCAACCTGCGGCGTTGGGTGGGTGATGAGGCGTTTCTGGCTGCTGCCATCGGCCATATCGACCGGTATCCGCCGCATGCCTGGACGCTGGACGTCTATCCCGAAGGCTTTCATCTGACCTTGCACGAGCTGTTTCCCAACAACCCGGATGTGCAAGAGCTGGCCTGGATTGAGTCGTCGCTCAACGAGGCGTTTGTTGCCGCCGATGCCAGCCCGTTGGCGATGGACGTATTAGCGGCGGTGGATTGGGACACGGCACACCTGCAACTCACGCCGTCGCTGCGCTGTCATGGGCTGACCACGAATGCCGAGGCGATCTGGTCGGCGTTGTGGCAGCAAACCACGGCGCCCGAGGCGGTGATGCTGGCCGAGGCCGGTGGGCTGTTGGTTTGGCGCCGGCAGTTTACCTCGCGTTTGCGGCAAGTCGACGCTCTGGAATTGCACGCGTTGGTGCACCTGCAAAGCGACGGCAGTTTTGCCGGGCTGTGCGAGTTTCTGGTGGAGCGCCTGGGGGAAGCGCAAGGCGTGGCGAAAGCCGGTGAGTTGCTGGCTGGCTGGTTCGGCAGCGAGTTGATTGTGGGGGTCGTTGACGACCTTCCTGTGACGCATTTTTCGGAGCTATAACACCATGTCTTTTTTCAACCGTCGTCGCTTTCTGATGTGCACCGCTATTGCTTCAGCCGCGCTGTCCCTGCCTGTAATGGCGGCGCCCGCGAGCTGGCGTATCCGCCAGGTCAGCACCGACTTGCTGGATATCGGCTACTACGAGGCCGGCCCGGAAGCGGGCAGGCCGATCATTTTGCTGCATGGCGCGGACGGCGACCTTGAGCGTTTTTCCGAGGTTTTGCCACACCTGGCGTCCCAAGGTTTTCGGGTGATCACCCCGTACTTGCGTGGCCATGGCACCACCACGCAATTGGACAAGGCTGCACCCGCTAGCACCCAGGAAGTGGTGCTCGGCCAGGACGTGCTGGACCTGATGAACGCCTTGCACATCCCCGAGGCGGTGCTCGGTGGGTTCGACCTCGGCGGTCGCGCTGTCACGGCAGCAGCGACCTTGCGCCCAAGCCGTTGCGTGGCCCTGGTCACCGTCAACAGTGCACCGCAGCCTGCCCTGGCGGAGGTGCTGGCGCAGATGGCCCGGATGGGCCAATGGCGCACCTGAACATGAATATTTGGACAGTCGCCCATTTGTTCGCTGAAAAAAACGGCCGCTGCCCGTAATCTAAACACCTTTGCCACGTGTGCGGATTGTCCATGTCTTCAGTAGCTGATGGGTTGCCCAGTGATAAACGTCTTGCGGCGGTTATCGCCATTTCCTTGGGGATTGGCATGGCGACCCTCGACACGGCCATCGTCAACACCGCGTTGCCGACCCTCGCCGAAGGCATCGGCACCGATTCCGCCTCGGTCATCTGGGTGGTCAATGCCTACCAGTTGGCAACCATCGCTGCGGTGCTGCCCTTTGCCTCCCTGAGTGATGTGGTGGGCCATCGCCGGGTGTTCCTCGGCGGCTTGCTGGTGTTTGTGGTGGCCTCGCTGTTTTGCGGGCTGGCCTGGTCGCTGCCGACGCTGACCGCCGCCCGAGTGGTGCAAGGCCTGGGCGCGGCGGCGATCATGAGCGTCAACATTGCGCTGTTGCGGCATATCTATCCGGCAAAAATACTCGGCCGGGGGCTGGGCTATAACTCGCTGGTGGTGGGGCTGGCCTTTACGCTGGGGCCTACTGCGGCGTCGGCGATTCTGTCGGTGGCCACCTGGCACTGGTTGTACCTGATCAACTTGCCCTTGGGCGTTTTGGCCTTGTGGCTGGGGGCGCGTGCGATTCCGGTGATCCCGATTACCGGGCATGCCTTTGACCGGCTGGCAGCGATTCTCTGCGCCGGGTTGTTCGCCCTGTTGGTGCTGGGCCTGGGTTCGGCGGTGCACGGTGCGCAGGCGGTGTTGACGCTGGGCCTGATCGCCGTGGCGCTGCTGTGCGGGGTGTTGCTGATCCGTCGCCAGGCCGGGCACCCGGCGCCGATGCTGGCGGTGGATCTGTTCAAGCGCCCGCTGTTTACCTTGTCGGCACTCACCGCAATTTGCGCATTCAGCGCCCAGGGCCTGGCGTTTGTGTCGCTGCCATTCCTGTTGCAAACGGTGCTGGGTCACAGCCAGGTGGCCACCGGGTTCCTGATGACGCCATGGCCGGCGGTGGTCGCGGTAATGGCGCTGATCGCCGGGCGACTGGCAGACCGCATCTCCCTGGCGTTGCTGTGCGGCATCGGCCTGTTGATGTTGAGCGCGGGCATGGCCTCGCTGGCGACGTTGGGTAACGACGCTTCGACGTTTGATATCGGTTGGCGCATGGCGTTGTGTGGCGCCGGGTTCGGTTTCTTTCAGTCGCCCAACCTCAAGGCGATCATGACCAGTGCGCCCATCGCTCGCAGTGGCGGTGCCAGCGGCATCGTCGCCACGTCACGGTTGATGGGGCAGACGTTGGGCGCTTCGCTGGTGGCGCTGTGTTTCCACTTGTCCCTGAGCAGTGGCCCGCAGTACGCGTTGTGGCTCGGTTGCGGTTTTGCCCTGGTGGGCGCGGTGGCCAGCGGTTTGCGCCTGATGCAGGACGGCGCCAAGGTTTAATTATTTGGGCCTTGTAAAGCATTGAGGTAGACGGCTACCGTGGTCGCCTAAATAATTCTGAATGTTTCAGTCTTTATGTCTGACCTGGCCCAACGCAGTGCTGATTCAAACTCCCGCCGTGCCGCGCTGACCCTTGGCCTGTGCCTGCCCAGTGACGTGTTGCTGTACCTGGTATTGCCGATGGAGTCCCAGGCATTCGGTATCACCCTGGCCCAGGCCGGGGTGCTGCTGGCGGCCAACCGCCTGGTGCGGATCTTCGGCTACAAGCATGTCCTGAATTTCTACGCCCGCAATGGTGACCGGCTGACGTGCTCCATCGCCGCCGGCGCGGCGGCGGTGTGTGCCTTGGGCAACTCGATGCTGTCCGGGTTTGCGGCCTTGCTTGGGCTGCGGTTGGTCTGGGGCCTGTGTTTTGCGGCGTTGAACCTTTCCACTCAAGTACTGGCTACCTCCGAACCCCTGGGTGCGGCGCGGCGGGCGGGGCGCTCGCGGGCGTTGATTGCCCTGGGGCCGATGGTTGCCTTGCCGCTGGGTGGCTGGCTGACGTTACAGGTGGGGCCACGGCCAATCTTCTGGATTCTGGCGGTATGTTGCTTGCTGGGCCTGTGGATGGCGCGTGGCTTGCCGACGGCCGGGCATGATTTGCATGGCACGCCCGGGCGGCGTTTCAAGTTGCCAGACAGTGTGGCAACGTGGTCGTTTATCGAAGGTGTGGCACTGGATGGGCTGTTTATCTTCGGCCTGTCGATTCAGGCGCAGAAGATGCTGGGTGGCAATGCCGTGCTGATTGCCGGTGGCCTGATGGCCTTGCGGTATGTTTCGGAATTGCTCCTGAGCCCGTTGGGTGGGCGCGCGGCCCAGCATTTTGGCGCCACGTCCATGTTGTTGCTGTTTTCGTTTCTCAGCGCGCTGGCGCTGGGGGCATTTGGTAGCCACTGGGTGATTGCCGGTGCGGCGGCGGTGTTGGTGTTGCGGGCGTTGCAGTTGCCGTTGGTGACGACTTTGGTGGCGGAGCGCAATCCGGGCGCGATGCGGGTTTCGGCGCTGGCTTCGAATGCCGTGTGGCGTGACGTGGGCGCGGGACTTGGGCCTTTGCTGGCAGGCTTGCTGTTGCCGGTGGCATCGGCGCCCTGGGTGTTTGGGGTGGCGGGGGCGGCGATTGCGGTCAGTGCGGTGTTTTGCTGGCGCGCGAAGATTTCAATTTGATGAGATGAGGCTGACAGTGTCCCCTGACGAGAACTTCGTACGTTTGCTGGATGAGGCTTATAGGCATTGGACGGGGCAGGGGTTGCCGGCGCCTGAAGGGTTGGGCCTGGAGCAGCGGCTTACCTGGCTGCATGAGCAGGCGCCCTACAGTTTGCTCGCGCATGATGGTGGCGCTGATCCGCGTTTTACCTATGTGAATGAGTGTGCGTTGGGTTGTTTCAAGTATCCGCGTGAGGCGTTTATCGGGATGCCTTCGCGGTTCAGCGCCTCGGAACTGGATCGCCCGGCACGGCAGGTGCTGATGGAGCAGGTTGGCGCCAGGGGAATTGCCGACGGCTACAGCGGATGGCGCGTGGATGCGCAGGAACAGGCGTTCATGATTCATGCCGGGGTGGTGTGGAACCTGTTGGAGGGGGCAGGGCAGGCAGCGTTGTTCTGGCTGGATGAGGGGGGGCGGGGTACCTATCCGTTGCTGCGGTAACGGTTGACGGAACAGGGTGCGCTCTTACAACAGGGCACTTTTGGCAAGCGCCCGGAATGCTGGCCCAGCCAAAAGTAACCGGATATACCCGCAATCAGCGCACCTTCAGCGCCTCGACCCAACCCGGATCAAGCCGCGTTTGGTCAGGTTCAATCCCCAGCCCGCGCATCCTCTCCAGATGCTCATCAACCTCCCGCACCAACTGCGCCTGAGCGCTGGAATTGGCGTCCAGCTCGTGCATCTGCATCAAGCCAAGGTGGTAAAACCGCAGCAACTTGATCGCCACCGGATCATTCGCCTTCACGCCTTCAGTCACCTTGTGCATCACATTCGTCACGCTCATCAAACTGCGCTTGAGCTGCCAGCCATACACCGCCGGCGCCAGCCACGCCTGGCTCCAGAACGGCCCCCGCACCAGGGCCAAGGTGATCAACACCCCGGCAAACACACCGCCGACATTAAAGCGAAAATTATCGCCCCCGGGTTCACCGAACAGCATCACCGCCAAACTGGACAGCACCATCGCCAGCACCACGAACAGCGCCGCGACAATCAGCGTGCTGCGGCGGGTCTGTTGGCGAAAAACAATCGGGTCGCACGGTTTAAGCTCAAACATCCGGGTGCAGTCTCCATGGGCTGAGTAGGGGTATAGCGCCGGGCGGCATCTTCTCATGGTTCGCCCGTCGGAGTGACGGTAATCCGGTTGAACGATGCCCCACCGCGATTTCTCTAAATCTCGTAGGCAACCGACCCCAAGCGAGGTGAATCATGACCCGGTACCAGCAACAGCCGCCCGGCACACCCAATCCCGACCGCACCCCGGGCGAGGAGGAACGCGACAACGACGCCCTGCGCCCTAACGATCCTGCCGAACGGCAAGACGACGAAGAGCGGGTCGAGGAAAACCTGGAAAACCTGCACGACAAGGCCCGCCCGCTGTAAACCCGGCGCGTCAAGGAGGTAGTTATGAGCAACAGTAAAAGTGGCCCACATTCATCGGAGCATTCCAGCGGCAAGGACGAATTGGGTTTCGACCCCGATTCCCCAGACGTCGCAGACCCGCAGGTTGACCCGATAGGCCCAGCGATTGCACCGCTGGACAAGCCCGACGCAACCGGCAAGAAGCCGGCCTACGATCCGTTGGGAGATTTGAAGCAGTGAAGTAGCGGTGCACGCCTTCGTCATGGCGTCCGTGACCTCATGACGAAGGGGCCGTCGCAGCCGCTGAAGGGTATTAGCTGCGGGGCGTTTGCAATGCGTGGTAACCGTAGTCGGCCCGCGCCTGGCGCAAGGGAACGCCTGCGTCGATCGCTGCGCGAATCTGTTCTTCTGCCTCATGCACCTCTTCGGCCACTGCCAGCACCTGAGCCAGTTGGCGGCCAGGAATTACCACTAATCCATCACCGTCGCCTCGCAGCCAATCGTCTGGCTGTACCCGCACGCCGCCCAATGTCACCGGCTCCTGAATCGCCTCGACGCGCACCCGGTCCTTGCCGGTACGCATCCAATTGCCGCGGGAGAAGATCGGGTAGTTGAGTTCAAGCGCCCGGTCGACATCGCGGCAGATACCATCGATCACCGTCCCCGCCAAATGTTTGCGCGCAGCAGTTGAGGTCAGCAGGTCACCCCATACGGTGGTGTCGAGCCGTGCCTGGTTGTCGATCACCACCACTTGGCCTTCTTCAAGGTCGTCGATGTAGTCACCTACCGAGCCTCCGTCCAACCCGATCGGGCCGTAACGCAGGGTCCAGGCTTTGCCCGCCAGATTGAAAGAACGGTCCAGGGGCATGATGTCGGTGCACTGGCAAACAATTTTCAGGCGGTCCATGGCATCGCTCAGGTCGGTGCAACTCAAGGCTTTCAGGCGTTCATGAATGGACGTTTGCATGGTGAGGGCTTCCTTGTGTCCTGTGGGTTTACCGTTATGTCGCAGCAGTGCTGAATGCGTGGATCTTGTCGACGATCTGGCGTGAAGCCGTGCGGATCGCCGTTGCAGTGTTGCCGGCGATATGCGGGGTCAGTTGTGCGTTGGCGATGCCGGTGAGCGGTGAGTTGAAGCGGTCCTTCTCCTGGGCAAAGGTATCAATGGCGACTGCCTTGATGTGCCCGGGAAAGCGAGTCATGAAGGTTGCCAATTGGTCCTCATCAACGATGCCACCGCGGGCGGTGTTGATCAGGATCGAACCCTGGCGCATCTGGCTGAATGCCGTGCTGTCGAACAGGCCCCGGGTGATGGGTGTGAGCGGTGTATGGATGGAGACAACGTCGGCTTCACTCAACAACTGCTCAAGGGTTGGCTTTCGCTCAAGACCAAGGTCCTGTGCGACTTGCTCCGTAAAGCGTTCTGAACCCGTGGCGATAACCTTGATACCCAACGCCCGGGCCTTTTGCGCCACCGCCTGGGCAATACCTCCAGTGCCCACCAGTCCCAGCGTCAATTCACCAAATTGCAGCCCGGGCGCCAGGCTGCCCTTGGACCAATGGCCTTTATGGGTTTGCGCGTTGTAGTGGTGCAGGTCCCTGGACAAATACAACGCCTGCGCCACGACGTATTCCGCGACCGCGCTGGCATTGGAGCCGGGTGTATTGAGTATTGTCACGCCGAAACACTCAGCTGCTTGGCGGTCAATATGGTTAAGCCCTACACCGGCCTGGGCGATGGCACGCAGCGGTGTGGCCAAGGCAGGGGCGGTGGCGGCGCTGATCAATTCGCCATCGAGGGGGATGTTCAAGCGCGTCTTGAACACGCTGTAACCACCGGCCTGGTTCACCGCCGCGATGAAGGCGGGGTTGTCGTGGCAGTTGATCCGGGCGTACTGAATGCGCTCGCCATAGTGGCGGGTGATGGTGTCCTTGTCGGTGAAATAGTGAAGGTTCAGGGTGACTGCCAGGCCCAGTTCAAGGAATCGATCGACTTCCTCAAATAGCAGCGGTGGGTCAGGTGCATCCAATATCAGGGTGGCGAATGCCATGTGCATGGTCCTTTTGACGGAGTGCCGGCAGCCCCCGCTATCCGGGTTGGCGATGGATAGCGGGGGTGTTTTACCAGGTGAAGTGACGGGTACTGACGGGATCGACCAGGCCGGTGTCTGTACTGACCGCCGCCAGGAAACCACTGTAGAAGTCGTTCAACGACGTGGACTCGATGAAGTCCGGGTTGGTTTTGGCGTAGATGAGGAACAGCCGATAAATCCGCAGGTTTTTCTCCTTGCGCGATGCCTCCGCCTTGAGGCTGGGCCACAGGTTGAGCAGGGTCAGCTCTTTGATTTTCCACGGGTCCTGAGGTTCGTCGCCGGTGGTGGCCTTGTACACAAAACGCTTACCTTCGATGACCTCCAGGTGCAGGCTGGCCAGCAGCTGTTCGGCCGTACCGACGGTTTCGGTCTCCAGGGCTTGAGCCAGCGCGAGGATGTGGTCCTTGCCGGGAATACTGCCAGTCAAGGTCAGCCAGGCACATTTGAGGTCGGTTCGGGCGATGGCGTATGCCATGCCTTTGACGTAGTTGTGAAAGCTGTCATCGTCGTTGAATGCCTTCAGCAACTGTGCGGGTGGTTCTTCGGCAAACTGCCCGACCCCGATCAGTTCACTGTGTAACCCACTGGCCAACAGGGCTCGGGTCCAGGGTATCGCACGAATGGCATCCGGACGGGATTCGAAGACCTTGATGTTGAAAATGCGTGAAGGCGGCCGGGTACCCTTGGCGGTGGCCCTGACCACGTCGAATCGTGCCATGTCTCGCAGCAGGGATGGCAGCGCCGGATGCTCGAAGAACTTCGCCTGGTAGCGGCGCACCACTTCAGCCCAGCGCTGGATCCTGCCGGCGATCACCCCCTCGGACAGCTGCGGCTGCGACTCGGCGTGCATGCGGTACAACTGGTCGAGGAAGTTGACCGACTGGTTGCGGGTTAGCAGATGGCTGCGCATCTCCGCGCACCCTGCCAGCATGAATCGGGTTTGCGAACCGTCCAGAGCACCGAATTCCTGCATGGTCTCGGCGATCACTCCGTTACAGCGGGCGTGTTCGCCCCCCATGATCACATGTGCAATCACCTCGATACCGTACCTGGCAGCGATCACTTTGTGCTGGTTGGCGATGGCCATGTTGAGCTTGTGCATCGCCTTGCCACCTTGCTTGCCCGTGTCACTGGGGCCAAACGTGATGTACTGGCGGTTGCCGCGAGACGCCAGGTGCTGGCGGTACACCGGGTTCTCGTAGACTTCATGCACCGTGAGCAGCGTCTGCTCGGCGCCACTGAGGTCTTCGGGCTGCAGGGCAATGTCGATACCGTCCCGCACATTGGCGGCCTTCATCAAGAACAGCACTTCCAGGACACTGAGCGCCGACGTGTATTCGGCAATCCCGTGGATGTTCATCCGGTCCCGATAGCGGTCGATCATTTCGAAACGTTCGACGGCGTTGCGAGCGTCGTACATGCGGATGTAGTCGGGGTCCTGCTCAAGCAGCGCGATGTAGTCCTGGCCCACATAACGCTGGGCTTTCTCTTCATAAGCCGCGCCGGTGTGTTGCAAATATCCTTGCCAGAGGGCAGCCGGAGGCACGCCACCCTTGTGTTCCAGCGCAGCCACGAGCACGGCCTTGCGCGCGGGCTCATCCAGGTCGCGATAACGCTGGCCTGCGCCTTGCCCGATGTCCTGCATCCATTGGCTGGAGAGAATTTCATCAACCACGCTGGCGAACATTTGCGCGTTCTCGCGAAACTCGATCTCCAGGTAGTGAAAGCCGAAGGCGTGAATCCGTAGCAGCAGCCGGTCGATGGCGGCCGGTTGGGCGAAACGGATACCGCCCAGCGCATCGGCCAGTTCGCTGGGATGTTCAAAGCTTTTGGGGTGATCCTTGTCCAGCCGTGCGCGAATCTCTTCCAGGCGATGCCGCGCGCCGCCGTTCTGGATCAAGCCGTTGATGTCGGCGATATAGCGGCCGCGAATCGCGTGTTCCAGCGCAATCACCAGGGTTTCGGTGTGCTGGTTGGTATCGTACGGGCGGCCATCCTTGTCGCCGTACAGCCAGGTAAACAAGGTCAGCCACTTTTCCTGGGTCGCCAGGCCCAATGTCTGATAGACGTCGGGGAGTGCGTCATAAACGCTGTCGGCATAGAAAATCTGTGACTCGATGTCGATACCGTTGCTGCCCGACCACACGGCGTTGTACAGCTCCAACAAGATCAACTGGGTGGAAAAAGGCTTTTTCAGCCCGTTGTCTTCGACATGCTGGGCCAGTTTCTGCAAGGCCTGCACCACGGAATGCCTGAGTTGGTCGGTCTCTTTGCATAGCAGGCCCAGGCTGATGTTTACCTGGCCGTGACCGGTCAGTAGCACGGGCTCGGGTGTGAGAGGCAATCGGCTGTCGTTGGTCTGCGAAGTAATATGAGTGGCGACGCTGCGCACAGACAACTCGAACAACAGTTGCTTGATCAACAGTAACTTCCAGAACGCCTCGACGTCTTTGCTGGAGCGTGATTCGAAGAAGGCTTTCCCCAGCGCGGCGGCCAATTTCGAGTCGGCCTTGTCCAAGTAGGAAAGGGTGTCGATTTCGGCGTAGATCCTCAAACAGGCCCGGGTGTGTGGGGTTTGGGAAGCGTCTTCCGGGGTTGCCTTGAGCGCCTGCTCCAGGGCTCGCCACAATACGTCATGTAGCAGGGCAGGGCTGGTATGCCGGATGGACAAACTGGTCGACGTATCTTCAAGTATTGAGTTGATCACATGGTTCATGGGTTCAAGCCTCGATAATTAATTCAGATCCCTTGTTTGCATCCCCCGTTGGTGGCGGAAGCAAAATTATCAATTTCCCAGGCGTAAACCACTGCGTCGGAACGAACGGAATAATCCTGTTCTCCGACAGGAAGCCCCCTTTGCGATACCGAAATACGGTAATAAACGTGAAACAACTTGTTACATTCCGGCGCTAATACACCATGCCGCCAATTTGCGCGTAAAAGACCTTTTTGGAATAAATAGCGCGATAAAAAGATAGGAGGCTATTCAAATTAGCCCGCCAAAATGCTGACGTGTGCGCTGCTATTTTTCTAAGCTTTTGATTTTTTGGATGAACGAACGTGGCACGAAAGGCCACGAGGGGAAAGGGCGGGGGAAGCACTGTCGAACCTTAAATAATTCTTCATGAGGCTAAATCCAAGCGCTGCTGCCTGATGTGTAGCGGTTGGGTTCACGCAAGCCCCGCCCGAGGGCGGGGCCGTTTTCACTCAGCCCAAGTGCTTCGGAGCCGTCCAGGTTACCTCGGTAATGCCAAATTTCTCGGCCCAGGGCCGCGTGGTTTTTTTCACCCGTTCATGGCCCGGGCGACCAATGCGGCCCACGTGGGCAACATCGGCGTCAACCGCTGCCCAATGCCAGGCTTCGGCGTTGTTCATGACTTCGGCGCGCACCACAAAGGTTTTCGCTTCGCCGTGTAGCAAGTAGTGGATGGTGTAGATCATTGCGGTACTCATCATGGCTCCCTGTCTTGTACTGAATTGATATAAATCAGTTCAGAAAGGTTCAGAAAGTTTGCGCCTCCCAAGGCTTGCATTTGAGTCATATCCCAATTGGCAAACAACGACCTACAGGGTATTAGTGGTCTTTTCGCACCGACTCAAGGATCGCGTCATGCCTGAGCTGACCCACAGCCACTTGTATCTGCAACGTCTGGGCTACGACACGCCGCCACCGCCCACCCTGCAAACCCTGCAGGATTTGCAGTTGCGCCACGTCTGTACCTTCGCGTTTGAAAGCCTGTCGACCTTGCTGCACGCACCCGTACCGATCGATTTGCCGAGCATCGAGCACAAAGTCCTGTTCGACGGGCGTGGCGGTTATTGCTACGAGCTGAACCAGATGTTCCTGGCTTTGCTGCAGGAGTTGGGCTTCGACGCGCGGGGCATCACCGGGCGCGTGGTGATGGGCGGGCCGCCCGATGCACTCACGGCGCGCACCCATCGCCTGAGCCTGGTGACCCTGGACGGTGTGCGCTACATCAGCGATGTCGGCTTTGGTGGCATGGTGCCCAGCAGCCCGTTGCAACTGGACACCGATGCCACCCAGGCCACCGCCCATGAACCCTATCGACTGAGCCTGAACGAAGGCAACTACACCTTATGGGCGCAGGTCGCCGGTGAGTGGCGTGGCCTGTATGTGTTCGACCTGCAGGTGCAGTCGCGCATCGACTACGAAATCGGCAATTGGTACGTCTCCACCCACCCCAATTCGCCGTTCCTGGGGCAGTTGAAGGTCGCGTTGATCGGCCCGGGTTTTCGCCGCACGCTGAACAATGGCCAGTACGCGATTCACTACCTGGACCGGGCCAGCGAAAAGCGCGTAATCGATAACGTGGATGAGCTGCTGACCCTGCTGCAAGCCAGCTTTGGCATTCGCCTGCCCGAGCATCCACAGTTGCGGCCGGTTCTCGGTGGTTTGTTGGCTCCCATTCAAGAGGGTTGATATAGAGCCTTCGCTGAAGCGTTTCAGGTAAAAAGGCTGCAAATTAATTCGAACCGTTCGCCAAAATGCGGGTTCGAAGCGTTTCCTGAATAATTTGCCTCCTACCAAGGAGACGTAAAACGATGTCCAGACTATTCGGAAAAAATCCTCAGAAACTCCTCGGTCCTGGCCCTGGTTGCGGCACCGGGCACCATCGATGGCCGCCCCAAGCGCAAGCGTGACGAAGATGGGGTTCAAGGTGGGTATAGCTTTCTAAGACCCCCTCGATTCTAAACGTGGAGCGGGCCTGCTCGCGCCCACATTGAGCCACGTGGTTGCTCAATCAGCTGTCCGCCCAAGCCCCCCTTTCTGGCCCCCAATACCCTCAACGCCGCGCCCAGGCTGGCTTAGTGTGAGTCACGCTTTCACACAATAAGAGAGAGGGTGGCTATGCGGGCAATCAACCCCCGTCGCATGTGTCTGCTGCTGGCCGTGACCTGCCTGCTGACAGCCTGTAACGATAAACCAAAACATCCACCCGAACGCGCCACGGCGGCCAATGCCATGCCCGGTGACGCGGCCCTGGCCCAGGTCTACGACACCAGTTGCAAGCTGTGCCACGCCAACCCGGCTTCGGGCGCGCCGCTGACGGGTGACGGCCCGGCCTGGAGCCCGCGCATCGCCCAGGGCCCGGACACCCTGCTGGACCACACCATCAACGGCTACAGCGGTATGCCGCCGATGGGCCTGTGCGTGCAGTGCTCCGAAGAGCAATTCCTGGGGCTGATCAGCTTTATGTCGGGCCAACACATCCAATAAAAATAACGGGGTAGGCAATGGCGCTTTCACGGCGAGAATTGTTGCAACGCGGCGCGGTAACCGGCGCATTCATGGCATTGACCAGCAACCCGGTGCTGGCCCAGTTGGCCCGGGCGCCGCGGCTGATTCCGTGGCGCAACTGGTCGGGGGCGCAGAGCTGTTTGCCCCTGGCCCGGCTGGCGCCGAAAAATCTTGATGAACTGGTGCAGGTCATCGGCCAGGCACCGGGCAAGGTGCGCCCGGTAGGCTCGGGCCATTCCTTCAGTGCCCTGGTGCCCACCGATGGCACGCTGCTGTCCCTGAGTTATTTCAATGGCCTGCTGGCGCATGACCCGCAGGCCTTGCAGGCGACCTTCGCCGCCGGAACGCCGATGTCGCGCATGGGCCAGGCATTGAAAGACGTCGGCCAGGCGCTGCCGAACATGGCGGATATCGACTACCAGACCCTGGCCGGTGCGGTTTCCACCTCGACCCACGGCACCGGTGTGGGTTTCACCTCGTATTCCGGTTGCGTCACCGGCCTGCAACTGGTGACGGCCCAGGGTGAGGTTTTGGACTGCGACGCGAACCGCCATCCCGAAGTGTTCAGCGCCGCCCGGGTGTCCCTCGGGGCCCTCGGCGTGGCCACCCAGATCCGCCTGCAAAACCGCGCACCGTACCGCCTGCGGGAGCGCCAGTGGATCGCCAAGACCGAAGAGCTGCTGGAAGACGTGGCGAAAAACACCCGGGACAACCAGCATTGGGAAATGCTCGTGGTGACCCATTCCGACTACGCGCTGTCGATCGCCCTGAATGAAACCACCGACCCCCAAACGCCGCCCATCGACCCGGCCGAGGCGGGCGGCAATGAGTTTGTATCGATCATCGAAAAGCTCGACAAATACGGCAGCGATTTCCCCGACGCACGCCGCACCTCGCTCAACAGCCTGCGCTTTTTCGCCAGTTTCGATGACCGCGTCGCCGAGTCGTTCCAGGTATACGCCAATGTGCGCAACGTGCGCTTCAACGAGATGGAATACTCGGTGCCCGCCGAACACGGCCCGGCCTGCCTGCGGGAAATTCTCAAGTTGATCAACGACAAGGACCTGCGTACCTGGTTTCCCATCGAGTACCGCTACGTCAAGGCCGATGACATCCCGTTGAGCATGTTCGAGGGCCGCGACAGCTGTTCGATCTCCGTGCACCAGCACTACACCATGGACCACCACAACTTCTTCGCCGCCGTGGAACCGATCTTCTGGAAATACGCCGGCCGCCCGCACTGGGGCAAGTTGCACACCCTCAATGCGCGCACCTTGCAGCCGTTGTATTCGCGCTGGGAGGAATTTACCCGGATACGTCGCGAGCTGGACCCCAGCGGCAAATTCCTCAATGCGCACCTGTCGTCAATTTTGGGAGTGGCCTGATGAACCGCAGACATTTCATGCTCGGCACCGGCGTATTGTTGGTGGGCGGGGCGATTTTGCTCAGGCCGGGCGACCGGGGCAGTCCTTACAGCGAATATTTCCGCACACTCAACCAGGAACTCAAGGAACACGGGCCGATGCGCCCGGTGATGCTGATCGACCTGGACAAGCTGGACCACAACATCGACGTGGTGATGCAGGCGGTGCAGCGTGGCGGCAAACACCTGCGGTTGGTGGAGAAATCCCTGCCGTCGCCGGGGCTGCTGGCCTACATCGCCAAGCGCGCGGGCACCCAGCGGTTGATGTCGTTTCACCAGCCGTTTCTGAATCATGACGCCCAGGTGTTTCCCGACGCCGATATCCTGCTGGGCAAGCCGTTGCCGGTGCGTTCGGCCGAGTTGTTTTACCAAACCCACAAAGGCCCGTTCGACCCGTCCCGGCAGCTGCAATGGCTGCTGGACACGCCCGAGCGCCTGCAGCAATACCTGGCGCTGGCCCAAGGGTTGGGCACCAGGCTGCGGGTGAATATTGAACTGGATGTGGGCCTACATCGCGGCGGCATCAGTGACAACGCGGTGCTGGGGCAGATGCTGACGCTGATCAGCGCGCACCCGCCGCAGTTGGAATTTGCCGGGTTCATGGGTTACGACCCGTTTGTGGGCATGGGGGTGCCAGGGATTCTGGGTTCGCCGCAGGATTTGTTCGACAAGGTCATGCAGCGCTACAGCGGTTATGTGGATTACACCCGCCAGCACTTTGCGCCGCTGTGGCGCGACGGGCTGACGTTGAACACGGCGGGGAGCCCGAGTTACCGCATCCATGAGCAGGAAAAACTCAGCAGCGAGGTGTCGGTGGGCACCGCGTTGCTCAAGCCTACCCACTATGACTTGCCGTCTTTAAGTGAGCATGTGCCAGCGGCCTATATCGCCACGCCTGTGTTGAAAAGCACTGGGCCGGTGGATATCCCGGCGCTGGATGGCAAGTCACGTTTGTTCTCGTGGTGGGATGCGAATCAGCGCGGCACGTTCTTTATTTATGGCGGTAACTGGATGGCTGAATTTGAATCGCCCGCAGGCTTGCAGAGTAATGACCTGTACGGGCGCAGCTCCAATCAGGAGATGGTCAACGGTTCGCCCAAGGTGGGGTTGAGCATCGAAGACCAGGTGTTTTTGCGTCCGACCCAGAGTGAGTTTGTGCTGCTGCAGTTCGGGGATTTGCTGGCGGTGCGGGGCGGGAAAATCGTCGATACCTGGCCGGTCTACAGCTGAAGAAACCCGATCAACATGTGGGAGCTGGCTTGCCTGCGATGCAGGCAACTCGGTTTTTCAGTGATACCGAGGTGATGCTATCGCAGGCAAGCCAGCTCCCACATGTTCAACCGGGTTTACAAGGCAAACGGTATCGTCACCTTCGCCCACAGCATGTCGCCCTCCGGCCGGTTCTGCACATCAAACTCCTTGGCCCAGCGCACCTCGGCACTGGCGTACTTGAGGAAGGTGAAATACACCGCCGGCCCAATCGCAAACACCTGGCCCTTGACCCCGTCATCCACGTCTTCGCCGTAGATGTTCACCACGGTATGCCCGTACTGCTTATCGTCGGTGGTTTGCTTGAGGTAGTAACCGTTGACCCCAAGGCTGAGGTTGTCGGTCACTTTATAACTGGCCGAATAATCGAAGTGGAAAATCTGCCCCGAACGGTAATGAGTGTCGGGGTTTTCCTTGTTGAAACTGTAGGTGGTCTTGATCGACAGCTCGGTGCGCTCGTTGGGCATCCAGGTGGCCGACACCAGCGGCTTGTAGGTGTAGAAGTTGTTGCTGGTATTGGCCAGGCGCGTGGCGTCGTATTCGCCGGTGGGCAGGGTGATTTCCAGGGCGGTGCCCACGGTGAGGTTCTTGCCCAGGTCCCAGAGAATGATCGGCGCCACGGTGGTGTCGCCCATGCTTTCCCGGGTGTCGGACATGCCGAACAGCGACACCTGCTGCTTGAGATACGGCTGGGCGATGTAGGCCCCCAAGCGCCCGCCGAAGACCCGCAGCGGGCTGAGGTAATCCAGGCGCGGGATGATCGCGTCCGACTTGATCTTCACGTCCGATACCTTGCCGCCCAGTGAGCTGATGTCGAGCCTAGTGGCTTCGTAATGGTTGTAATAGAGGTTGAACGCGAACATGTGGTCGGGCAGGTTGTTGACGTCCAGCGGCAGGATGTAGAAGCCGTCGGTGCCGGGGCCGATATTGTCCACGCCGCCTTCGGTGGCCAGGGCCGGCAGGCTTATGAGGGTTAACAGGGCGAGTTGCACGGGATGAAACGCACGGGTCGGGTTCATGTCTGGGCTCATTATTATTGTTAGAAACACGCTGCCTATAGAAATAAGCCCTCGGCGCCCGGCAGGGCAGGGTATTGGCGGCCATATAGGGGGACTTTGGCGGACAGCTTTCATCCAGAGTGCGGCGCCTCTTGCAAGCGCCTATGATTGTCAGGATGTTTCCAAAACAAGAACTGAAGCACTCAGTCGGGAATCGAAGATCCATGCAAAGGAAAGCCGTTGATCCGCACTATGACCTGGCCCTGGTCTCGCCATTTCTGCTGCAAACCCTCGGACACGTGGTCGCGCAAAAGGGCGCGAGTGCCGAGCACCTGTGCCGTGGCCTGGGGTTTACCCTGGCCGACCTGGACGACCCGGCCCAGCGGATTTCCTATCGCCAGGCGGTTGCGATGATCCAGCGTGCACTCAAGGTGTTGCCCGACCAGGGGCTGGGCCTGTGGGTGGGCCATCAGAATGTACTCGGCACCCTGGGCCTGCTCGGGCATGTGATTTCACTGTGCAAGACCCTGCGCGATGCGTTTGCCATTGGCGAGCGCCATCAGCACACCTCCGGCGGCATCGCCACCTCGCGCACCCATGAAGGCGCCCAGGAAGTTTTCGTCGATATCGAATGCCTGCTGCCCTACGCCGAAGTACAGGTGTTTGCCGCCGAAGAATTCTTCGCCAGCCTGATGGTGTATGGCCGGGCCTTGGTGGGCGAGGGGTTCATGCCGTTGCGGGTGGAATTTATCCACGCCGCGCCACCCTATGTGGCCGAGTATCACCGGCTGTTTGGCGTGGATGTGCGCTTTGGCTGCCTGCATAACCGCATGGTCCTGGCCAGCCACTGGCTGGACGTGCGCCTGCCCAACCATCACGCCCTGGCGCTGCGCCAGGCGCTGGAGTTGCTGGAACTGGAAAGCGCCCAGTTGCATCAGAAAATGGATTTGATCCAGGCCGTGGAGCGGGCTATTTCCCGGGATTTACAGGGCAGCCAACTGGAAAAGGTTGCCAGTGACTTGAACATGAGCGGGCGCACCTTGCGTCGGCGCCTGACCGAGCACGGGCTGACGTTTGAAGGCTTGCTGGAACAGGTGCGGCGGGCGCGAACCATGGGCTTGTTGAGTAACCCGGGCTTGTCCATCGAGCGTATTACCGAGGAGGTCGGCTACAGCGATGTGCGCAGTTTTCGGCGGGCATTCAAGCGCTGGACCGGCCTGAGCCCCAGTGCATTTCGAGGGGAGGGAGGAGGGCTGGCGTGATCCCTGGGGTGGCCCCCTTCAGGACGCCATAGAGGTGCTGACTACGCGTCCGAGCGAGCGCGCAAAGGTTTGCTTTTCGGCGAATCAAAAAGCGCGCCGATCGCCTGACGGGCCCGCGACAACCGGCTCATGATTGTGCCGATCGGCAATTCGAGCATTTCGGCGGCTTCCTTGTAGCTGAAGCGTTCCACGCCCACCAGCAACATCACTTCGCGCTGGCCTTCGGGCAGCTTGTGCACGGCGTCGAGTATCTGCCGGTGCATCAGGTCGGACTCGGGGTTGGGCGCCTCGGGATCACTGACGGTTTCGAGAAACTCGTCGTTCCAGTCCATGCGCGAACGGCTGCGCACCTTGCGTGAGCGCAGTTCGTTGATCCAGGTGGAATGGACGATAGAAAACATCCAGCTCAACACTGACGTGTCTGGCTGCAATTGGTGGGACCGTTCCAGTGCACGCACACAGGCAAGCTGGACCAGATCCTCGGCATCGTGCTTGTCGCCCGAAATCCGCAACGCAAACGCCCAGAGGCGCGGCAGCAGTTCTGGCAGCAGTGCGGGTAAATCTGCACCGGTGATCGACATATTTCCTCTTATTATTTCTGGATGCCTAAAATGGAGCGG
The DNA here is from genome assembly GCF_034314165.1 of Pseudomonas sp. Bout1. GTDB lineage: Bacteria > Pseudomonadota > Gammaproteobacteria > Pseudomonadales > Pseudomonadaceae > Aquipseudomonas. Next base: position 4,553,999 of record NZ_JAVIWK010000001.1, on the reverse strand, counting down.
TCAGGCTACGAGGTCATGCCGTAGCGGATGCCAATGTCTGGGCGTCCATTGCGTTGCCGAGGATCCTGGGAAAGCGCGTGCAGAGTAGCGATATTTGGTGCGATTGCACAAAGCGGGCCAACTAATTATTGTGCCATTGTCACTGGAAAGATACAGACGCAATATGAAACATATAATATTTAAACGGCCGAGGGAATATTTTCGATTCACAGGTGTTGTCTTAGAGTATTTGCTCCTGTTTTAAAGTATTTTCGGTTTGTCTTTTAGTGTTTCTACCTGTTGCAGCATGCTCACTGATATCAATATGATGGCTCTCAGCTACCCGTTGACCAGCCGCATTGGCCCACAAGGCCGAGATCACGTAACGTAGTCATGATGAATAAATGGAGTAATGACCCAATGGTAGCGGACGATGCCCTGCTCATGGCCTATGTTGACGGCGAACTGTCGCCGCAACAGAACCAGGAGCTTGAGCGGCTTATGGACGCTTCGCCGGATTTGGCCCAGCGCGTCTCCCAGTTGATGGCTTCCTGCCTGCCGTATGAGGAAGCGTTTGCCCGGCAAAAGTTGCCGCCGGTACCCGAGAGCCTCAAGCTCAATATTGCAGCATTGGCGGCACAGCATTCGGCTGCCCAGCATGCGGCGCCGGTATCTGCACCCTCGACTGTTAGAAAAGACAGCGTTTTTGCCCGCTTGTTCGGCCAGTACCGACCTAAATTTGCATGGACAGCCCTGACCTTCGCCGCCGGCGCCGCCTGTTATGCGTTGGTGCTGCAAGTTGGCGTACTCAACGGCGTGGTCAAACCCGGGTTTGACGCCGCTGCGCCTGCCGTTGCCCAGACTTTACCCTGGGTGCAGCAAGCCGCTGCTTATCAGCATTTGTACACCCGTGAAACCGTGGATTACGGCGCGCAGCCTACCGATGTGGTGACCAAGACCCTGGCCGATATTCGCGAGGTCGATGGCCTGGCCCTGCGCGTGCCGGACCTGAGTTCCGCCGGGCTGACCTTCAAGCGCGTGCAGCGTTTGCGCTTTAACAATAAGGCGCTGATCCAGCTGGTCTACTTGCCCGAAAACGGTGCGCCGGTAGCCTTGTGCGTAATGAAAGAGCCCAAGCCGGACCAGTCCCTGGCCCAACAAAGCGTGGCACAAATGAACGTTGTTACCTGGCGCCAGTCTGAGCTGGGCTACGCGCTGATCGGCGAGCCCGAAGGCGTGGACCTCAAGGCCGTTGCCCGGCTTGTCGCGGACCGTACGGCCGGACAATTGTTCGCTGTTTCCCGCGCACCATTGTGGGTCGCTGATATCCAGAAATGACAGTACCGGGATCGGGCATTGGATCCCAATGCTGCGATTCCAGGTAGTTTGATGAAAAAGCCCCATCGTCTGATTTTCCCCCTTGCAGCTGTCACCCTTGCCCTCGGTACCTGGGGTTATCACGCGGGTTGGCTGGCCTGGGCACTTTCCCCGTCCCCTACTGCGGCACAAATCGTCGATGAGATGGAAGCGGCCTCCGGTGGGGCTCATCCAGGATTTCGGCGCAACCACGCCAAGGGCCTGTGCATCACGGGCAGGTTTGAAGGCAGTGGTAGTGCTGTAGAAATCTCCAGCGCCGTGGTGTTACAGCGCGGCAGCGTGCCGGTAATCGGCCGGTTGTCGGCGGCCGGTGGCGACCCGGCCCAGGCCGATGCCCACGGCATGATCCGCAGCATGGCCTTGAGCCTCACCGGCACCGATGGCCAAACCTGGTACACCGCGATGAATTCGGTGCCAGTGTTCCCGGTCAACACGCCCGAGGGTCTCTATGAACAACTGCGGGCCTCGATGCCGGAGTACGGCGCCAGCGGCCCCGACCCGCAGAAAATGCACGCGTTCAAAAAGGCGCATCCCGAGATTCAACCATTCGAAGCCTGGCTGGCAGACCATCCAGCATCATCCGGGTTCGACAACACCGCGTTCTATAGCGTGAATGCGTTTCGCATGACCGATGCCCAGGGCCAGGTGCGGTTTGTGCGCTGGAGCATGGTGCCGCAGACGCCTTACACATCAATGACTGCGCAAGAGGCCAGTGACCCGGATTTTCTCGCGTTTGGTTTTGCCAACCGAGTGGCGCGGTCGCCAGCGCGCTGGCACCTCATGATCACCCTGGCCGGGCCCGGGGATTCCACCACCGACGCCACCCTGCGTTGGCCCGAAGAACAGCGACGGCAGATCGACGCGGGCGTGTTGGTGATCGACCGGCAACAACCGCAGATCGACGGTGCCTGCCGTGACATCGACTTTAATCCCCTGGAACTGCCCGCCGGGATCGAACCGTCCGATGACCCGCTGCTGCTGGCACGCGAAGCCGCGTATGCCGAGTCCCACAAGCGCCGCGTCGAGGAACAGGCCGGGCACTGAGATTGGCTACCTGATCTTCCCCCGGATTGGCTATTTGCCCCACGCCAACTGCTCACTACTCTAGACACCAATCCCCACTGTTCTGGAGTACTACCATGCAAACCCGTACCGACTTCTACACCGCCTCCCCTGACGCCATGAAAGCCATGCTCGCCCTGGAGGCCGCCGTCGGCAAACTGTCCATCGAACTGCCCCTGCTGGAACTGGTGCGCCTGCGCGTATCGCAGATCAACGGCTGCGCCTTCTGCCTCGACATGCACACCGCCGACGCCCGCAAGGGTGGCGAGACCGAGCGCCGCCTGTACACCGTGTCGGCCTGGCGTGAAACGCCGTTCTTCACCCCGCGTGAGCGCGCTGCGCTGGCCTGGGCTGAAAGCCTGACACTGGTCAGCCAGACGCACGCGCCGGATGAAGATTTCACCGAACTGGCCGCGCATTTCAGCGCCCAGGAGCAAGTCGACCTGAGCGTGGCGATTGCCACCATCAACAGTTGGAACCGTTTGGCAGTGGGATTTCGCAAGATGCCTAAGTAACAACGCAGAGCCGGTGGGGCGGGAGGCTTGCTCCCGCTGCGCAGCAGTCTCCAGGCGCTCTAGAAGTTAACCGTTGCACTCAAGCGTGCGGTCAACGGTGCGCCCTGGAACAGGTAGTCATCGCCCAGGTATTCGCCGGTGTCGCGCCAGTAACGCTTGTCGAACAGGTTGTCGACGCTCAGGCGCAACACCGTTTCATAGCCATCGAGCCTGGTGGTGTAGCGGCTGCCGACATTGACGATCGCGTAGTCGCCCACCTCCACGTCCCCCGTGCGATTGGCGTACTTGCTGGCGCTGTATTGCACGCCGCCCAGCAACGCCAGGCCATCGACCCAGGGCAGGGCGTAGTCGGCATACACACTCGCGCGAAGCTTCGGCACGTTGATCGCCTGATGGCCTTCGTAGTCCGGAGTGCCGCTGCCCGTCACCCGTGCGCGAATCGCCGCGACGCTGGCAGCAATCTGCAAGCGCTGGGTGGCCCAGCCATTGGCAGACAGTTCCAGGCCGGTGTTTTTCTGGTCGCCTTGTTGTACGTAGGTGTAGTCGCCGCCGTCATCCGGCTTGGCGTATTGATAGGCTTGGCGCGTCTGGAAGATCGCGGCGGCAAAGCTGATGCGGTGCCAGTCGTATTTGACGCCGGCTTCGATCTGGCGGGAGACAGTGGGGGCGAGGGTGTCAAGGTTGTTAAGGGCATACCACGGGGCCGTGCCGCCCAAGGACAGGCCTTTGCTGTAGCTGGTGTACAGCGACAGGTTTTCGATCGGCTTGTAGATCAGCGCAGCCTGGGGCAGGAACACGTATTGCTGGGTATGGCGCGCTTCATCGCCGTTGGTATCGTAGGCGCGCTCGTCCAGGCGTACTTCACGGCCACCCAGCACGGCCTGCCATTGTTCGTTGAAGCTTAGGGTGTCAGTCAGGAACAGGCCGTATTGGCGGCTATCCAGGCGACGGTGGCTGGGATTGAGTTCGCCCTCGTAGCGTGGGAAATTTTCCGGTTCCTGGTTGATGTTGCCCGTGCCGACCCATTCATTGATTGGCTCACGGTTGTCCACGATTCGGCGGAACGCGCTGGTGCCAAAGGTCAGCTCATGCCCCAGCCCACCGGTGTTGAATAACCCGGTCATCGCGGCCTGGATTTCATCATCGCGGCGGGTGTCATCCGGGCTGCGGAAGTCGTAGATGCCGTAGTCGCCTTCCGGGCTGAAGTAATTACCGTTGCCGGCAGTGTCGCCACCCCACGCAAACGAACTGTAATCATCAATCACCACCTTGCTGCGCGCTGCGCTCACGCTGCCTTTCCACTGGTCACTGAAGCGGTATTCAAACTTGCCATTGAGGTTCAGCGAATCAATGCCCACCTGGTTCGCGCCGCTCTGGTGCCCCAGCAGTTTTTTTGGCGATGCGTTGTGCGGCACTTCGGTCCCGCCCAACAACTGGTAACCCGGCACCGAGCGCTGCTGCTTGTTCTGATACTCGGCATCCAACTGTAAAACCGCATCGGGGCTGATGTTCCAGTCGAACGCCAGGGACAGGAAATCCCGGTGGCCGTTGGCATGTTCGACATAGGAATTGAGGTCTTCATGGGCCACGTTGGCTCGCAGGCCGAACTGTTGCTCGCTGCCAAACCAACCGCCTACATCGGTAGCCAGGTAACCGCTGCCGCGATCATCGGTGGACACCGTCACCGAGCGCACATCCTCCGGGCGCTTGGTCACGTAATTGATCACGCCGCTGGGTTCGGAAATCCCGCTTTGCATACCCGACAAGCCCTTGAGCAACTCCACGCGTTGCTTGTTTTCCAGGGGTACGTTCTGCTCGCCGGTGATGGTGCGGCCGTTGATCTTGTAGCTGCTGGCGGCATTCAGCGAGAAGCCGCGTACCACGAAGTTTTCGTAGTAGCCGACAGGCGCGTAGCTGTCGCCCACCGAGGCGTCATTACGCAGCACCTCGCTGAGCAAGCGAGCCTGTTGGTCCTTGATCAGCGACTCGTTGAACACCGCGATCGAGGCCGGTGTATCAAGCAACGGCGCCTCATTGAACCCGCCCACTGAGGCGGTATCGCTGTTATAGCCGGACTCATCCTGGCCCTGGACCTTCACCTGCGGCAATTCAATGTCAGCCGCCTGGCTGCTACCAATACCTGCGCTGAGTAACAAGCCAAGGGCGAAATGTGAACGAACAGCGGGGCGAAGACGCAAAACCATGGGGGAAGGCCTGAGAGCGCAGAGCGGAGGGCGCATAAGCTAGGCATAACGGCGGCGTTTTACAAGTTTTCGAGAATGGTTCGCTTTGAGACGCCGCGGGTGTCGTACCTGGCGGGGCCGGATTCGGTACCGCTGAAATGGCTGAATCACGCGGTCAAACTGTGGGGGCGGGTGCCTACATTTATTTGTGGCGTTTGAGGGTCTCGCTCGGCAACTCCTGAAACAACGCCCGATAACTGTTGGAAAACCGTCCCAGATGCCAGAACGACCAGTTCATCGCCACCTCGGCCACGGTGGTTTCCACTGACGGCGGATTCAACAACTCGCGCCGTGCACTGTTCAACCGGCGCAGCCTCAACCACTGCGCCGGGCTCATTCCGGTATACGTCTTGAACCCATGCTGCAACTGGCGCAACGGCACCCCGGCAATGCGCGCCAGTTCCAGCAGGTTGACGGTTTCATCCGGCCTATCCGCTGCCCATTCGCCAATGCGCGCCATGATGATTCGCGCCTCGGTACGCCGTTGCCATGAACCCTGGTCCAGACACACGCACGCGTTGTCGAGGATGAACAGGCAATCGTCCAGCAGCTGCTGGGTGAGGGCATCACGACTGGGCGGGTCGAACGTCGCCGACAGCCGTGTCAGCGTGCCGCTGAGCCAGCGGCTGAACAACGCGTTTTGCAGGGAGTTGAGCGGGGCCATGAACAACCCCTCCAGGTTCGCTACATCCAGCCCATGGCGCTGCACGAACTGCGGACCGAACACCACCGCCACTTCGCGGTAGTTTTCCGGGGTGATCCAAGTGTTGCGGCTCTCGCCATTGAGCACATACAGCGCGTTGTCGCTGCCATCAAAACAGAACGCCAGCGAGCCCGGCGGCGCGTTGAAATTTTGCTCCACCCGGGTGTTCATCTGCTCTTCGTATACCTCCACGCCTTGCAGGTCGAGGTAGCGAATCTGCCCGGCAAAATGCCCCGGGGACATCTGCTGGTACTGCTGCACCCAACCGGGTGTCGCACTGCATTGAGCGGCCACATCACCGGTGGTGAAGGCCTGTACGCGCAAAGCTGTTGCCTGTGTCATGGGTAACCTGGGCGCACTCTATTGGTGCGTTGTGGTTGGCGCAAAGTGGATAGATGCCGTTGGACGGCTGGCCCAAGATAGACCTCAATGCGCCGCGAGGGAAGCCCGCCGGCGCATCATCCAACCCATGACGAGGTCCTTATGAACGCCCCCTTCGATCAGCTGTCCGCCTGGCTGAAAGAACACAAGATTACCGAAGTCGAATGCGTGATCAGTGATTTGACTGGCATCGCACGCGGCAAGATTTCGCCCACCAACAAGTTCCTGCATGAGCGAGGCATGCGCCTGCCGGAAAGTGTGTTGCTGCAAACGGTAACCGGGGACTTTGTCGACGACGATATCTACTACGACCTGCTGGACCCGGCCGACATCGACATGATCTGCCGCCCGGTGGCCAACGCCACCTACGTCATACCATGGGCCATCGAGCCCACCGCGATCGTGATCCACGACACCTTCGACAAGCAGGGCAACCCCATCGAATTGTCGCCGCGCAACGTGCTGAAAAAGGTCCTGCAACTGTATACCGACCAAGGCTGGCAGCCGATTGTCGCGCCGGAAATGGAGTTCTACCTGACCCAGCGCTGCGAAGACCCGGACCTGCCGCTGAAGACCCCGCTGGGCCGTTCCGGCCGCGCGGAAAGTGGCCGCCAATCGTTCTCCATCGATGCCGCCAACGAATTCGACCCACTGTTCGAAGACGTCTACGACTGGTGCGAAGCCCAGGGCCTGGACCTCGACACACTGATCCATGAAGACGGCCCGGCGCAGATGGAAATCAACTTCCGCCACGGCGATGCCCTCGACCTCGCAGACCAGATCACGGTGTTCAAACGCACCTTGCGTGAGGCCGCGCTCAAGCACAACGTGGCCGCGACCTTCATGGCCAAACCCGTGGCCGACGAGCCCGGCAGCGCCATGCACCTGCACCAGAGCGTGGTGGAGATCGCCACCGGCAAGCAGGTGTTTGTGGATGAGCACGGCAACAAAAGCCAGTTGTTCCTCAACCACATTGGTGGCTTGCAGAAGTACATCCCCAAGCTGCTGCCGATGTTTGCGCCCAACGTGAACTCGTTTCGCCGCTTCCTGCCGGACACCTCGGCACCGGTCAACGTCGAGTGGGGCGAAGAAAACCGCACCGTCGGCCTGCGCGTACCGAGCTCCAGCCCCGACGCCATGCGTGTCGAAAACCGCCTGCCGGGCGCCGATGCCAACCCGTACCTGGCCATCGCCGCGAGCCTGCTGTGTGGCTACCTCGGCATGATCGAAAAGGTCGAGCCCAGCGCGCCGGTAGAAGGCCGTGCCTACGAGCGCCGCAATCTGCGCCTGCCAATCACCATCGAAGACGCCCTGGCACGCATGGAAGAGTGCGACACCGTCAAACAGTATTTGGGGGACAAGTTTGTGCGCGGCTACGTCGCGGTAAAGCGCGCCGAACACGAGAATTTCAAGCGGGTGATCAGCTCCTGGGAGCGTGAGTTCCTGCTGCTGAGTGTCTGACGACACGTCCAACCCTGCCCGTAGCAGCTGTCGAGCCTTAGCGAGGCTGCGTCGGGCCCACCGCAATTGTGTCTGATACAACGCTACGCAGCCTCGCCGGGGCTCGACAGCTGCTACGCAATGGCTGGGTGAATACATAAAAATCAATCAAGCAAAGGGGTGTCGATATGCGTCTGGTGAAAAAGCTTCTCCCGCTGGCCTTGGCGGCGTTATTCAGCAGCGCGGGCCACGCCGCGCAGACGGTCAGCGTGTACAACTGGACTGACTACATCGGCGAGACCACCTTGGCCGACTTCCAGGCCAAGACTGGTATCAAGGTGATCTATGACGTATTCGACTCCAACGAAACCCTGGAAGGCAAACTGCTCGCTGGCCGCACCGGCTACGACGTGGTGGTGCCGTCCAACCACTTCCTGGCGCGCCAGGTAAAAGCCGGCGCGTTCCTCAAACTGGACCGCTCGCAACTGCCCAACTACAAGAACCTCGACCCCAAGCTGCTCAAGCTGCTGGAGAAGAATGACCCGGGCAACGAGCACTCGGTGCCGTACCTGTGGGGCACCAATGGCATTGGCTACAACGTGGACAAGGTCAAGCAAGTGCTGGGCATCGACCATATTGATTCGTGGGCCGTGCTGTTTGAACCCGAAAACATCAAGAAGCTGCACGAGTGCGGCGTAGCGTTCCTCGACTCGGCGGATGAACTGTTCCCGGCGATCCTCAACTACATGGGCAAGGACCCACGCAGCGAGAATCCCGAAGACTACAAACAGGCCGAAGCCAAGCTGCTGACCCTGCGGCCGTACATCACCTATTTCCATTCCTCCAAGTACATCTCGGACCTGGCCAACGGCGACATCTGCGTAGCCTTCGGTTATTCCGGCGACGTGTTCCAGGCGGCCAACCGCGCCAAGGAAGCCAAGAACGGCGTGAACATCGCCTACTCGATTCCCAAGGAAGGCAGCAACCTGTGGTTCGACCTGCTCGCCATCCCGGCAGATGCCGCCAACCCGAAAGCCGCCCACGCCTTTATCAATTACCTGCTGGACCCAGAGGTGATCGCCAAGGTCAGCGCCAGCGTCGGCTATGCCAACCCCAACCCGGCGGCCAAGGCCTTCATGGCGCCGGAGCTGGTGAACAACCCTGAGATCTACCCGTCCCAGGAAGTGCTCGACAAACTCTACATTTCGACCACCCCGACGCCGGCCGTCATGCGCTTGATGACGCGGTCCTGGAGCAAAGTGAAGACCAACAAATGAACCCTTCCGCGTCCGACCACGCCCGTTCGTATTACCTGGCTTCGGCCAACGCCATGCCCGAGCGCCCGCTGCTTGGGGCGGACCTGACGGCCGATGTGTGTGTGGTCGGCGGTGGGTTCACTGGCGTCAACACTGCCATCGAACTGGCCCAGCGTGGGCTGTCGGTGATCCTGCTGGAGGCCCGGCGGATTGGCTGGGGCGCCAGTGGGCGTAATGGTGGGCAGTTGATCCGTGGCATTGGCCATGATGTGTCGGGCTTTGCCCGGTATGTGGGCGAGGAGGGCGTGCGTTACCTTCAGCGGGCAGGGATCGATTCGGTGGCGCTGGTGGGCGAGCGGATTCGCGAGTACGGGATTGACTGTGACCTGCGCTGGGGGTTTTGTGAGTTGGCGAATACGCCGGCGCAGTTCTTGGCGTTTCAGGGGGAGTTGGAAAGCCTGGCAGCCTTGGGTTATGTGCCTGAGACCCGGTTGGTGGCGGCGCAGGATATGGCGCAGGTGGTGGGATCCGGTGTGTATGCCGGCGGCCTGGTGGACATGGGGTCCGGGCATTTGCACCCGCTGAACCTGGTGTTGGGGGAGGCGGCTTTCGCCGAATCACTTGGTGTGCGGGTTTTCGAAAACAGTCCGGTACTTGAGTTGATTCATGGTGCGACGGTACAGGTGCGTTGCGCTGGCGGCACCGTGCGGGCGGGTAGCCTGGTGCTTGCGTGTAATGCGCATCTGGAGGAGCTGGAGCCCAAATTGAGCGGCAAGGTGTTGCCGGCGGGGAGCTACATCATTGCTACCGAGCCGTTGTCGGTTGGGGTGGCGAGTCAGTTGATTCCGCAGAACCTGGCGTTGTGTGATCAGAAAGTGGGGTTGGATTATTACCGGCTTTCGGCGGATCGGCGGTTGCTGTTTGGTGGGGCTTGTCATTATTCGGGGCGGGATCCGGTGGATATTGCGGGGTATATGCGGCCGAAGATGCTCAAGGTTTTTCCGCAGTTGGTGGATACGGCTATTGAGTTTCAGTGGGGTGGGAAGATTGGGATTACGGCCAATCGTTTTCCTCAAGTTGGACGGTTGAAGCAATACCCGAATGTGTTTTATGCCCAGGGGTATTCGGGGCATGGGTTGAACGTTACCCATTGGTGTGCGCGGTTGTTGGCTGAGGGGATTCATGCGGGGCAGAGCCGCGGGTTGGATATTTTCAGCCAGGTGCCGCACATGACTTTCCCGGGGGGGAAGGTGTTGCGCTCGCCGCTGCTGGCGTTGGGGATGTTGTGGTATCGGGTGCGGGAGATGGTTGGCTGAGTACATATCCGTTTTTGCGGTAACGGCGGTTTATGGTTTCGCTTTTACAGCGACTCACTTTGGAAAAGCCCCAAAGTAAAAAAATGGCTCTGCCCCGCCTGTCGGCACCTCGCTTAGGCTCGGTGTGCCCGAACGAAGGCATTGCTCCGCGGGCCGCCGCGACGGCCCGTCCCTGGCCCGTCGCGGCTAAACCGGCGTCCTGCCGGTTTACCCGCTCCTCAATCCCTGCGTTCGGCCTCGGGCTGAATGGGGCAGTCAGATCAAGATCACAAGCAAGATCAAGGGCACGGCGGCCTGAAAGCCGACCTGAGTGTTAAAAGCCAGGGCAAAAGCTGTAGGAGCTGGCTTGCCGGCGATGCAGGCAACTCGGTCTTTCAGACACGCCGCGGCGATGCCATCGCAGGCAAGCCAGCTCCCACATTGACCGTGCCCGCTTTCGCCGTTGCCGTTGCTTTTGATCTACAACACTCAGCCGGCCGGAAAGCCGACCTGAGTGTTAAAAGCCAAAGCAAGGCGTAGGAGCTGGCTTGCCGGCGATGCAGGCAACTCGGTCTTTCAGACACGCCGCGGCGATGCCATCGCAGGCAAGCCAGCTCCTACATTGACCGTGCCCGCTTTCGCCGTTGCCGTTGCTTTCGATCTACAACACTCAGCCGGCCGGAAAGCCGACCTGAGTGTTAAAAGCCAAAGCGAAAGCAGAGCTGCTTTTCTGTAGGAGCTGGCTTGCCGGCGATGGCATCAACTGGGTGTATCTGATGCACCGAGGCGTCTGCATCGCAGGCAAGCCAGCTCCTACATTTGAACCGTGCCGGCCGTTGATTTTGCTGCTGCTTTTAACACTCAAGCCGGCCTGTAGGCCGCTGTGTTCTTGATCTGCTTGTGATCTTGATCTTAGGCGCCCCGTCAACCACGCTGGCCGAACGCAGGTAGTACGGAGCGGGTAAACCGGCAGGACGCCGGTTTAGCCGCGACGGGGCAGGGACGGCCCGTCGCGGCGGCCCGCGGAGTAATGCCTTCGTTCGGGCACACCGAGCCTAGGCGAGGTGCCGAGTGGTGGGGCAAGAGCCTTTTGGTTACTTTTGGGCTCCTTTCAAAAGTGACCCGCTGTAAGAGCGGAACCAATACCAGCCATCACCCCAAAAATGGATATACACACCAAAAGCCCTACCGCTCAATCGACCGACTCCACCGCGCATTCCACTCCGGCCGCGCCTGGTTCACCTGGTCCCAGTCAATCGAAATCGCCGTCTGCAAATAACTGTTCATGGCCTCCACCCGCGCTCGGGTTTTGTCAGTCGTCGGCGTAGTAGGGTTCGAAGGAATCTGATCCCCCAACTCAAGTGCAGGCGCCTGCGCTTGCGCGGTCAACAAGAACTGCGCCAGTTTCTGCGCCAACTCCGGCTGGTCATTGCGTGCAATCACACACTCCGCCACGTTCAACACCACCGCGCCCTCTTTGGGCTGCGCATACTCCATCGGCACACCCAACAACTGCTGCGTGGTCACCTGCGTCGGCGTCAGCGGAAAGATCGCCGCCTCATCCGTCTGCACCATCTCGGAAATCTTCGCCGAACTGGCAATATATTCCAGCACGTTAGGCCCAACCGTTTTCGGCCACGCCTTGAACCCCGGCTCCACGTTAGTCTCGCTGCCCCCCTGAATCCGGTTGAACATCAAAAACCCATGCAGCCCAAACGTCGAGGAGGCCAGGGACTGGAACACCACCTTGTCCTTGAACCGCGGGTCTGCCAGGTCCATCCACGACGTCGGCGCAGCCCAACCCTTTTCCTTGAACATCTTGGCGTTGTAGCCCAAGCCAGTCACCCCGAGCGTCACCGCAACCGCTTCGTCCTTGATTTTGGCCTTGGCCGGAATCTGATCCAGCGTCGGGTTAGGCGTGAGCTTCTCGCACAGCCCCATGGAGATGGCGCGGTACATGATGCCGTCGTCGAGGAACATCACGTGCATCTGCGGGTTGTCCTTGTTGGCCTGCACCTTGGCCAGGATGTCCGACGAGGTGCCCGGCACGATCACCACCTTGACGTTGTTGGCCTTCTCGAAGGCGGGCAGCACCTTGTCGGCGTAGACCCGTTCCATGGTGCCGCCGTTCATGCCCAGGTACAGCGTCGGTGCGGCGTGGGCCGCCGTGCTCAACAGGGCGAGGGACAGGCAAGACAGCGCAGTACGTTTGATCATGGACATGTTCTTCCTCTCAGGCTTGGAAACGACGGATGGAAAACGCTTCGATGGGTTGCCGGCTGGTCCCCGCGCAGACGATCTCTGCCAGGGCTTCACCGACCGCAGGGCCGAGCTGGAACCCGGCGCCGGCAAAGCCGAAACCGTGCAGCAGGCCGGGTTGGGTGCTGCTGTCGCCGATCACCGGTTCGTGGTCGGGTAGGTAACCTTCGGTGCCGCTCCAGGTGCGAATGGCCTGGGCACCTTTGAGGAACGGGTACAGCTCGCCGGCGTTGCGCAGAATCTCCAGCACCGCCGCTTGCCCCGGGCGTGCCTGTTGCGGGCCCAGCGCAAAACCGCGACCGCCCCCCAGGATGCAATTGCCACGGGCGACCTGCCGCGCATAGATCCCGCCGCCTTCGACGCCGGTACTCACGTCCATCACTACCGCCAATGGCTCGGTCACCAGCATCGCCGGGTGCGCCGACGTCATCGGCACCGGCTCGCCAAATTGTGCGGCCACGGTATTGGCCCAGGCGCCGGCGCAGTTCAGCAGCCACGGGGCTTGCAGGTGCAGGCCATTGGCACAGCGCACCTGAAATCGCTGGCCGTCATGTTCAACCTGACTGACTTCGGTTTGCTCCATCACCCTGGCACCCTGGCGTTGCGCGGCGCGGGCAAAGGCAGGGGAGACCAGGCGCGGGTTGGCGTGACCGTCTTGCGGGCACAACGAAGCGCCGACCGCCACATCGCCCACCCACGGGAACCGCGCGCGCAGTTGAGTGTGATCAAGCATTTGCAGGCCCAGCCCAAAGCCATGTGTAGCGTCGGCGTACGCCTGCAGCGCGGCCAGGTCATCGTGACTGCGGGCCAGCTTCAGATGCCCGGAGCGCACGTATTCACCGTCGATGCCAATCAGCCCCGGCAAGTCGGACCACAGCTCATGGGAGCGTTGCGACAACGGCAACTGATGCAACGGACGACCTTGCCGGCGCACGCCGCCATAGTTGACGCCACTGGAGTGCGAGCCGCAAAAGTCCCGCTCCAGCAGCACCACTCGCCGACCTTTTTGCGCCAGCATCAAGGCCGCTGAAGCGCCAACAATCCCGCCGCCCAATACGATCACTTCGCTGTCGATCATGGCTGCACCTGTACGCCAAACGGCAAGGGTTTGATCGGCGCCTGGCCCCGCAGGCGGCCAATGTTTTCAATTTCGCGCCCACTGCGTTCGGCAATGATTTCCGCCGCCGCCAATCCGCACATCCGCCCCTGGCAACGGCCCATGCCAACCCGGCAATGGGCTTTGACCCGGTTCACTTCCCAGTGGCCCTCATCCACCACCGCGCGCACCTCGCCGACGCTGACTTCTTCACAGCGGCACAGGATCAATTCATCCGGGGCGCTGGCGGCCCATTTTTCGGGGAACGGGAAGGCGGTTTCCAGACCATGACGAAAGCGCTGGATGCCCGCCAATTGCTGCTCCAACGCGGGGCCGCGACGCTGGTCGATGGCGATGCCGGTGTCTGCCAGCAACGCCAATGCCGCTCGCTCGCCAGCCATTTGCGCAGCGTCGGCGCCCATGATCCCGGCGCCATCGCCAGCCAGATACACGCCCGCGACACTGCTGCGCCCGGCCGCATCACGCTCGGGCAACCAGGCGCGATTCAATTCGCTCCAGGCAAACTCACACCCGAGCAAATCCGCCAGTTGGGTCTCGCTGCGCAGCGCATGGGCGAAGGCCACGGCGTCACAGGCAATCTGCTGTTTATCCCAGTGAATGCCCGTGACCCGCTGCTCGCCGTCGATGTGCGACAGGGTTGCGCCCTGGTGCACCGGAATGCCATGGGCGGTGAGCCAGGCGCGGTAATACAACCCCTTGGCCAGCGTCGCTGGTTGGCCGAGCAGCGCTGGTAACGCACGGCATTGGGCGCTGAACGGCGCGCTGTCGAGTACCGCTACCACCTTGGCCCCGGCCTTGGCGTACTGATACGCCACCAGGTACAACAACGGCCCGCTGCCACAAAACGCCACGCGCTCACCGATGGCGCAGCCTTGGTACTTCAGCGCGATTTGCGCAGCGCCCAGGCTGTACACGCCGGGCAAGGTCCAGCCCGGCACCGGGAGGATACGGTCGGTAGCGCCGGTGGCGACGATGATCTGCGTGTAGTCGATGCTTTCGGCGTGGCCGTTGTTGAGCATGTCCAGGCGACCGTTCTCGGCATTCCACACCAGGGTTTCCGGGCGGTAATCGATCAACATGGCCAGTTCATCCAGGGTGCGATGCAGCGCCGTCGCCTTGCCCGCTTCGAAGCCATACAACTGCTTGGGCGAGCGCTGGAAGTTCGCTGGCTGGCGCCGATAAATCTGCCCGCCACCGCGCAGGCTTTCGTCCACCAGCACCGGGGTTACGCCATGATCGAGCAAGGTGCGTGCTGCGGTAATGCCCGCCGGGCCTGCGCCCACTATCACCACTGTATTCATGCCTGGCGCCCCGGATCACGACGAATCGCCTGGCCGTCTTCGAGCAAGGTCGAACAGGCGCGCACCCGCCGACCATCCTCAAGCCTTACCCAGCAATCCTGGCAGGCGCCCATCAGGCAGAAACCGGCGCGACGCTCGGCACTGAAATCACTGCCTCGCAGGTGTTCGGCGCAGGTCAGTACGGCGGTCAGCAAGGTGTCCCCGAGCAAACCCGTGGCGGGCTGGCCGTCGAGGGTGAAGGCCAGGGTTGGCCGCTCGGTCTCGGCCAGTCGTTTGAACAGAGCCATCAATGCTTTCCTACCAACACGCGGTCCAGGCCGTAGACCCGGTCCAGCAAAATCATCGCCGCCGCCGTCAACCCAATCACCAGCGCCGACACGGCCGCCATCATCGGGTCGATGGATTCGGTGGCGTACACGTACATACGCACCGGCAAGGTTTGAGTGGCCGGCGAGCTGACAAAGATCGACAGGGTGACTTCATCGAAACTGTTGATGAACGCCAGCAACCAGCCACCGGCTACACCGGGCAAAATCATCGGCAAGGTGATCTGGCGAAACAGGGTGAAGCGGCTGGCACCGAGGGATTCGGCAGCCTGCTCGGCACTGCGATCAATGCCGATGGCGGCGGCCAATACCAGGCGCAACACGTAGGGCGTGATGATCACCACGTGCGCTAGCATCAACCAGGTGAAGCTGCCGTTGACGCCCATCATCGCAAACAGCCGCAGCATCGCCACCCCCAGCACCAGGTGCGGGATGATGATCGGCGAGAGGAACAGCGCACTGAAAAAGTTGCGGCCGGGGAACTGGTAGCGACTGATCGCCAGCGCCGCCGGTACCGCGATCAGCGTCGCTAATGTGGCGGCGACAAACGCCAGCACCAGGCTGTTATAGAACGCCTGGATAAAGTCGGCACGCTCAAACACTGCATGAAACCAGCGCAGGGAAAACCCCGACGTCGGCAGGCTCAAGGTGTTTTCCGGGGTGAACGCCACCAGGCACACCACCACCAGCGGCGCCATCATGAACAGCACCACCAGGCCGTGAAAGCCCAGGGCCAAAGGACCGTTTCTGGACATCGTCTTATACTCCCAGGGACTTTTTGTAGCGGCCTTCGACCATGCGGTTCCAGCTCAACATGATCAGCAGGTTGACCAACAGCAGCACCACCGCGATGGTCGCGCCCATGGGCCAGTTGAGTTCCGAGAGGTATTGGTCGTACACCACCGTGGCGACCATCTTCAGCCGGCGCCCGCCCAACAGGCCGGGGATCGCGAAGGAGCTGGCGGCCAGCCCGAATACGATCAAGGTGCCGGACAACACGCCGGGCATCACCTGTGGCAACACGATCTTGCGCATTACCGTGGCCTGGCTGGCACCCAGGGACAGCGCCGCCTGCTCGGCTGACGGGTCGAGCTTTTGCAGGGAGGTCCACACCGGGATGATCATGAACGGCAGCATCACGTGCACCAACGCGATGATCACGGCAAACGAGGTGTACAGCAGCTTCACCGGATTGCCGCCAAGGGCCTGGATCACCTGGTTCACCAGGCCATCGGCGCCCAGCAGCAAGCTCCAGCCAAACGCCCGTACCACCACCGAGATCAGCAACGGCGTGAGGATCAGGATCAGGAAGATCGAGCGCCATGGCGTGCCCATGCGGCTGAGGATGTAGGCCTCGGGTACCCCGATCACCACGCAGAGCAAGGTCACCAGGGCACTGATCCAGAAGGTGCGCCAGAAGATCTCGTAGAAGTACGAATCGCTGAACAGCGACAGGTAGTGGGCGAAGGTCCACTCATCGGCCTTCACGCCCACTTGGTAATCGAACACGTTGAACGACAGCACCAGCGTCAGGCCCAGGGGCAGGATCAGCAGCCCGAAAAACAACACCAGCGCCGGCAACGACAACAGGTAGCCACGGCTCATGCGTGCACCTCATCGGCGGCCAGCACCCGCAGCAGGTGTGACTCCCAATCCAGGCCCACAGGCGCACCGCAACCCAGCGGCGCGCTGCCGTCGTTGCGCCGCACCACGGTCAGTTCGCCGATGTCGGTCTTGATGCGGTACAGCCATTGGCTGCCGAAGAAGTAGCTGTCGAGAATCTTGCCTTGCAGGCGCCCTGAGCCCGTGGCCACCAGGTCGATTTTTTCCGGGCGCAGGCTCAGGGTCAGTTCGCCTGCGCCTGGCTCGAAACGCACTTGCGGCGCGCCAAGTTGATCGAAATCGCCCGCCAGCAGGTTGGCCTTGCCGACAAAGTCGGAGATAAAGCGCGTGCGTGGGTGCTCATAGAGTTTGTAGGGCGCGTCGATCTGCGTCACGCGCCCGGCCTGCATCACCACCACCCGGTCACTGATGGACAGGGCTTCGGCCTGGTCATGGGTGACCATCAAGGTGGTGATCCCGACTTCGCACTGGATGCGGCGGATTTCGAACTGCATCTCTTCGCGCAAATTGGCGTCGAGGTTCGACAGCGGCTCGTCCAGCAGCAACACCGGCGGCTCGATCACCAGGGCGCGGGCCAGGGCCACGCGCTGGCGCTGGCCGCCGGAGAGTTCACGCGGGTAGCGCTCGGCATGAGGAGCGAGGCGCACCAGTTCCAGCACGCTCTTGACTCGGCTGGCGATCTCGCCGGCGGGTACCTTGCGCATCTTCAAGCCGAAGGCGACGTTGTCGCGCACCGTCATGTGGGGGAACAGCGCGTAGCTCTGGAACACCACGCCCAAGCCCCGGCTGGCAGGTTTGGCGTGGGTGATGTCGCGGCCATCGAGGAGGATCTGCCCACCCGTGACATCGACGAAGCCGGCGATCATTTGCAAGGTGGTGGTCTTGCCGCAGCCCGAAGGGCCGAGCAGGGAAACGAATTCGCCTTTTTCCACCGCAAGATCAGTGGCGACCACCGCGTCGACGGCGCCGTAGCGTTTGCTCAAGGCGTTGAGTTGGAGAAAAGCCATGTCTGCGTTCCACCTTTTTGAGTCGCGTCGAAACGCGCTTTTTTGTTTTGGGCAGATGCGAAAAGGGTGTTGCGGGTGCGTTGGCGCTCGATCTTGAGTCGGCTGCCGTTAGTTGTTCATTTCGCCCCTGTGGACGCAGATTAGGGCGAAGACTAGGATGGCGGAAGATGGAATTTCACTGGATAGACTACTTTTTTCAGTTTCATTCACTGACCAGAATTTAGTGTGAGATATCGGCTTATGGATTCCACTGAGCGGAATGAAAGTGTCAAGGAAGTCGGCGTCGGTGGCGTCACACGGCTGTTTGCGCTGCTGCGCATCCTCGGCGCGGCGCCGGACGGCGGCGAACGAGTGACGCAGTTGGCGCAGCAGGTGGGGTTGTCCCAACCCACCACGCACCGGTTGCTGCGCAGCCTGATGGACGAAGGCATGGTGGAGCAGGATGCGCGCAGCAAGCGCTATCGGTTGAGCCTGGAGTTCTTTGCCCTGGCGGCGAATGCGGGCAACACCGGCAACCTGCGGGACCTGGTGCGGCCGAGCATGTTGCGCCTCAGTGCGTCGTTGGGGGATTCATTGTTCCTGTTGGCGCGCAGCGGGTTTGATGCGATCTGCCTGGACCGCAGTGAAGGGCCGTACCCGATCCGCACGTTTACCGGTGACATCGGCGGGCGCGTGGCGTTGGGCGTGGGGCAGGGCAGCCTGGCGATCCTCGCGTTCCTGCCGGAGGAAGAGCGCGAGACGGTGATCCGCTACAACTTGCCCCGGCTCAAGGATTTCCATCTGTACGACGAGGTGTTTTTGCGCTCGGAGGTCGAGAGTGTTCGGCGGTTGGGGTATGCCGCGCGTAATACCGGGGTGCTGGAAGGCATGGCCGGTTTGGCGGTGCCGATCCTGGACCGCAATGGGCATGCGGTGGCGGCGTTGAGTGTGGCGACCATCAGTGACCGGCTGGGGCCGGGGCGGTTGCCCACGGTGGTGGAGTTGCTCAAGCGTGAGGCGGCGGCGATCGGGCCGAAAATCAACCCGTTTGATCCGACGTTGCGCCGGCCTTCGCAGATCTTCGGTGGTTAGCAGTTGTCCGCCACAACAGAGCTCTAATGTGGGAGCTGGCTTGCCTGCGATAGCGGTGGGTCAGCCAACCTTTTTGTCACTGATAGAGCGCCATCGCAGGCAAGCCAGCTCCTACATTAGATTGTCGCCATGGTTTGGGAGCGCACCGGGCTCATCGCCGCCATCGCCACCGAAGTCGCCGCCGTGCGCGTCTCCACCCCCAACTTCACATACACATGCTCCAGGTGCTTGTTCACCGTGCGCGGGCTCAGGCCCAAAATGTCGCCAATATCCCTGTTGGTCTTGCCACACGCCACCCAGCGCAGCACTTCCACTTCGCGTTCCGTCAATTGAAACCGCGCCGAGAGCAGCTTATGCGCCGGCTCATCGTCCAGGGTGATCACGCTCGGCTGCGTCGCCGCCCGCGCCGACAGCAAAATCCGTGACGTACGCAAATGCGCCGCCACCCGCGCCAGCACCTCATCAGTCTGGATCGGCTTGGTCACGTAATCACTGCCGCCCACTTCAAAGCCCTGCACCACATGCTTGCTGTCGGTCAGCCCGGTCATGAACACCACCGGGATATCCGCGCTGGCCGGTTGCGCCTTGAGCCGGCGGCAGGTTTCAAACCCGTCCAGCCCGGGCATCACCGCGTCCAGCAGGATCAAATCCGGGCGCCGGCGTTGCACGCGGTTCAGCGCGCTGAGGCCGTCCAGCGCCACCAGCACCATGTAGCCGGCATCGTCCAGTGCGTCGGAGAGCATCGCCAGGTTGTCCGGGGTGTCGTCGACAATCAGCACCACGCCGGGTTCAGCGCTGCGGGTCAAGGCATTCATCTTCGGCCTCCTTCAGGATTCGGTTGAGTTCTTCCAGGCGAAAGCTTTTCAGCAGCGCCCGGAGTGAGGTGATAAACGGTGCGGTGTCGGGGTTTTGAGCCAGGATCGCTTCGAGTTTTTCATGCAGGCCGCGCACGTAGCCGATGGCGCTGAGTTCGGCGAGCACGGCCAGGTCTTCGGCACTCGGCAGCACGCCCGGGGTGGCCACAGGCGCTGCAATCGGTGTTCTGCGGCGCAGCCATTGCAAATCCAGGTGCAACTGCAGGCGCCCGAGCAGTTCCGGGGTGCGTACCGGCTTGGCCAGGTAGTCGTTGCAGGCGCCGGCAATGCTGCGTTCGCGGTCGTCGGTAAAGGCGTTGGCGGAAATTACAATGATCGGCGCGGTGGACAACGCGTTACGCCGGATCAGCCGGCTGGTTTCCCAGCCGTCCATGGTCGGCATCGACAGGTCCATCAGGATCAGGTCCGGCGCCAGCAGCGCGACCTGGCGGATCGCGTCCTGGCCGTTGCTGGCCTGGGCCACCTCGAAACCCAGGGGCGTGAGCATGCCGCTGAGTACTTTGCGATGGTCCACATGGTCGTCCACCACCAGGATGCGCCGCCGTTCGCCGTGGTAGCCGATGATGTCGTGCTCCACATGCACCACGGCTTGCGGCACGCGCACCTGGGACAGAAACAGCCGCACCTGGAAGCAGGTGCCCTTGTCCAACTCGCTGACCACCCGCAATTCGCCGCCCATCAACGAGGTCAGCATGCGCGTGATGGTCAGGCCCAGGCCCACGCCTTTGTCCTGGCGCATCAGGTCGCCGCGTTCGAACGGCTGGAAAATCCGCTCGATCTGCTCCGGGTCAATGCCGATGCCGGTGTCGATAATCTCGAAGTTGGCGGTCTCGCGCATGTAGCTGACCCGCAGGCGCACCTCGCCGCTGTCGGTGAAGTTGATCGCGTTGCCCAGCAGGTTGATCAGGATCTGCCGCACGCGTTTTTCATCGCCGCGCACCACGGCGGGGATCTTGCCCACGCAATCCAGGCGAAAGCGCAGGCCCTTGTCTTCGGCTTGTGGGGTGAACATCAGCTCCAGGTCGTGGATCAGTTCCGGGAAGGGGATTTCGGTGAGTTCCAGGCGCAACTTGCCGGCCTCGATCTTGGCCACGTCGAGCAGGCCGTCGATCAGTGACAACAGGTGCGAGCCGCTGCGCAAGATGGTCGCCAGGGCGTCCTGGTGCTGCTCGGGCATGGCGCCGTCGCGCTGCAAAATCTGGGTGAAACCGAGGATGCTATTGAGCGGCGTGCGCAGTTCGTGGGATAGCCCGGTGACGTAGCGACTCTTGGCTGCGTTCGCCGCTTCCGAGGCTTCCTTGGCCTGTTGCAGGGCCTGGTCGGTGAGGCTGTGGGCGGCGATCTCCTGCATCAGCAATGAGGTTTGCCGGTCGGATTCTTCCTGGGCCACCCGCCGGCTTTCGCGGGTGAGCACCACCCACCAGGCGAGCACGGCGGCCAACACCGAGAGTGTGAGGAAGGCCTTGAAAAACGCCTGGTACAAGGTTTGCGAATGGGGCAAGCCCTGGGCCGCCTGCATGTAGATCAATGCCAGCGCGCCGGCGAGCATCAGCACCAGTGCGATCAGCAACCCCAAATAATGCGCCAACCGCGTGTGCAAACGCGGCACCAACGTGGAGGGCAGCAACCAACGCAGCACGCCTTCAAACTGGGTGGCCAGGCGCGCATGCGGTTTGCAGCGGTCGCCGCAGCGCGCATCCAGCGAGCAACAGAGCGAGCAGATTGGCGTGCTGTAGGCCGGGCAGAAGGCCATGTCCGCCATCTCGAACGGGTTGCTGCACAGCCCGCAGATCACCAGGCCGGTGCCGGGCTGGGGGTGAATCAACTGCGCCTCGCTGGTGCGTGCAATGTAGTAGCGGCCCTGGGTCAGCCACGCCAGCAACGGCGCCATGACCAGCGCGGTGCCCAGTGCGACAAACGGCGGCGCGGCCTGGGCCAGCGCGCCGAACAGGCCGAAGTGGGCGAGGATCGACAGCAGCGAAGCGATCAGCATCGAGCCGACGCCCACCGGGTTGATGTCGTAGAGGTGCGCGCGCTTGAATTCGATGTGTTTGGGCGACAGGCCCAACGGCTTGTTGATCACCAGGTCCGCCACCAGCGTGCCGATCCACG
Organism: Pseudomonas sp. Bout1; assembly: GCF_034314165.1. GTDB lineage: Bacteria > Pseudomonadota > Gammaproteobacteria > Pseudomonadales > Pseudomonadaceae > Aquipseudomonas. Next base: position 4,532,057 of record NZ_JAVIWK010000001.1, on the reverse strand, counting down.
CGATGGCGATATTGGCGTAGAGCCCCAGTACCTGCTCGATCACATCGAACACCCCAAGCTCCATCAGCATCAGGGCAATCGCCACGTTGAACACCAGCCACACCACACGGCCGGGGTGGCTGTGGGTCACACGGGCGAAGAAGTTCGACCAGGCGAGGGAGCCGGCATAGGCGTTGGTCAGGTTGATCTTCATCTGCGAGATGAACACGAACAGCACCATCGCCCCCAGCGCCCATTCGGGTGAGGAGAACACATAGCCGAAGGCGACGAGGTACATCTGGGTCGGCTCGGCGGCGCGCTCCATGGGGATTTCATGTTGCAGGGCGAGGAACGCCAGGAACGCCCCGGCGAACATCTTCAAGGCGCCCGGCACGATCCAGCCGGGCCCGGCGCACAGCAGCGCGGCCCACCAGCGCTTGCGGTTGGCGCTGGTTTTTTCCGGGAGAAAGCGCAGGTAGTCGACCTGTTCGCCGATCTGCGTGACCAGCGACAGCGCCACGGTGCAGGCGGCGCAGAACGACAACAGGTTGAAGTCGCCGCCGTCGCTGCTGCGGCCGACGAAGCTGGTCCAATCGCTGAAGGCTTCTGGGTTTTTCCACAGTACAAAGCCGTAAGGCAGCACCAGCAGCACCAGCCACAGCGGTTGTGTCCACAGTTGCAGGCGGCTGATCAGGGTTACACCGTAGGCCACCAACGGGATCACCAGCAGCGAGCAGATCACATAGGCGATGGCCAGCGGGATGTGGAAATACAACTCCAGGGCCAGCGCCATGATCGCCGCTTCGAGGGCGAAGAACAGGAAGGTGAAGCTGGCGTAGATCAGCGAGGTAATGGTGGAGCCGATATAGCCGAAGCCTGCGCCGCGGGTCAGCAGGTCCATGTCTACGCCATAGCGCGCGGCGTAGTAGCTGATGGGCAGGCCGGTAAGGAAGATCACCAGGCTGATGGCGAGGATGGCCCAGAAGGTGTTGGTGAAGCCGTAGCTCAAGGCCAATACGCCGCCGATGGCCTCCAGTGCCAGGAATGACACCGCGCCCAAGGCAGTGTTGGCGATGCGCAGCTCCGACCATTTGCGAAAGGATTTTGGGGTGTAGCGCAGGGCGTAGTCTTCCATGGTCTCGTCGGCGACCCAGGAATTGTAGTCGCGGCGGATCTTGACGATGCGCTGGGTGCCGGGGAGGGGATGCACGGTGGAGAACTCCTGCAAGGATGGGGGGATGGCAGCAATATTCGTGCCCCAGTCCTGTGGGGTCCGGCTTGCTGTGGTGAGCGGGCTTGCCCCGCGCTGGGCTGCGAAGCAGCCCCAAAACCTGCCGCCTCGGTTCGTCTGAAGATAAACGGTGGCTTTTGTTAGGGCTGCTTCGCAGCCCAGCGCGGGGCAAGCCCGCTCACCACAGGCTGCTCGAAAATGGTGCGTAACGGCATACGTCAAATGACGTACTCCGTTACGTCAGGCTGCGTATACCCGCCCTGGCCACCTGCCGCCATGCTGACCCCCTCATTGCAGAGGAGTCGCCCCATGGAATCACGATTGATCCGCTCCAAACCGTTGCTGGCGTTATCACTGCTGGCGGCCAGCCTGTTCAGCCATGGCGTCATGGCCGATAACGAAGGCCTGGCCGTCACGCCGACGGAAGTCACCGTTGGCCAGTTGCACTCGGCCACCGGCACCATGGCGATTTCCGAAACCGGTTCGATCCAGGCCGAACGCTTGGCCATCGAGCAGATCAACGCTTCGGGCGGGATCCTCGGGCGGCAGATCAAGGTGATCCAGGAAGACGGCGCGTCCGACTGGCCGACCTTCGCCGAGAAAGCCAAGAAACTGCTGGTCAACGATAAGGTGGCGGCGGTTTTCGGCTGCTGGACCTCAGCGTCACGCAAAGCTGTATTGCCGATCTTCGAAAAAGAAAATGGCCTGCTCTACTACCCGACGTTCTATGAAGGCCTGGAACAGTCGAAAAACGTGATCTATACCGGCCAGGAAGCCACCCAGCAAATTCTCGCCAGCCTCGACTGGATCGCCAAGACCAAGGGCGCAAAGACCTTCTACCTGGTGGGCTCGGACTACATCTGGCCGCGCACCTCGATGAAGATCGCGCGCAAGCACATTGAAAACGTGCTGCACGGCACCGTGGTTGGCGAAGATTACTACCCGCTGGGCAACACCCAATTCGGTTCGCTGATCAACAAGGTCAAGCTGAAAAAGCCTGACGTGGTGTTCGCAGCCGTGGTGGGCGGCTCCAACGTGGCCTTCTACAAACAACTCAACGCGGCGGGCGTGAATTCGTCCAAGCAAACCCTGTTGACCCTGTCGGTGACCGAAGACGAACTGCTGGGCATCGGCGGCGAAAACATGGCCGGTTTCTATGCCTCGATGAAGTACTTCCAGAGCCTCGACAACCCGAACAACAAAGCCTTTGTGGAAGCGTTCAAGGCCAAGTACGGCAAGGATGCAGTCATCGGCGACGTGACCCAAGCGGCTTACCTCGGGCCATGGTTGTGGAAAGCGGCGGTAGAGAAAGCGGGCAGTTTCGACGTGGATAAAGTCGTCGCCGCGTCCCCGGGCATCGAGCTGAAAAACGCGCCGGAAGGCTACGTGAAGGTCCACGAAAACCATCACCTGTGGAGCAAGTCGCGCATTGGTGAAGTGCTGCCCAACGGCCAGTTCAAGGTGATCTACGAGTCGGATCTGATCGAGCCGAACCCGTTCCCGAAAGGCTACCAATAACCCCAAGGGTTAACACAACCCGTGTAGGAGCCGGCTTGCCGGCGATGCAGGCGACTCGGTCTGTCAGTTAAACCGAGGTGATGCCATCGCCGGCAAGCCGGCTCCTACGGGAATGTTTTTCACCAGGTCCCAGGAGACCATCATCATGGAATGGCTATCGGAATTTGGAGCCATCGCGGCGATGCAGGGGTTCAACGGCTTGTCCGTGTTCTGCGTGCTGTTGCTGATGGCATTGGGACTGGCAATCATCTTTGGCCAGATGGGCGTGATCAACATGGCCCACGGTGAGTTCCTGACCATTGGCGCGTACACCACGTATGTCTGCTCCAGCCTCACCGCGCACTTCGCGCCGAGCTTTCAGCCGTATTACTTTTTCTTTGCCATTGCCCTGTCATTCCTCGTCGCCGGCGCCGTTGGCTGGTTGGTGGAGTGGGCGATGATCAGCCGTTTGTACAAGCGGCCGCTGGACACGTTGCTCGCCACCTGGGGCTTGTCCCTGGTAATGCAGCAAACCTTCCGTTCGGTGTTCGGCGCCCGTGAAGTGAGTGCCGAACCGCCGGCCTGGCTGATGGGTTCGGTGAACCTCACCGACGCCATCGAAATCCCGCGCAACGGCCTGTTCATGATGGGCCTGACCCTGCTGCTGACCGGTGCGATTTTTGTCATGCTCTACCGTTCGCGCTGGGGCCTGCAAGTGCGCGCCACCGTGCAAAACCGCTTGATGAGCCGTGCGGTGGGCATCAATACGCGCAAGGTCGACCGCATGACCTTCGCCCTCGGCTGCGGCGTGGCGGGCGTGGCCGGTGCGGCGTTCACCACCATCGGCTCCACCGGGCCGACCGCAGGTTCGCAGTACATCGTCGACACCTTCCTGGTGGTGGTATTCGGCGGCGCGCAAAGCCTGTTCGGCACCATTGCCTCGGCGTTCGTGATCGCCCAGACCCAATCGCTGTCGGAGTTTTTTCTCAGTGGCTCGATGGCCAAGGTGCTGACGCTGTCGTCGGTGATTCTGATCCTGATGCTGCGCCCGCAAGGGTTGTTCTCCATCAAAGTGCGCAAGTAGAGGCGAACCGATGAAGGCTCTAGACAAGTTGCTGGGCGGCCAGCAAAACCTGATCGGCATCGCGCTGCTGGCGCTGTTGATCCTCGTGGTGTTCCCGCTGACCCTGGATGCGTTCCGCCTGAACATGGTCGGCAAGTACCTGACCTACGCGTTCGTCGCGGTGGGCCTGGTGCTGTGCTGGGGTTATGGCGGGATTCTCAGCCTCGGGCAGGGGGTGTTTTTCGGCGTCGGCGGCTACTGCATGGCGATGTTCCTGAAGCTCGAGGCCTCGGACCCGATCAGCACCAAAATCCAGTCGACGCCGGGCATACCGGACTTTATGGACTGGAACCAGATCACCGAACTGCCCTGGCTTTGGGTGCCGTTCCACAGCTTCACCTTCACCCTGTTCGCGGTGATTGCGGTGCCGGTGCTGCTGGCGTTCATTATCGGCATGGCGCTGTTCAAGCGGCGGGTGGGTGATGTGTATTTCTCCATCGTCACCCAGGCGATTGCGCTGATCCTCACGGTACTGATCGTCGGCCAGCAGGGCCTCACCGGCGGCGTCAACGGCATCACCGACCTCAAGACCCTGCTGGGCTGGGACCTGCGCGGTGACGGCGCGAAGATGATCTTGTACTTCATCAACGCCGGGTTGCTGTTTGGCTGCATTTTCATCGGGCGTTTCATCCTCGCGTCAAAGCTGGGCCGGCTGTTGATGGCGATGCGCGACAAGGAAGAGCGGGTGCGGTTCTCCGGCTACGACGTGGCCAGCTTTAAGATCTTCGTGTTCTGCGTGGCGGCGGCGTTCTCGGCGATTGGCGGGGCGATGTTTGCCTTGCAGGTGGGCTTTATGTCGCCCTCGTTCGTGGGCATCGTGCCGTCGATCGAGATGGTGATCTTTGCGGCGGTCGGCGGGCGCATGTCGCTGCTGGGCGCGGTGTATGGCGCGTTGCTGGTGAACTACGGCAAGACCTACTTTTCCGAATCGTTTCCCGAGCTGTGGCTGTACCTGATGGGCGGGCTGTTTATCGCCGTGGTCATGTACTTTCCCAACGGCCTGGCGGGGTTGTGGGACAGCCATGGTCGCCAGGCCCTGGCCAGGTTGTTGCGGCGCCCGCCGGTGGTCAAAGCTGAACCTGTGAAGATCAAACCCAAGGCTGAAGCCAAGATCCTGGAGACACAGCCATGACCGCCGTTGGTTTTGAAATGAAAAAACCCGTGTTGGCTATCGAAGGCCTCACCGTGTCGTTCGACGGCTTCAAGGCTGTCGATAACCTCAACCTGTATATCGACCGTAATGAAGTGCGGGTGGTGATCGGCCCCAACGGTGCCGGCAAAACCACGGTGCTGGACCTGATCTGCGGCAAGACCCGCGCCACCAGCGGCAGCATCCAGTTCGATGGCCAGGAACTGACCAAAATGCGCGAGTACAACATCGTGCGTGCAGGCGTGGGGCGCAAGTTCCAGAACCCGTCGATCTACGAAAACCTCACAGTCTTTGAAAACCTCGAGATGTCGTACCCGGCCGGGCGCAAGGTCTGGGGCGCGCTGTTTTTCAAGCGCAATGCCCAGGTGATCGCGCGGGTCGAGGAGGTGGCGCGGGAGATCTTCCTTGGCGAGCTGCTCGACCAGCAAGCCGACCTGCTGTCCCACGGGCAAAAACAGTGGCTGGAAATTGGCATGCTGCTGATGCAAGACCCGGAGTTGTTGATGCTCGACGAACCGGTGGCCGGGATGAGCGTCAACGAGCGCGCACAGACCGCCGAGCTGCTCAAGCGCATCAGCCAGGGCCGCTCGGTGCTGGTGATCGAGCACGACATGGAGTTCGTCAAAAGTATCGCCCACAAAGTCACGGTGCTGCACCAGGGCAAGGTGCTGGCCGAGGGCAGCATGGAGTCGGTGCAGAGCAATCCGAAAGTCATTGAAGTGTATTTGGGCCACTGAGGAGCCGGGCATGTTCAAGATCGACAAACTGTCGTGTGGGTACGGGCAGAGCCAGATTCTTCACGACCTGGAGCTGAACGTGGCCAAGCGCGAGATCGTCGCGGTGATGGGCCGCAACGGCATGGGCAAGACCACCTTGTTCAAGAGCCTGATGGGTATTTTGCCGCAGTGGCAAGGGCAGGTCAGTGTGGACGGGCACGATGTGTCGCGCCTTGAAACCCATGAGCGGGTGGAGCGCGGGATTGCCTATGTGCCTCAGGGGCGGATGATTTTCCCCAGCATGAGCGTACTGGAGAATATCCAGACCGGGTTGCCGGCGTCGGCCCGGGGCAAAGTGCCTGAAGACCTGTATGCACTGTTTCCGGTGCTCCATGACATGCGCTCGCGCAAGGGTGGCAACCTGTCGGGCGGCCAGCAACAGCAGTTGGCGATTGCCCGGGCTTTGGCGACGAATCCGAAGGTATTGTTGTTGGATGAGCCGACGGAGGGCATCCAGCCTTCGATCATCAAGGACATCGCGCGCACCTTGAAGGAGATCCGCAATTTGCGGGACTTGACCATTGTGGTGTCGGAGCAGGTGTTGTCGTTTACGTTGGAGATTGCTGATCGGTTTTTGGTAATTGAAAAAGGTCGTTTTGTGATTGAGGAGACTCGGGATCGAGTGGATGAGGCGACCATCAGCCGTTACCTGTCTGTGTGATTTTTTTGGGGTACATATCCGTTATTTGGGTGATGGCTGAAATTGGAACCCTGGGCGGGCGTTACCCAAATAACGGAGATACCCCCCAATCAACCCCAGATACGTCATCCAACGTATTCCCCGTTTCACCCTATTCCCCGGAGACTGGCCCCAACGCCCACGCCATCCCTCGGGAGCACGCAGATGACCGATACGCTGATCAAAGTCGACCTCAACCAACCCGTCACCGAAAACGAGCAGATCCACAACCGTTGGCACCCGGATATCCCGATGGCGTGCTGGGTCAAACCCGGCGATGACTTCATCCTCGAAACCTATGACTGGACCGCCGGCGCCATCAAGAACAATGACGACGCCAGCGACGTGCGCGACGTCGACCTCTCCACCGTGCACTACCTCTCCGGCCCGGTGGGCGTACACGGCGCCGAGCCCGGCGACCTGCTGGTGGTCGACTTGCTCGACATCGGCGCCAAGGCCGAGTCCCAATGGGGCTTCAACGGTTTCTTCTCGCGCCAGAACGGTGGCGGTTTCCTCACCGACCATTTCCCCAGCGCGCAAAAAGCCATCTGGGATTTCAAGGGCATGTTCACCAGTTCCCGGCACATCCCGGGCGTCAACTTCGCCGGCCTGATCCACCCCGGGCTGATCGGTTGCCTGCCCGACCCGGTGATGCTCGCCGACTGGAACCGCCGCGAGCAGGAACTGATCGACACCAACCCGACCCGCGTGCCGCCCCTGGCCAACGCCCCGCTGGCCGCCACCGCACACATGGGCAAACTAAAGGGTTCGGCGCGGGACGACGCGGCCGCCACTGGTGCCCGCACCGTGCCGCCGCGTGAGCATGGCGGTAACTGCGATATCAAGGACTTGTCCCGCGGTTCGAAGATCTACTTCCCGGTGTACGTCAACGGCGCCGGCCTGTCAGTGGGTGACTTGCACTTCAGCCAGGGCGACGGCGAAATCACCTTCTGCGGCGCCATCGAAATGGCCGGCTGGGTGCACATGAAGGTCGAGCTGATCAAGGGCGGTATGGCCAAGTACGGGATCAAGAACCCGGTGTTCAAGCCCAGCCCGATCACCCCGAATTACAAAAACTACCTGATCTTCGAAGGCATCTCCGTCGACGAACAGGGCCAGCAGCACTACCTGGACGTCAACGTTGCTTACCGCCAGGCCTGCCTCAATGCAATCAACTACCTGACCAAGTTCGGCTACTCGCCGGCCCAGGGTTATGCGTTGCTCGGCTCGGCGCCGGTGCAGGGGCATATCAGCGGCGTGGTGGATATTCCCAACGCGTGCGCGACGTTGTGGTTGCCGACGGAAATCTTCGAGTTCGATATCAACCCCAACGCCAACGGTCCCACCAAGTTCCTCGACGGCAGCATCGACCTGCCCATTGCCCCGGACCTGTAGCCATGCCGACCTACGAATATGCGTGTGAGTCCTGCGGTACCTTCACGATGCTGCGGCCCATGGCCCAGCGTCACGCGCCCAGCCAGTGCCCGTACTGCGACAGCCCGGGCGGGCCGTTGCAGTTGTCGGCACCGGCGCTGACCAGCTTGTCGGCCAACCAGCGCAAGGCAATCGCCGGCAACGAACGCAGCGCCCATGCGCCGCAAACCGTCGGTGAGTACAAGGAGTCGCGCAAGCACCCGGCGGGTTGCAGTTGCTGCGGCACCAGCAAGCCGGTGGTGCCGAGCAAGGCCAACCCGTTGGGCCTGAAGACCAAAACCGGGCCGCGGCCCTGGATGATCAGTCACTGACCGAGGAGATTTGCAATGCGCCATGGCGACATATCCAGCAGCCCGGACACGGTCGGCGTTGCTGTCGTGAACTACAAGATGCCGCGCCTGCACAGCAAGGCCGAGGTCATCGATAACGCGAAGAAGATTGCCGAGATCATCGTCGGCATGAAGCAGGGTTTGCCCGGCATGGACCTGGTGGTGTTCCCCGAATACAGCACCATGGGCATCATGTACGACCACGATGAGATGATGGCCACCGCCGCGAGCATCCCCGGCGAGGAGACCGCGATTTTCTCGGCGGCCTGTCGCCAGGCCAACACCTGGGGCGTGTTCTCCCTGACCGGCGAGCGGCACGAAGAACATCCGCACAAGGCGCCGTATAACACTTTGGTGCTGATCAACAACCTCGGCGAGATCGTGCAGCGTTACCGCAAGTGCATTCCGTGGTGCCCGATCGAGGGTTGGTACCCGGGCGATCGCACCTACGTGTGCGACGGGCCCAAGGGCATGAAGATCAGCCTGATCATCTGCGACGACGGCAACTACCCGGAGATCTGGCGCGATTGCGCGATGAAAGGCGCCGAGCTGATCGTGCGCTGCCAGGGCTATATGTACCCGGCCAAGGAGCAGCAGGTGCAGATGTCCAAGAGCATGGCCTGGGCCAATAACTGCTACGTGGCGGTGGCGAACGCGGCGGGGTTCGATGGGGTGTATTCGTACTTCGGGCATTCGGCGATCATCGGTTTTGATGGCCGTACCCTGGGCGAATGTGGCGAGGAAGAAATGGGTATTCAATACGCCCAGCTGTCGGTCTCGCAGATCCGCGATGCGCGGGCCAACGACCAGTCACAGAACCATCTGTTCAAACTGCTACACCGTGGCTACACCGGCATGCATGCCTCGGGCGACGGCGACAAGGGCGTGGCGGACTGCCCGTTCGAGTTCTATCGCACCTGGGTGCTGGATGCGCAAAAGGCCCAGGAGAATGTCGAAGCATTCACCCGCAATACCGTCGGTGTTGCCGAATGCCCGGTGGGGCAATTGCCCCATGGTGGTAAACAAAAAACGGCGGGTTAAGGCATGCGGTTTACCTTTGAACCGGCTCAGGTCATGGCCTTGCTGCGCAGCCGTATCATCGGCCAGGAGGCCGCTCTGGCCCAGGTGGAAGGGTTGCTCAACGTGGTCAAGGCCGACATCGGTGAGCGCGAGCGGCCGTTGAGCGTCAACCTGTTCATGGGGCCTACCGGGGTCGGCAAGACGGAAATCGTGCGCCTGCTGGCCCTGGCTTTGCACGGGCGTACTGATGGTTTTTGCCGTATCGACATGCATACCCTGGCCCAGGAACATTACGCCGCCGCCCTCACCGGAGCGCCGCCGGGTTATGTCGGCAGCAAGGAGGGCATCAGCCTGTTCAACAGCGAACTGATCCAGGGCAGCTACAGCCGCCCCGGCATCGTGTTGTTCGACGAGTTGGAAAAGGCCAGCCAGGAGGTGGTCCGCAGCCTGTTGGGCATTCTGGAAAACGGCCAGCTGACGTTGGCGGGCGGCGCTCGCACGCTGGACTTTCGCAACAGCCTGATCTTCATGACCAGCAATATCGGCGCGCAGCAAGCGCGTCGGCATCGGCAGCGGTTTGCCCCGTTGCGCTGGTGGGGCCGTGGTGAGGCGAGGGTGTTGGAGGACGCCCTGCACAGCCATTTCGAGCCGGAGTTTCTCAATCGCATCGACCGCATCCTGATGTTCGAGCCCATCGATCATCCGTGGCTCGAAGCGTTGCTGGAGGTGGAACTGGGCAAGCTCAATCAACGCCTTGCGGTGCAGCAGCGCTCGTTGGTGCTGGATGAGTCGGCACGGGCCTGGCTGTGTCGCGACCATGACGTACGGTTTGGCGCACGCGCCCTGGGCCGGCGATTGCGGGTGGAGCTTGAACCGGCGATTGCCGAATGCCTGTTGCGTGACCCGGGCGTGCGCAGCATGGCTGCGACAGCCGGGGGTGACCGTGTGCTCGTTTCACGACTTGCGGCTTGCAACCTATGAGATTAAGGCTAATATCACCCGGGTAGAACAATAACGCCCGGGTAAAAACATGAGCTCGCCCCATTTTCCCTGCTGCACTGCCTTCCTTGGCCACCAACGCGTGGCTGCCGGTTTCTATTCTGACGTCGCCGCACACCTGGCCAGCCTCGAACTGTCGGCGGGCAGCCTGTTGGTGTTCGATGACGCCAGCGGTGTTCAAGTCGACCATCCGTGGCCCGCCGGTTATGCGCCCGAACAGCCAATGGTGGCGCAGGCGCAGGTGCCGGCGTCACCGGCTGTAGGGCGACCCAAGCTGGGCGTCGTCGCCCGTGAAGTCACCCTGCTGCCACGGCATTGGGAGTGGCTTGGGCAACAGCGCGGCGGCGCCTCGGCGGCCTTGCGCCGGCTGGTGGATGACGCGCGCAACGCCCATGCCGAGCACGATGAGCGCCGCCAGGCCAAAGAATCCAGCTATCGTTTCATGAGCGCCATCGGCGGCGACCTGCCAGGTTTTGAAGAAGCCTCACGGGCGTTGTTTGCCGAGGACGGCGCTGAATTTTCCAACAAGATTGCGCACTGGCCGGTGGATGTGAAGTTGTACCTGGCCTGGTTGTCACGCAACGCTTTCCCTACCTGATTGCATTGAGATTCGAACCTTCATGGAAGTCACCCAGCAGCGACCGTTATGGCAGATCTACCTGATCTTTCTGGCACCCATGGTGCTATCCAATTTCCTCCAGAGTTTTTCCGGCACGCTGAACGGGATCTACGTCGGGCAAATGCTTGGCACCCAGGCCTTGGCGGCGGTGTCCGGGATGTTCCCCATCGTGTTTTTCTTCATCGCCCTGGTGATCGGCCTGGGGGCGGGCGCCTCGGTGTTGATCGGCCAGGCATGGGGCGCGCAGGAAACCTCGATGGTCAAGTCGATCACCGGCGCCACCCTGACCCTCGGTGCCTTGATCGGAGTGATCGCGGCCGTGTTGGGCAGCGTGTTTGCGCGCCCGGCGATGCAGGCCCTGGGCACGCCGGTGGACGTGCTGGATGACGCAGTAGGCTACGCGCAGATGATGATGTTGATCATGCCGCTGCTGCTGGTGTTCATCCTGTTCACCCAACTGCTGCGGGGCGTGAGCGACACGGTGTCGCCGTTGTTGGCGCTGGTGGTCTCGACCACGGTGGGGCTGGTGCTGACCCCGGCGCTGATCAAGGGCTGGCTGGGCTTGCCGCCGATGGGCATCCAGAGCGCGGTGCTTGCGGGGCTGGTGGGTAATACCCTGGCAATGACCTTCCTGGTGCTGCGCCTGCGCCATAAAAACCACGTGATGGCGCCGGATCGCGAGTTACTGGCGGCGCTGCGGCTGGACCGGGTGATCCTGGGCAAGGTGCTGCGTATTGGATTGCCGACCGGGTTGCAGATGGTGGTGCTGTCGCTGTCGGAGTTGGTGATCCTGGCGCTGGTCAACAGCCACGGTTCCCAGGCAACTGCGGCGTATGGGGCGGTGACGCAGATCGTCAACTATGTGCAGTTTCCGGCGCTGTCGATTGCCATTACCGCATCGATCCTGGGGGCGCAGGCAATCGGGGCCGGGCGGCTGGAACGGATCGGGCCGATCCTGCGCACCGGGTTGCTGATCAACCTGTGCCTGACAGGCGGGTTGATTGTGCTGGGGTATGGGTTGTCGCACTGGCTGCTGGGGTTGTTTATCACCGACGAGGATGCACGGTTCAAGGCCGAGCACCTGCTGCATATCATGCTCTGGAGCATTCTGGTGTTTGGCTTCCAGGCGGTGGTGGGCGGGATCATGCGCGCCAGCGGCGTGGTGCTGGTGCCGGTGGGGATTTCGATCGTTTGCGTATTGGGGGTGGAACTGCCGGTGGCGTACCTGCTCAATGCGCGGTTTGGGCTGGAAGGGGTGTGGATGGCGTTTCCGGTGACCTACCTGGCGATGTTGGGGTTGCAGACGGCGTATTACCGATTGGTGTGGAGGCACAAGCAGATCAAACGGTTGGTGTGACTTTCTTACGGCGTGATGGGCTTTTTCCCTCCGGGAAGCTGCGGCTTTGGAACTGTTTTTGCGCGGATTACCACAGAACAGCGGACCATCTTCCTGCTTGGCAAGGTGGCCTGTCAGGGGGGCGATGCACCTCGGCCCCAGAGGGAATTACAAAACCCAACCTATTGGAGAGTCAGTCTCAATGTCATCAATCAACATGCCGCACATCCAAATGCCCGGATCGAATCAGTACGGTCAGAACACTAATTCTCAACCAGTGTTTAACCCCTATGAGAATGCAAACAATCGAGACATCAGCGCGGCATTTAAAGTCAATGTGGATATTTTTACCGACGAAGAAACCGGGAAACCGACGCAGGCGCGACTTCGCGCAATTGCCAATCGCCCACTGACCGGCAAGTTGGCCGACGACAATATGACGGTGTTGGCCACTGAAATCCTGCGACGCCCTGAGTTGAATAAAACGTTGGTGCCGCAGTATGAGTGGGAAGCCCCTAAAACAGATGAAAAAAAGAAGGATTTGCCGGTAGGGGCGCAGGGCGATGGCCTGGCGCGCCAACGGGTTGAGAACGCTGACAAGGGCACCGGGCAGCCCAACCCCTATGCGGGCAACAGTGGCGCGCAACTTGCCGATTACGCGCTGGCCCGTTTCAGTTCACTGGCAGACGCAGACGGGTTTATCACCGATAAGTCCCTCGCCATAGTCGCCTCCGGGAAACATTCGGACGGTACACCGGCTTCGCAGGCGGAGATCAACCTGGCCAATGCGATTCTGGACAAGGGTGGTTTATTTACCCAGTTCGACAAAGGCGACGGGAAACTCGACGGTAAAATTTCCAGGGACTCGCTCGATCAGTTCATCAACCCGTATGCCAACACGAGTGACCAGGATCTTCTTGACCGCCTGGCGAGCGTCTTCGATGAGCTCATGGCAGCCTTCGGTGACAACCAGGGCAAGTTTGTTGGCTACCACACGCTTGAAGAGGCGGCCGGGCTACGGCCAACCACCCAGGTGTTCAGTCGTGAGGCACAAGCCATAGCCCGTGAGCTCTTCAGCGAGAGGCGGTCCACCCTTGTGCGCAATTTGGACAATGGTGGCAATGGTGGGCGGCCAGACCGGATTTTTCATCAAGCCGACATAAAATCCTTGAAAGGCTCCTTGCCTGCGCCTCCTCTGCTGCAAAATAAATGAAGGTACCCGCCGCCTGGACGGTTGCCGGCTCAGTCAGCGGGGAAGCACAACGAAAAACGAATGGTCCCCGGCGTTGGTTGTTCGACGCTTACCTGACCGCCATGCAGTTGCATGATCGCCGCAACGATTGCGAGGCCAAGGCCGTATGAATCGGAGCTCTGGTGGCGGGACGCATCGCCTCGGTAAAAGCGGTCGAACAACTTGCGCAGGGTTTCATCGGCCAGCACCGGGCCTTGATTTTCCACGTCAATGCGCCACCCGGACCGGGTCGCGGCCACTCGCATCAAAACCTTGCTGCCTTCGTCTGCGTAGCGAATGGCGTTGGCTACCAGGTTGCTCAATGCCCGGCGCAGCAGCAATGGGTCTGCGTTGGCCATGCCATTGCCGACAGCCTGCAGGGTGATCTGGCGCTCCTCTGCCAGGCCTTCGAAGTAGTCGCAGATGCGCTGGATTTCGTCATGCAGCGACAGCGGTTGACGCTCCACCAGCGCCTGCGCTTCGTCGGCCCGTGCAAGGAATAAAATACTCTCGACGATGCGGGAAATACGCTCCAGTTCTTCCAGGTTTGAAGCGAGCAGTGCCTGGTACTCATCCAGGGTGCGTGGCTGGCGCAGTGCAACCTGGAAATGCCCCATCAATGAGCCAAGCGGGGTGCGTATTTCGTGAGCCAGGTCGGCAGAAAACTGTACAAGGCGCTGGTAACCGTTGGCGAGTCGGTCGAGCATGGCGTTGTAGGCGTCACTCAGTTGCTGCAATTCAACCGGCGTGTCTGCGCTGTTCATACGGCTGTCGAGCCGCTGAGGCGTGATGTTCGCCGCGTGTACCGCCATTTTGCGTAACGGGCGCAGGCCGCGGCGCAACAGTAAGTAGCCGAGCACCGCGGTGACCAAAAATGCCAGGCTCACCGCCAGGTAGATGCGCTCGCGAAAGTCCTTGAGCATGGCCATTTCCTTGTCCATGAGGTGCGCGGCGGTGAGCCGAACCTCGCGGCCCTCGGAAGTCGTTTGCACGGTGGCGGCGCGCAGCGGCACGCCGGCGTCGGTCATGGCGCTGCGTAAGTCCTCAACACGCATCGCGGCGTCCGGATTGATCACGGGCAGGTCCGGCAGTACAACACCCAGTGGGTTGACCTTGATCACGGGCTCCTGGCCGGGCTCACCGATGATGAAGATATCGTCTTCACTGTCGAGCATGTTCTTGAAAATTTGCGGGCTGTCGCGCAGCTTGTCCAGGGCGAGCTCGTAGTGCAGCAGCTTGCGGAAGTGGTCCAGGCGTCCCATCACGGCATGGTCGGTGTTCATCAGCACTGACGCCCGCATGGAGGCGTACAGGTAAAAGCCTGCACCGGCCACGGCGAGCATGGCGACCAGCGAGAACGCCAGCGTCGAGCGCAGGGTCAGGGATGGCTGGCGTCGGGGCCACATGACCGTACCTCGCAGACGTAGCCGATGCCGCGCACCGTATGGATCAGTTTGACCGGGTAGGGCAGGTCGACCTTGCTGCGCAGGCGCTTGACAGCGACATCCACCACGTTGGTGTCGCTGTCGAAATTCATGTCCCAGACCTCCGAAGCAATCTGTGCCCGGGACAACACATCGCTTTCCCGGCGCAGGAACAGGTGCAGCAGGGCGAACTCCTTGTTGGTCAATACGATGACTTGCTGCTGGCGGGTGACACGACGGCGGACCAGGTCCAGCTCCAGGTCGGCAAGGTGAAAGTGATCGATTTCCCGGACCACTCCACGGCGCAGGATAGTGCGAATGCGCAACAGCAGTTCGGTGAAAGAGAAGGGTTTTACCAGATAGTCGTCGGCCCCCAGTTCCAGTCCGCGAATGCGGTCGTGCAGTTGGTCGCGGGCCGTCAGGAACAACACCGGGACGTCTTGCCGGGCACGCAACAGTTCGATGATCTGAAAACCGTCGATGCCGGGCAGCATCACGTCCAGCACGATCAGGTCGTAGGCTGTTTCCAGTGCCATGTGCAGGCCGTCGGCGCCGTGCTGAGTCCAGTCGACTTTATAGCCGGACTCGCCAAGGCCCTTTTTCAGGTACTCGCCGGTACTCGCGTCGTCTTCAATCAACAAAATATGCATTCAGGTGTACTCGGCTCTCTCTGCCAGATGGCTACAAGCCTAATATGAAACAAAGTTTAACCAGCTATGGGATTGTCGCGGGTTACATTTTTGTCATTCGTGATGCCGGGGCCGTCGATGACAAAAATGTCATCTGCAGGTCATCGTGATGGCCCGGTTGGGGTTGGAAGATGAACCCACTTAAACCAGTGAGGAATCCCCAACATGAAGCTCAAGAGTGCTCTGTCCACCACGTTTGGTTTATTCATGGTGGGCGCTGCCGCGATTGCCGCCGCGGCGGATATGCCGGTGATCAAGCCGTTGCGCGGCGTGGTCGAAAGTGTCGACAACAACACCCTGACCTTTACCTCCCGCACCGGTGCCCACCAAACCATCGGCCTGACCGACAAGACCGGCATTGTCCGGGTGTCCAAGGCGGATATCGATTCAATCAAGGCCGATAGCTTTGTGGGTTCGGCCGCCACGCCGCAAGCGGACGGCACGCTCAAGGCGCTGGAAGTCACCGTGTTCGAATCCAGCCTCAAGGGCAGCGGTGAGGGCCACTACGGTTGGCAAAATGCCGATGGCACGACGGGCACCATGACCAATGGCACTGTAGGCAAGTTGTCCAATGCCAGCGGCCGCACACTGACCGTCAATTACAAAGGCGGTGAGAAACAGCTGGTCGTGCCCACTGATGTGCCCATTGCTTACGTCGAGCCTGGCAAGGCCGATGAGTTGGTAAAAGGCGCGAAAATTGTGGTGTTCCCTGCACAAGATGGCAGCGCACGCGGGGTTGCGGTTGGTAAGGACGGCTTCCAGCCACCTATGTAAAACGTCGGTACTGTGGCAGCGAGGCCCCCGGGCCTCGTTCCCGCAGGCGCCGCCTCGCCGTTGCAGGAGAGAGCAGCATGAAACGAAAGCGAATCCATCCCTGGCCTGTGCGCCTCACCCATTGGCTGAACGCCATGTGCATGGTGTGTATGTTCATGAGCGGTTGGGCGATCTATAACGCGTCCCCGCTGTTTGCGTTCAGGTTTCCAGTGCAGGTGACGGTGGGTGGCTGGTTGGGCGGCTCGCTGGCCTGGCATTTTGCGTTTATGTGGCTGTTGGTGATCAACGGCCTTGTTTACGTGCTCTACGGGCTGTTCAGCCGCCATTTCCAGCGTGATTTCCTGCCGGTTACCGTCCAGGCGGTCAAGCGTGACCTGAACGATGCACTGCATTTTCGCCTGGCCCATGAGAAGGGCGTCTACAACGCGGTACAGCGCCTGATGTATGGGGTGGTGCTGGCGGCCGGGGCGTTGGTGGTGGTTTCGGGCGTAGCGATCTGGAAGCCGATCCAGTTGCAGAAATTGGTCGCGCTGCTTGGCGGCTATGACAGCGCGCGTTACGTACATTTTGCAGCGATGGCGGCCATTGGCGCGTTTGTCGTGGTGCACCTGGTATTGGTGCTGCTGGTGCCGAAAACCCTGTTGCCCATGATCACAGGTGGCGTACGGCCAATTGAAAAGGGGAGCTTCGATCATGAATGAACCCAAAAAAACCACGATTCAGCGCATCAGGCTCGAGCCCGCCCAGCAGCTTCAGCTGGAAAGTATCCAGCGTCGGCACTTTTTGCGCGGCGGCCTGACCGTCGGCGCCATGGCAATGCTCACCGGCTGCAATTTGCAGGACGGCGACCAGGTAGACAAAGTGTTATGGGCCATGTCGCGCTGGAACGACCGGGTCCAGGCCTGGCTGTTCAGTGGGCAGACACTGGCACCGACCTTCAGCAAGGCGCAAATGACCACGCCATTTCCCTTCAACGCGTTCTACGGCGAGGACGACATACCCGAAGTCGATCTGTCGAGTTATTCGCTGGCCGTGTCTGGCCTGGTTCGAGACAAAGCACCCTGGACCCTGCAAGGGTTGCGCACGCTACCGCAACGAACCGACATCACGCGCTTGGTCTGCGTGGAAGGCTGGAGCGCTATCGGGCAGTGGGGCGGCGTGCCGCTCAGGACCTTTCTGGAACACATCGGCGCAGACACTACCGCCAAGTATGTGGGCTTCAAGTGTGCCGACCGTTATTACTCCAGCCTGGACATGCCCACCGCACTCCACCCGCAAACCCTGTTGGCGCTGGACTACGGTGAAGTTGCACTGCCTGCGGAGTATGGGTATCCGCTGCGCGTGCGCGTGCCCACCAAGCTGGGCTTCAAGAACCCCAAGCATGTGGTCGAGGTTTTCATTGGCAATGACAACCCCGGGGGCTACTGGGAAGACCAAGGCTACAACTGGTTCAGCGGGATCTGAACGCTTGACTCCACACCTGCCGCAGGCGCGGAGCCGGTCACACCTGGCCTCGGGCGACGGGAAGCAATTGCCCTGCTTAATAGGAAGCATTACTATTCACGCCCCGCCTCCCCAGTGCTCCCCCGATGACTCCTCAGCCGCCCCGCAGAACAGGCTTTTTCGAGCACTACGAAGAGTTGATCGGAACCTGGACGCGCCGCCTGAGAAACCGCCAGCAGGCCGAGGACCTGGCCCACGACACCTTTGTGCGGGTGCTTGAGTCCACGTCCACCACCGTTGCGCAACCTCGCGCCTACCTGCATCAAACGGCGCGCAATATCGCGGTTGACGCTTATCGCCGCGAAGACCGTCGGGAGGCGATGGCCCTGGAAGCGTTTGATCAGAGTTCGCCGCACAGTGGCGACCCGGAGCATTTCATGCACGCGATCCAGCTGGCGGACTCCATCGAGCGGGCCTTGGCCGAGCTGCCGCTCAATTGCCGCAAGATTTTTATCTGGCAGAAAATCGAAGGCCTGACCCAACAGGAAATCGCCGAGCGCCTGGGCCTGTCTAAAAACATGGTGGAAAAGTATATGATCCGCACCCTGCGGCATCTACGTGACCGCCTGGACGCGATGGCCCCATGACCAATGCCCGGTTTGAAACAGGATCTTCCATGATGGATACCCGTGAGTGTGCCTGCGGCAGTGCCACGGCCCGCGATGAGGCGGCGCAGTGGTTTGTGCGTGTGCAGGACAGCCCGTTGAGCGCCGAAGAACGCGAGCGTTTTGACGCCTGGCGTGCCGAGCATGCCGAACACCAATACGAATTTGATGTGCTGCAAGGGGTGTGGAGCGCCACCGACCTGTTGCCCAAGGCGCGCTTGCAGGCGTTGTGTGATTCCCCCGCGCCACGGGCAAAGCGCCGGCCCGTGCTGCGGTATGCGGTGGCGGCGAGTGTGCTGGCGGTGGCCTTGGGCCTGGGTTTGTTCAGTGGCCTGGACCATCCGGCGGCGTACAGCGCCGAGTTCCGCACGGCGCTGGGGGAGCGCCGGCAGGTGGCATTGCCCGACGGGTCGCTGATGGATTTGAACAGCCGCAGCGTGGTGGCGGTGCACTACGAAAAAGGCCGGCGCGGCATCGAACTCAAGCAGGGCGAGGCGATGTTCAGCGTCGAGCACGACGCCAGCCGTCCCTTTGTGGTGGCGGCCGGGGCAGGGCAGGTGACGGTTACCGGTACGCGCTTTGATGTGCGCCGCGATGAAGACCAGACCCGCGTGGTGGTCGAGGCCGGTACGGTCAAGGTGCAAGGGCGCTCACCGGATGAAATCGTAATGCTCACGGCCGGCCTCGGCACTCATGTGGATGCCCGGGGCCAGGTGGCAACGGCCTACGCCGTCAACCCCGCAGAGTTGACCGCCTGGCGCACTGGCAAACTGGTGTTCAACAACGCCACCCTCGGCGAAGTGGCCCGGGAAGTCTCGCGGTACCGCGAGCAACCGTTGCGGGTCAGTGCACCGGCGGTGAGCAACCTGCGATTGACCAGCGTGTTCAAGTCCACCGACACCGACGCCTTGCTCAAGGCCTTGCCGCACATCCTTCCGGTGGCCTTGCGCACCCTGCCTGACGGTAGCCAGGAAATAATTTCACGATAGATTCAGGTTTTTTCCGAGTTCTTCGTCTTCTTGTGCAACTGCAACTGGTTTGCATTAACAGCCGCACTCTCTTGCGATCACAGGACTCCGTTCGACGTGAAAAAACTCGCCGTGAAAAACAATAAATCATCCCGCTGGGCACCTCTTGCGCTGGCATTGGCGGTAAGCGCCGCGATGCCTTCGGCGTTTGCCGACGATGGCATTCATATCAAGGCCCAGTCTTTGGGTTCGGCCCTGAGCCAGTTGGGCCAGCAAACGTCCCTGCAAGTGTTCTTCAGCCCCGACATGGTGGCCGGCAAACAAGCCCCGGCCGTGGACGGCAACCTGTCGCCCGAACAGGCCCTGCGCCAATTGCTGCAAGGCAGCGGCCTGGATTACCAGATTGATGCGGGCTCCGTGACCTTGCACCCACTGACCAAAGGCACCGGCGAAGCAGGTTCCCCGCTGGAACTAGGTGCTACCGACATTAAGGTAGTGGGTGACTGGCTGAGTGACGCGAACGCCGAAGTGGTGCAAAACCACCCGGGTGCGCGCACTGTAGTGCGCCGCGAAGCCATGGTGGAGCAGGGCGCGATGAACGTCGGTGACGTGCTGCGCCGGGTTCCGGGTGTGCAGGTACAGGAAGCCAACGGTACGGGCGGCAGTGATGTGTCGCTCAACGTCGGCGTGCGTGGCCTGACCTCGCGCCTGTCGCCGCGCTCCACCGTGCTGATCGATGGCGTGCCGGCGGCGTTTGCCCCTTACGGCCAGCCACAGTTGTCGATGGCGCCGATTTCCGCGGGCAACCTGGACAGCATTGACGTGGTGCGCGGCGCCGGTTCGGTGCGTTATGGGCCACAAAACGTCGGCGGTGTAATCAACTTTGTGACCCGCGCCATTCCCGAGAAATTCTCCGGTGAAGTCGGCACCACCCTGGAAACTGCGGCCCACGGCGGCTGGAAGCACATCGAAAACGCCTTTATTGGTGGCACCGCTGACAACGGCATTGGCGCAGCGCTGTTGTATTCGGGCACCAAGGGTGACGGCTACCGCGACCGCAACAATTCCAATGACATTGACGATGTGCTGTTGAAGACTCACTGGGCACCGACCGACCAAGACGATTTCTCCCTCAACTTCCACTACTACGACGCCACCGCCGACATGCCGGGCGGCCTGACCCAGAAGCAGTTCAACGCCAACCCGTACCAGTCGGTGCGTGACTGGGACGACTTCACGGGCCGCCGCAAGGACGTGTCCTTCAAGTACATCCGCCAAATCAGCGACCGCACCCAGGCCGAAGTGCTGACGTACTACACCGACAGCTTCCGTGGCAGCCACATCGCCAACCGCGACCTCAAGACCCTGGGTGTCTACCCGCGCAGTTACTACACCTTTGGCATCGAGCCACGGGTGTCCACGGTATTCGACCTGGGCCCCACCACCCAGGAAGTGGGCGTGGGTTATCGCTACCTCAAGGAGGGCATGCATGAGCAGGCCAGCAGCCTGGCACTGGTCAACAACGTGCCGACGCCGGTTGGCCAGAACGACGGCCACGTCTACCAGGACCGCACCGGCGGCACCGAGGCCAATGCGTTCTACATCGATGACAAGATCGACGTGGGCAAGTGGACGATTACCCCGGGCATCCGTTTTGAGCGGATCAACACGCACCTGCATGATCGCCCGGTCGTCGCCTTGAATGGCCAGCGTGTGCTGGAGAAAAACCGCAAGGTCAACAGCAACGAGCCATTGCCGGCCCTGAGCGTGATGTACCACGTGTCGGATGCCTGGAAACTGTTCGCCAACTACGAAACGTCTTTCGGCAGCCAGCAATATGCCCAGGTGATCCAGGGTGGCAACGGTGACCAGACCGCCAACGGCCTGACCCCGGAAAAAGCCAAGACCTATGAAATAGGCACCCGTTACAACAACAACGTGTGGGGCGCCGAGGTCACTCTGTTCTACATCGACTTTACCGACGAACTGCAATACGTCAGCAACGATGTGGGCTGGACCAACCTGGGCGCCACCAAGCACCAGGGGATCGAGACCTCGGCCCATTACGACCTGTCGAACCTCGACCCGCGCCTCGACGGTCTCACCGCCAACGCAGGCTTTACCTACACCAAGGCCACCTCGGAAGGTGATGTAGCCTTCAAGGGCCGTGACCTGCCGCTGTACTCCCGTGAAGTGGCGACGGCAGGCCTGCGCTACGACATCAACCACTGGACCCACAACCTGGACGTCTACGCCCAGTCCGGCCAGCGCGCGCCCGGCACCGGCACCACTTACGTTACCCAGGGCACGGCCGATGGCCAATACGGTGATATCCCGGGCTACGTTTCGGTCAACGTACGCAGCGGATATGACTTTGGCGCGCAACTGTCGAACCTGAAGCTGGGCGTAGGGGTTAAAAACGTGTTCAACCAGGAGCACTACACCCGCTCCAGCGACAACAACGCGGGGCTTTACCTGGGCGCGCCGCGCACGTTTTTCGTGCAGGCCAGCGTAGGATTTTGATGGGTGGTTGATGTGAGCTGATCCCAGGCATCGGCACACCGATGTGGCGAGGAGGGCAAGCCTTCTCGCCTCAGCCTTTCTTCCTACTCTTTTTCGAGCGATTTCTGCGTCTGCAGGAACTGAATTCGACCCGTTCGCCACACAAGGAGGTGCCCACTTTCCAGGGGATACCTTGCATCGCCGAGGTGCCTTTGATCCGGGAGTGAATCGTGTCAATACGCCGAACTGGAGATGCAGATGTCGGTACCCGTGCTCAATCAATCCGTTGCCAATTCCCCCAATAATCCCGCGCAGCCCCCGGCTGATACCGTCACGTTGACGCTGGCACGCTCACCTTCCGGGCAAGAATCGGTCTCCGTCAGTTTCGGCGCGCCGGAGAATAAAACCGGCCCGATGTTCGCAAACTCGCCGATGCACAGCCCCATGGAGCCGCGCGGTTCATCTACTGCGTCAAACGCCAACAGCCTTCCGGGCGGCCTGATGGGGCAGTTGCAGGCACTGTTTGACCGCATCAAGGCGCTGTTCAATGGCCGGCCCGATCCCGCCCGGCCAACGCCCGGGTATTGCCGCCCGACTCCTGCCAAGCCCTCGCCCGGCTACGGCCGCCCGGACCCACATTATTCGAGGCGCAGCAACGATCAACTGGGGGAGTTGCTCAAGGACAACTTCAACGCATTCAAGGCGCCAGGCAGGTCCCATGTCACGAAACAAAGCCTGGAAGACATGGCCGGCAAGCGGTTGACCGGTAACGAGGCCAATGACCAGAACATTCTTTTGGCCCGGGAACTGCTGCGACGTCCCGAGGTAATACAAGCTTTTGATCGAAGCGGTGGAACCGGCAACCTGGATGGTCGAATCACCCGGCAGGACCTCGATGCCGTACTCAGCTCCGACAACCCGTTGAAGTACCAGAGCGACAAACAGATCGCCGAACAGATGTTGAATGACTTCAATGGCCTGAAGGGCGGTTTCTGGAGAAAGTCCTTCAGTATCAGCGATCTGCGACGCTTGGCCGCGGCGCCTTTGTCGGGGAACCCAAAGCAGGACCAACTCATCCAGTTGGCACGGGAAGTCACCCAGCGCTCCAGCCTGTTGGAAGCAATGGACAAGGGTAGCAGCGGACACGCCAACGGCAAAATCAGCAAGCACGCCCTGCGCTGGTTGTCTCGCTAAACCCGTTTGGACCTGATCACGCCGCGACTGCATCGTGGCGTGATTTACCGTGTTGATGAATTTGCTGCTTCTATATCCTGCGCCAAGGTTTAGACATGGCCTCAATTTCGTTTGGCCCCCCCAATGCCTGCCCCAAGCCTGCCTGTGGTGCGCCGCCGGGCAGCGTCGCTGTATCCAAGGGCAATAACCGCGTGGAGGGTGCCGAAGCCCGTCGCGTGAAGAACTTTACCGGGCAGCACACGTTTCAGGTCCCCGCTGCTGACGATTTCATCAAAGGCATGTTGCCCCACGGGCAGTTGCCTGCCACGCAAGCTTCTGCGGTGCGCCAGTTTTGCAGCGTGGTGGGGTCTATGGTCAGTGCGATAAAAAGCCTTTGGCAGGTGAAGAAACCGAGCTGTCCAGCGGCGCGGAAACCTGACTGATCCAGGGATTTTTACATGTTGTCATGGGAACGCTTCGCGAGTGCGGAACCATTGCCGTCGGGGCACCACACACTTTTGGCTTGTTAATCGCGCGAGCGAAACGGCCGTTACCGATGTGATGACCAGGCAAGCGTGGATCTAAAATTGGTGGAGATGAATCATGAGAATTGATCGCGGGTCAGGCTACTTGCAGCCCGGTGGTACGGGCCGATTTGAGGTGACACCGGATGAGGGCGTGCGTACCGCGCAGGTGGCTTCAAATGAACCGGTTGATGCTTGCCGGCAAGCCAATCATCAACCGGGCGCCACGGCTTTTAGGTCTTCCGGTTACAGGCCACCGTTGCGCGGTGAAAATCACTGGAGGAGTTTGCTCAACCATTTGCCGCTCCAGAACGATGCTGTCAACCACTCCCGGCGGTCCAACCCCTACATTGACTTTCCGGACAGCGAGTTGTTGAAAGCGGTGAGCAGCCAATTTCCCATGCTGAAAAAACTCAATGAGAAGTGACGGGCTGATGCTGTCCTCGCTGCAGCGAATCGCCGGCAAAAAGCTCGGCGTAAACCCGCAAGCCGATAGCGCCATCCTGCTGGCCAAGGCGCTTGTGCAGCGCCCGCGGCTGATCGATGCGATCACCGACAAGGACGGCAATATCACCAGCGAAGGCCTTTCGAGGGCCCAGAGTGTGGTGTTCGGCAACAGCGACCCGGGTGCGTTCAGCCCGGATCCTTTCCACGCCAAGAGCAACGCCGAGCTCATTGAAGTGTTCAAGGCGATGTTTACCCAATTGCGTGACAGGAGCCGGGACCGCAAGGGGTTCTTTGAACACATCGGCTACGTCAACATCGAGGTGCTGGTTAACATGAGCAAAGACCCGGACGAACTCGACAGCCGGAGCGAACCGGTGCTCGACCCCGCCACGGGGCTGGCGCGCAAAAAGTACGATGAACAGCAGGTATATCTGGCGAAGAATATCGTGGACAGACCCGGGTTGTTGCAATCCCTGCAAGCCGCCCATGGCAGCGGGCGGCGGATCTTTGGCAGCCATTACCAGGAGGGCTGGCTCAGTAGCAAAACCCTCGATCGCTGGCTTGAACTCAAAAAACCCGGTAAGGCCTCATACCCGAAGTATTTTGCCGCTGATCGCCACGCCGATCAGCATCACGGCGATGAGTACAAAGGCCGTACTCAGGCTGCTGCCGTGGGCAATAAAGCCGATCACCGCCGGGCCGGCGAGAATGCCGGTGTAACCCAGCGTGGTGATGGCCGGCACGGCAATGTGTTCCGGCATGACGGTCTGCTTGCCCACGGCGGTGTACAGCACCGGTACGATGTTCGAACACCCGGCACCTACCAGTGCATACCCCAGCAGGGCAGTTTCCCAGGCAGGCAATAGCGTGGCCAGCAACATACCGGCGGCCGCGAGTGCGCCGCCGAATACAATCACCCGGGTTGCGCCCAGGCGGCGAACAATCCCGTCGCCGGTCAGGCGCCCGACCGTCATCGTCAAGGCAAATGCGGCGTAGCCAAGGCCTGCATAGGCTTCGTCAAGGCCGCGCTCGGCACTCAAAAACACCGCGCTCCAGTCCAGCACGGCGCCTTCGGCGAGAAACACGATGCAGCACAGGCAGCCGATAAACAGCACCACCCCATGGGGCACGGCAAACGCCGGCCCTGAGCTTTCACTGCCATAGGGCAGCAAGTGCGGCCCGGCCTTGAGCAAGGCCAGCGCGATAATGACGACGACGGCAAAGGTCGCCTGCAATGGCGACCAGCCCAACCCCAGCAGCCCGCTGACACCCGCCGCACCGACGATCCCGCCCAAGCTGAATAACCCGTGGAAGCCCGACATCATGGTCTTGCCGCTGGCGCGTTCGACCATCACCGCTTGCAGGTTGACGGTGGAGTCCACCGTGCCCAGGCCGGCCCCGAACACAAACAGCGCGGCCATCAGCAACGGAATCGAGGTGACAGTGGCCAGCATCGGCAGGCCCAGGCAAATCAGGATCGTCCCGCCGGTGGCCACGCGCCGGATACCGTGGCGCGAGGCCAGGGCCCCAGCGACCGGCATCGCGATCATCGACCCCACCCCCAGGCACAGCAGCAACAGGCCGAGGGTGCCTTCATTGAGTTGGGCGCGGGCCTTGGCATACGGCACCAGCGGGGCCCAGGCGGCGATGCCGAAACCTGCGATAAAAAACGCGATGCGGGTCGACATTTGTTCCAGCCGCCCGGGTACCACGGGCGCTGGGGTGCTGATGGCGGTCATGACAAATCCTTGGTTTTGCGTTCAACGAACGATGTGCAGCGCAACATCCTTGCACATCAGGCCGTATCGAGCGAGCCAGGTTCCCTTGGCGTGCCTGCCGTCGTCTGCATTTTTTCCATGACCATGGAACGCTATTGCCCTTTTGGGCCACTACCAGCTTGTAGGGCAA
The DNA here is from genome assembly GCF_034314165.1 of Pseudomonas sp. Bout1. GTDB lineage: Bacteria > Pseudomonadota > Gammaproteobacteria > Pseudomonadales > Pseudomonadaceae > Aquipseudomonas. The sequence goes on along the minus strand of NZ_JAVIWK010000001.1, from coordinate 4,506,137 downwards.
ATAGTGGTTTGATGTACGAGGTGGTCTGGAAGGTGCGTAATCCCTGCAAGAACTGGCGAACCCCGGGCTTCTTGCGGTGGATTACCACCTTCCAGGCCGACCCTCTCACTCACTGTTTTATGGATGGCGCAAACGGCTACGGGCATACACCGCCACAATCACGAAACACCCCATAGGCAACAGGTAAGCCAGCGCAACCGTGCTGTTATCCGCCACCTTACCCATCAAGTAGGGCATCAGCGCGCCGCCGACAATCGCCATGATCATGAACGAACTGCCGCGTTTGGTGTGCGGCCCAAGGTTTTTCACGCCCATGGCGAACAGCGTCGGGAACATGATCGACATGAAGAAGAACACCGCGATCAGCGCGATCACCGAGATACCCTCTAACCCGACCACCACCAGCGCGCACAACCCGATATTGATCAGCGCATACATCAGCAGCAGTTTCTGCGCGCTGACCCGTCCCATCAGCCAGGTGCTGAAAAAACGCCCGAACATAAAGGCCAGCATCGCGATCGACAGCAGGTAGGCCGCTTGCTGATTGCCCATCTGCGCCCAGTGCTCGGTGACATAGTTGATGAAAAATGCACCGACCCCGACCTGGGCCGCCACGTAGAAAAACTGCGTGATCACCCCTCCGACGAATTCCGGGTACTGCCACAAGCCCTTGCCGGCCACAGGTTGCAGTGCCTGCTCCTGGGCACGCAAATCCGGCAACGGCGTGCGGGCGATCAACAGCGCCACCAGCAACACCAAAACGGCAATCACCACATAGGTGGTTTGTAACGAACTCATGTCCGAGGCCGGTGTGCTGCTGGCGCTGAAAAACATCGCGCCGCCAATCAGCGGGCCGAAGAACTGGCCAAGGCCGTTAAACGATTGCGCCAGGTTCAACCGCCGCTCGGCGCCCTGAGGTTCGCCCAGCACGGTGGCATACGGGTTGGCAGCGGTTTCCAGGCAACCCAGGCCGCAGGCGATGACGAACAGCGCGAACAGGAAGAACGGAAAACTCGCCGCCGCTGCCGCCGGCATGAACAGCAACGCGCCCGCCGCATACAGGCACAGGCCCAGCAGGATCCCGGCCTTGTAGCCATGGCGGTCCATCAGCAACCCCGCCGGTAGGGCGATCAGGAAATACGCGCCGAAATACGCGCTTTGCAGCAGCCCGGACTGGGCCTTGCTGACGTGCAACACTTCCTGGAAGTGCTTGTTCAGGACGTCCAGCAAACCGTAGGACAAGCCCCACAGGAAGAACAGACTGGTCACCAGCATCAGTGCCCAACGATAAGTCGGCACGGCGCGGGTGCCTGGCAGGTGTGTGTCTTTGCTTAACATGACGCTTCTCCTGTTGTTTTTATGGGATCAAGGCGTGCGATGCAGCGGGTATCAAGGTTGGTCGGTAAGGCTGAAAATCTGCGTAAGGGGCTGCCATTTGCCCCCGGGGTCGGTCCATGGCGTGGGCGCCTGGAAACGCCACATCAGGGTTTCCCAGGCTTGCACTTCAGGGTTGTCGCGGGCGGCCTGGTCGAGCCCCTCGAAACTGAAACCCGCGGTGGTGTCCATGACCATGAACAGCCGCGTGCCCAGGCGCCAGATCTGCATTTGCGCGATGTGCTGGCTGCGCAGATGCCCAGCCACGGCGGGCCAGATGCGTTGATGCAACTGCTGGTACTCGGCGATCAATGCCGCATCGTCGATCAGGTCCAGGGCCAGGCAGTAACGTTGGCCGCTCATGTCAGTGCCCGGTCGAGGTGGGTGTAGCCACCGTCCACCACCAACCATTGCCCGGTGGTGTGGGAAGCGCGGGGTGAGAGCAGGAACAGCACGCTGTCGGCGATTTCCTCAGGGCTAGTCATTCGTTTGCCCAAGGGGATTTTTTCGACGATGGCGGCGAGCTTGGCTTTGGGGTTGTCGAAGCCGTCGATCCAGCGCTGGTACAGCGGCGTCAAGACCTCTGCGGGCACCACGGCATTGACCCGGATGCCGAATTCCAGCAACGAGGCTGCCCATTCCCGGGTCAGGGATAATTGCGCACCTTTTGCCGCGGTATAACCGCTGGTGCCGCCCTGGCCGGTGAGGGCGGTCTTGGAGCTGATATTCACGATTGCCCCGTGGCTGGCCTTGAGAGCGTCGAGGCACAGGTGGGTCACCAGGTAGTAATGAATCAGGTTCTTTTCCAGGGATTCGACAAAGGCTGCACGGCCTGCTTCCAGGCCTACACCGTCGTTGACCCCGGCGTTGTTCACCAGGCCGTCGATGCGCCCGAAACGTTGCAACACGTCGTTGACCGCCGCGCGGCAGGCGTCTTCGTCGCGCAGTTCGACGCGGATGAAGTGGCTTTGACCTTGCTGTTCAAGCTCGGCCGCGAAAGCCGCCGACAACGGTTGATGACCGAAAATCACCGGGATCGCGCCTTCGGCAATCAGCCCCAGGGAGATGGCGGCGCCAATCCCGGAGCCACCGCCGGTGACGATGATCACGCGGTCCTGCAAATGCAGATTCATGGGCAGTTTCCTTCAAGGTGATAGACCCGCTGGGCGGTGCCGCCCCAGATCGCCTGCTGTTCAACGGGCGACAGTAAGCCGAGGGTCTGTTGCAGCAATTGGCAGGTGCCCTGGTATTCGCCGGCCAACAGGCACACCGGCCAGTCCGAGCCGAACATCAGGCGTTCGGCCCCGAACAGTTCCAGTGCCAGTTCGATATAAGGGCGCAGGGCACGGGCGTTGCGTTGGTCGGGACCGGCTTCGGTGAGCAGGCCCGACAGCTTGCAGCTGACGTGGGGCAGGGCGGCCAGCGGCGCCAGGTGTTCGGCCCAACCTGCTGGGCCGTTGGCGATGTCTGGTTTGCCCAGGTGATCGAGTACCAGGTGATGACGGTCGTGGCGCTGACACAGGGCTGTGGCGGCGTCGAGATCGGCGCAGCGGATCAGCACTTCGTAAACGTAGCCTTGTTGCTGCAGGTGCTGCAGGCCACGGGCAAACCCCGGGTCAGCCATAAAGCTGGCAGGCGCAGGCTCATCCTGAATCTGATGCCGAAAGCCCTTGAGGCGCGGTGCGTCACGCCACTGTTCCAGGTGTTGTTCAAGGGTTGGGTCGCACAGGTCGACCCAGCCGACGACGCCGAGTATCCACGGGTGCTGCCGCGCCATGTCCAGCAGCGCATCGGTTTCTTGTTCACCGGCGCGAGCCTGCACGGCAATGCAGCCATCCAGGCCGGCTGCATCGAGCAATGGCCGCAAATCCTGTGGGAGAAAGTCCCGCCGCAGGTCGGCTTCAGCCGCACCGATCCACGGATAATCAGCGGGCCGGTAGCGCCAGAAGTGCTGGTGCGCATCGAGCCTCAGAGGTGATGGGGACGACATTATTATTGTGCTCCGTCCATTCAAAAATGCATTTCAGGTCACGGCCGGTGGCGGTATTGCTCCCGGGACGCGGCTTTCATCTGGATCGAGAAGCCCGGGGCTTGCGGCGGCAGATACGCCGCGCCGCGCACCACGCAAGGGTCCTCGAAATGCTCGTGCAGGTGGTCGACATACTCGATCACCCGGCCTTCATGGGTACCGGCGATGCACAGGTAGTCGATCATCGACAGGTGCTGCACATACTCGCAAAGCCCGACGCCACCGGCATGTGGGCAAACGGGCAGGCCATATTTGGCCGCCATCAGCATCACCGCCAGCACCTCGTTGACCCCGCCCAGGCGGCAGGCGTCTATCTGCACCACATCGATGGCTTCACGCATGATCAGTTGCTTGAAGATGATCCGGTTCTGGCACATCTCGCCGGTGGCGACCTTGACCGGCGCCACACCCAAGCGAATCTTGCGATGGCCCTCGATATCGTCGGGGCTGGTGGGTTCCTCGATAAACCACGGCTTGGCAAATGCCAATTCGCGCACCCAGTCGATGGCGGTGTCGACTTCCCAGACCTGGTTGGCATCGATCATCAACTGACGGTCCGGCCCCAGCACTTCACGGGCGATGCGCACGCGGCGCAGGTCGTCCTGCAAGTCGTGGCCGACCTTGAGTTTGACGTGGTTGAACCCGGCATCCACCGCTTCCTGGCACAGCCTGCGCAGCTTTTCGTCGCCATAACCAAGCCAGCCGGCGGAGGTGGTGTAGCAGGGGTAGCCATTGGCTTGCAGGTCGGCCATGCGCTCGGCCTTGCCTTCGGCGCGCTGGCGCAGCAAGGCCAGGGCTTCGCTTGGGGTGATGCAGTCGGTGATGTAGCGGAAGTCGATGCATCGCACCAGCTGTTCCGGGCTCATGTCGGCCACCAGGCGCCATAAGGGCTTTCCTTCAGCCTTGGCCCACAGGTCCCACGCGGCGTTGACGATTGCCCCAGTGGCCAGGTGGATCGCGCCCTTGTCCGGGCCGATCCAGCGCAACTGGCTGTCGCTGGTGACATGCCGCCAGAAACGACCCATGTCTTCAGCGATCCATTCCAGGGTCAGGCCCACCAGCAGCGGCTGCATGGCCTGGATCGCCGCGCAGCAAATCTCGTTGCCACGGCCGATGGTGAAGGTCAGGCCGTGGCCTTCAAGGGCCGGGTTGTCGGTCTGCAAAATCACGTAGGCGGCCGAGTAGTCCGGGTCCGGGTTCATGGCATCGGAACCGTCCAGGGACTGGGACGTAGGAAAGCGGATATCTTCGACGCGAATCGCGGTAATGGTGGTCATGAACGGCTCCTTGGCTCTAGTCAGGCGTCGACCGTGGTCTGGTTCTGTTCGCCAAGGCCTTCGATGCCCAGGCGGATTTTTTGCCCAGGCTTGAGGTAGACCGGCGTCGGCTTGATGCCCAGGCCGACACCGGGCGGGGTGCCGGTGGAAATCACATCCCCCGGTTGCAGGCTCATGAACTGGCTCAGGTAGCTGATCAGCTTGGGGATCTGGAAAATCATCGTGCGGGTGTTGCCGTTTTGGTAGCGGTGGCCGTCGACTTCGAGCCAGATCGACAGCTGGTGCGGGTCAGCGATTTCATCCCGGCTGACCAGCCACGGGCCCAGCGGGCCGAAGGTGTCGCAGCCTTTGCCCTTGTCCCAGGTGCCGCCGCGTTCCAGCTGGAATTCGCGCTCGGAGACGTCGTTGATCACGCAGTAACCGGCCACGTGTTGCATGGCCTGGCTTTCCTCGATGTAGCGACCGCCTTGGCCGATCACCACGCCCAGCTCGACTTCCCAGTCGGTCTTGGTGGAGTGGCGCGGGATCTCGATATTGTCATTGGGGCCGACGATGGCGCTGGTCCATTTGTTGAAGATGATCGGTTCGTCGGGGATCGGCGCGCCTGTTTCGGCGGCGTGATCGGCGTAGTTCAGGCCGATGCAGATGAGTTTTCCCACTTGGCCGACGCAGGCGCCCAAGCGCGGATTACCCGGTACCAAGGGCAGGCTCGCAGGGTCGAGTGCTTGCAGGCGAGCGAGGGTATGCGGCAGCAAAGCATCTCCTGCCACATCGCTGATGTGGGCAGACAAGTCACGCAGACGACCATCAGCGTCCAGCAGGGCCGGGCGTTCCTGACCTTTTTCACCATAGCGCAGCAATTTCATGAGCAGTCCTCTTGTTAGGCAGTGGGCGGTCAGTTGCTCCAGCCGCCGTCAATAATCTGGGTGGTGCCGGTGGTAAACGCGCTGGCATCGCAGCCAAGGTACAACGCTAGCTGGGCGATTTCCTGGGGCGTGCCCAGGCGTCCCATCGGCTGGCGCGCAGTGAAGGCGGCGTACACCTCGTCCTGTTGACGGCCTTCATGGCGGGCTTGTTCGACGATGCGTTGCTGCAGCGAAGGCGACTCCACTGTGCCGGGGCAGATGGCGTTGCAGCGGATGCGCTGGGTGACGAAGTCGGCCGCGACGGATTTGGTCAGGCCGATGACGGCGGCCTTGCTGGCGCAGTAGGCAAAGCGGTTGGGCACGCCCTTGAGGCTGGAGGCCACCGACGACATGTTGATAATCGAGCCGCCGCCCGCCGCCAGCATCCCCGGCAGAAACGCGCGGATCATGCGGTACATGGCAGTGACGTTGAGGTCCAGGGCAAACGCCCAGTCGCTTTCCGGGCATTCAAGGATAGTGCCGGCGTGCACCACGCCTGCGCAATTGAACAGCACATCGAGCGGGCCGACCTCGGCGGCGAGGCGTTGGATGGCGCTGGCGTCGGTCACGTCCAGCACTACCGTTTGCGCGCCCGGCAGGTCAGCGAGCGCCTGTTGATTGATATCGGCTGCAATCACTTCGGCGCCAGCCGCCAGATAGGCTTCGACGCTGGCGCGGCCAATGCCCTGGGCGGCGGCGGTGATCAGCACGCGTTTACCGGTGAGGTCCATGACAGACTCCCTAGATTGTTATTATTGGCTCAATGGTCAGGCCATTAAGGGCGTAAAACACCTGCTTCTGCGGCATAGCGAACCGTGGTGGGTTTGCTATGATCAGCACACTGGAAACGATCCAATGGTCAGGCCATTGATCCAATTTTTAGCATGGGTTCTCGCGGTCAACAAGCGGCTTTTTCGCGAGTTGATCATTTGGACCGTGCCGTGCATGAATCGAGCTGACCCTAAATGCCATTTCAAGTTATTGATAACCAACGTCTTTATCGACAGATTGCCGACCAGCTACGGGCGTTGATCGACAGTGGAGAATTTCCGCCGGGCAGCCGTCTGCCAGCCGAACGTGAGCTGGCCAAACTGTTGGGCGTGAGTCGCGCCTCTGTGCGCGAAGCGATGATTGCCCTGGAAGTGATCGGCCTGGTGGACGTGCGCGTGGGCAATGGCGTGCTGGTGTGCGAACCGGTGCAGCCCAAAGTCAGCCAGGAACCGGTGATGGCCCAAGCCACCCGGGACCAATGGAAAGAATTCGATCCGGAACTCAATCTGCACGTCGACTTCAATGCCGAAATCCCGCCGTTTTCCTTGCTTCAAGCCCGTCGCCTGATTGAGCCGGAAGCCGCTGCCCTGGCCGCCAAACACGCTACCGATGAAGAGTTGGCGGGTATCCGCGAGGCGTTCGAACGCAACGTACAGGACAACCGCGAAGGCTCCCACACGCATCCGGGTGATCGCCTGTTCCACATTCGCATCGCCCAGGCCTCGGGCAATCCGGCCTATGCGCTGATGATTGCGCACTTGCTGGGGCATCGATACGGCAGCATGTTCCAGCGGTTGCAGGCGCACTACACCTCGGACGACATGCCCCATCGTTCGGAAGACGAGCATCGCAAGATCCTCGATGCCCTGGAGCAGCGGGACGTGGAAGGTGCGCGCCAGGCTATGCGCAAGCACTTGGAAGAGGTGGTGCGGATCTTTATGCGAACTGCGCAATGAGCGTTTTCTACGATGCGCGGGGCAATATTTACGGTGTGACCAGCCCGGCGTTGTTGCGCAGTAAAGGTATCGAGGTGCCGGACAGCGCCGCCTTGGCCGCAAACAGTCGGAGCGCCTGGGCACTGGCGGCGATTGCTTCAGAGTGCGGTTGGGGTTCGCAACCGCGCCCGTCCGAGGCCAAGGCTCATCGGTGTGATGGTCTGCTGGTGGGACCGTTCCAGGCCGAACCGCCGTTTGACCTGCTGATCGTCAACACCGATGGATCCTTGGCGGAGCGCAGTGGCAATGGCCTGACGATTTTTGCCCAGTCGTTGACCGACCAGGCATTGATGACTCAAGCCTGTGACCTGCGGGTGCATCACGACAAGGCGGATGCACAGTCTCCGGTGGTTACACGGGTTGAGCCTGCAGTGTACGAGGAGGTGCAGGGCTTCTGGCTGGCGCTGGGGCGTCCCGAATGGGGGCCTTCGGCGGTGGGGGCGGTTGGCGTTGGTGTGGTCTGGCTTGAAGGCACCGAGGTGAGCCATGTTGCGACGCTGGCTGCACTCAACCCCGAGTGGAGTTACAGCCAGTTTGTGCGCGTGGGCAACCCTCATTGCGTGACGCTGGTGCGGGATGCGTCGGCGTTGCCGGACAACGCGCAGATGCATCGGCCAGCGTTGTTCGACCCGCTGAGGGCGATCGCTTTTGCGCCGCCTGCCGGGGCCGGTCAACCGTGTGTTTCGGGGGTGAACCTGCAGTGGGCGGCCCGGGATTCAGGCAATCGTGTTGTCGCCCGTGTATTTGAGCGCGGCGAGGGGCCGACAGCGTCCTCCGGGACCAGCGCTAGTGCCGTGGCGTGCGCCGCCTGGTCTGCAGGATGGGTGGCTGCCGGGGAAGTGGCGGTGGTGATGCCCGGCGGTACGGCGCCGGTGCGCTTACACGCACAAGCGGGTGAGTTGCTGCACGTCAGCCTGTTCGGGACGGCGCGGCGTTTATAAAAACTCCACCTGCGCCGGCCGGCGTTTCATCAGCACCTTGCCTGCGCGAATCGAATACAACGGCAAGCCCTGGCTGCGAATCACTTCGTAGTCGCTGTCTGCAGACAGGATCAGCAGGTTCGCCGGGCGCCCCGGCTCCAGGCCATAACGATCGCCCAGGGCCATGGCCTTGGCGCTGTTGTCGGTCACCAGGTCCAGCGCACTTTGCAGGTTGCGGTAGCCGAGCATATGGCAGATATGCAAACCGGCTTCCAACACTCGCAAAATGTTGCCATTACCCAGCGGATACCAAGGGTCGACGATGGAGTCCTGGCCGAAACAGACGTTCATGCCGGCCTCCAGTAATTCGTTCACCCGGGTTACGCCCCGACGTTTCGGGAAGCTGTCGAAGCGGCCCTGCAAGTGAATACTTTCCGTCGGGCAGGAGACAAAACTGATGCCCGAATGCCCCAACAGGCGGAAGAGTTTGGCGCAGTAGGCATTGTCGTAGGAACCCATGGCCGTGGTGTGGCTGGCGGTCACGCGGGCACCCATGTCGCGGCTGCGGGCTTCTTCGGCCAGCACTTCGAGAAAACGCGAATGCGGGTCGTCGGTTTCGTCGCAGTGCACGTCCACCAGGCAGCCGGTGCGCTCGGCCAGGTCCATCAGGAACTTTACCGAACTCACCCCTTGGTCGCGGGTGTATTCAAAGTGCGGGATACCGCCGATCACGTCGGCGCCCAAACGGATGGCTTCTTCCATCAGTTCGCGGCCATTGCGGTAGGACTCGATACCTTCCTGCGGGAACGCGACGATTTGCAGGTCGATCAGGTGGGCGCTGTCCTCGCGCACTTCGAGCATGGCCTTGAGCGCGGTGAGACCCGGGTCGGTGACGTCGACATGGGTACGCACATGCTGGATACCATGGGCGGCCAGGGTCTGGATGGTTTTTTTGGCGCGGGCCTTGGTGTCTTCCAGGGTGATGGTGGCCTTGCGTTCGCCCCAGCATTCGATGCCTTCAAACAGTGTGCCGCTCATGTTCCAGCGCGGCTCGCCGGCGGTCAGCGTTGCGTCAAGGTGGATGTGCGGTTCGACAAAGGGCGGCACTACCAGGTTGCCGGCGGCATCCAGGTCTTCGGGGCCTGCTATGGGGGCTGCGCCTTGGGGGGTGATGCTGGCGATCCGGCCGTGTTCCAGGTGCAGATCATGCAGGCCTTCACGGTTGCGCAGGCGGGCGTTGATGATGTGCATGGGCAAGTTCCTCTTGGCAAAAAACAATCAGGCAGACAGCCGCCAGATCATCAGCGCGATGCCGATGTCCAGGCGGTCATAAGAGTTGTCCAGCTTCAGCCCGCACAGGGCCTCGATACGCTGGACGCGGTGCGTCAGGGTGTTGCGGTGAACCGCCAGCCGCTGCGCGGCGGCCACAAGGTTACCATTCTCGTGGAACCAGGCTTGCAGGGTAGGCATCAGGCTCGGGCCGTGGTGCAGGTCGTGGCGCAGCAGCGGCCCCAGGCGTTCGTTAAGAAACTGGTCGAGCAGGGCGCGATCTCGCACGCCACTGAGCAACTTGAGCACCCCCAACTCGTCGTAGACACACAACCCGGCGCGCTCACTGAATCGTCGTGCTGCGGCCAGCGCCTGGCGTGCCTCATCCAACGCCTGGGCCAGCCGAGCGGGCGGGTGTGCGGCAGCACTTAGGCCGATAAACAGTTTCAACGGTGCCAGGCGCAGGTTCAGCCCTTTTAACCAACCCGCCAACAACTGGCGGTTGGCCAATGCGGCACCCGCATCCATTGCAGGCAGCAGCAACGTCCACTGCCCGGCGCGCCCCAGCACCGGCAGGCGCGAGGGGTGCTGCGCCGAAAACTGGCGCAAACGCCGAGTAATCGCATCGTGCTGACGTGCCAGTTGCGCCTCGACCACGGGCGCCTCTGCCTGGGCAAACAGGGCATCACTGCCGTCCAGTTGCAATTGGACGAGCTGCCAATGCCCGGCCAACGGCATACCCAACTGCGCGGCGCGATGCAGTAGCAAATCCAGGGATTGATAATCACCAGCCAACAGGCGTTCCAGTACGTCATGCCGCGAGCGCCCCAGCTGTTGCGACTGGATCAGCGCCGAACCGACAGCCTGGGTTACCAGGACCATCTTCAAGGAATATGGCTGTTCGATAAGCGGCATGCCCTCTTCTTGCGCCGCTTGCAGCAAGCGCTGGGGAATTTCCTGGATGTAATCCGCGCCCGTGAGGATCACCAGGCCAGCCACCTGGCGCTGACACGCTTCGTCCAGCAACACCAGCAGGTTGGCCTCATCCCGTGGATGATTGATGCCAGTGACGAACACCAGCTCGCCGCCCAGCACCCATTCGGCGATGCCGCTGTTTTCTGCGACATAGGGCCAGCGCACGGTGTTCTGCAGGCCAGCTTCCCCGGCCCGCAGGCACATCGACTCCAGGCCGGGCAAGGCCAGCACATCGGCGATCGTCAGGCTCATGCCCGGGCGTCAGCCAAAGGTGCCCGCACCCGCAGCACACTGGTCAGTACGATGTAGGTCAGCGACGCCGCGACAATCCCCACCAACGGCGCCACCCAGGGTGAGTGAAACGCCAGCACTGTACCCACCGCGTAGGCGATCAGCCCCGGCCAATTGAATGCCGGCAAACGCGTCTCGGCCAGGCGCGGGTATTGGCCGCGATAGCGGTAGAAGAAGTCCGCCATGATCACGCCACCAATCGGCGGAATGACCGTGCCCAGCAGGATCAGGTAGGGCACCAGCATGTCGTACATGCCCAGCAGCGCCAGCACGGTGCCGATGACTGCACCGACCAGGGTTACCGTTTTGCGCCGTCTGGTGCGCAGCAGGTTGCAGCCGGCGACGGCGAAGTTGTAGATGGTGTTGTCCTGGGTGCTCCAGATATTCAACAGCAGCATTGCCATGGCGGCCATGGCAAAGCCTTGCAACAGCAGCACCTCGACCACGTCTGGTTGCTGGTAGACGATGGCGCCATAAGCACCGATCAGCACCATCAAGCCATTACCGATAAAAAAGCCGATCAGGCTGGCCAGTACCGCGACCTTGGCCGAGCGCGAGAACCGCGTCCAGTTGGTGGCCTGGGTCGCGCCACTGACAAAGGTGCCGAACACCAGCGTGATCGCAGTGGACAAGTCCAGTTCACCCGTGGGCACGACCGCCAGCAGCCCGTCCAGCCCGCCGACCTTGACCGTGGCCACCCACATCGACAGAAACAGCAAGATGCCCATGGCCGGCACGGCGATGTAGGACAGGATCTCCAACCCGCGATAGCCCACGTAGGCCGTCGCGCAGAACACCATGCCGAACAGCACCATCAGTCCCAATACGCTGCCCTGGCCCAATTCGAAATACTTGCCCAGCACCACGGCGGCGGTAGCGGTGCCCCAGGCGTACCAGCCGATCTGGGTGAACCCGAGGATCAAGTCGCTCAACTTGCTGCCCACTTCGCCGAAGCAGAAGCGCCCCATGAGCACCGAATTCAAACCGCTCTTGAACGCGATGTAACCCAGGCCTGCGGCGTAGATACCCAACAGCAGGTTACCCAGGGCCACGACGCCGAGCATCTGGGTAAAGCTGAAGGCCACCCCCAGCTTGCCGCCGGCGAACATGGTCGCGGTAAAAAAGGTAAAGCCCAACAACACCATTGCGGTGGAGGCCAGGCCCTTGCGGGCGTGCATGGGCACCTCGCTGAGAGGGTAGTCATTGCCCGGTTCGTTCTGCGTCATGTGCCTTTCTCCCTGAATGAGTGACGCAGGCCCGTTGCACCCGTCGTGCCAAGTGCAGGCCAGTGACCGGCGCACGGTGGGGGCTGTGCATACTGCACAGTATTTATAGCAAAAGCGGCAGAACATGCCGGCGGGATTGGTCTTTGTGCCCAGTCAGGCGCGAAAGCGGTGCAGCGGTGATACAAATTGGATCACCCTTATTCAATCGAACAGGGTGTGGGTGGTTTCCCCGCGATGAAACGCAAAGGCGGCTTCAAGGTCGCTTTCGATAGTGCGGCCGCGGGACAGCGGTGGCAGTTCGTCGAGGCGGAAGAACCCGACTTCGGTGGTTTCGAAACCGGCCATCGGCGCCCGTTGATCCACTCGTTCGCACAGAAAGTAGAGTTTGTAGAAGTCCCGGATATCCGGCCGGTACAAACCTTTGGCCTTGTGAGTGACGCTGTACAGCGCCCGGGCAGTGACGGTCAGCCCGGCCTCTTCGTGGATTTCCTTGATGATGTTTTCAGCCGCCGAGAGGCCAATGTCCGCATAACCGCCGGGCAGCGCCCAACAGCCATCTGTCAGTTCACGCACCAACAGGATCCGGTCGCCGTCGATTACCGCGCCGCGCACATCAATCATCGGCGTCGAATAGCGCTTGGCAAAATCCGGCACCAACCCGCTGATGCGTTCCAGCGGCACCTCGCCCAACTGCGCGAGCATGCTGTGGGCAATCTGGGCGATTTCTTCGAGGCGCTCGCGTTCGAAGTCATCGGTGCAAAAGTGCAGCCCCGTGGAGGCCAATGCTTGCAAGCGCTTGGCTTGGGCGAGCCAGGTGTTTTCCATGGGAGCTCCTTCAGTGAGAAGCGCCGAGGTCTTTCTGCATGTAGACCCGGCGCAGGCCGTTTTCCTCGGCGCGATGGGTTTGCGTATAGCCTTTGCGGGCGTACAGCGCAATATTTTCGGTCATTGCTTCGTTGGTGTAGAGACGGATGACGCCATGGGTGGCCTGGCTTTGCGCGAACGCCAGCAATAGGCTCCCGTAACCCAGACCTTGCGCGCCCGGGTCGACCGCCAGGTTGTCCAGCAGCAGGTACTCGTCGTGATGGATCAGCACGACAAAGCCGTGCACCTGGCCTGCGCGCTCCAGAACGTGTACCCGCCCAGCGGCGACCTGTTGACGATAGTCATCCAGCATCGGCCCTGGCTTGCGCCCGATTCGTTCGATGTAAGGGGAGTAGGCGGCGTGGACGATGGCCTCGATGGTTGCGATATCGTCAACGGTGGCGGGGCGAATAAGGGTTGGCATCGCGGCGGACCTCCAGAATCACTTGTGGCGAGGGGGCTTGCCCCCCTCACCACAGTGGTTTTTTACGTCGCCGCTTATTCGCCGCGATAAATGCAGCCGCTGGTGCAGGTCTCATGGATGCGAATCGCGCTGAGTTCCGGCAACAGCGGTTTCAATTCAGTCCAGATCCACTTGGCCAGCACTTCGCTGGTCGGGTTCTCAAGGCCTGGGATGTCATTGAGGTAGTTGTGGTCGAGGCGTTCGTAGAGCGGCTTGAAAATCGCCTTGATCTCCGAGAAGTCGCGGATCCAGCCGGTATGCGGGTCGAGGTCGCCGCTGAGGTGGATCGCCACCTTGAACGAATGGCCATGCAGGCGCCCGCATTTGTGGCCTTGCGGAACGTGGGGCAAGCGGTGGGCAGATTCGAATGTAAATTCTTTGAAGATTTCCACAGGGTTTTTCAGCTCGGTGAGGTGTCTGGCAGGCAGCGAGTTTAACAGTTTGTTACCTCGTCGCGCACATACCGCGTAGCAGCTGTCGAGCCTTGGCGAGGCGGCGTTTTCGGTTTGTCTGGCAAACCGAGGTGCTGCTGACGCAGCCTCGCTTGGGCTCGACAGCTGCTACGGGGGGCGTCAGAGAGCCAGCAGGCGTTCGCCCAATTGCCCGTTATCGGCCAGTTGCAAAAATTCATCCCCCAGCCGTTGGCTTTCGCTCATCGCGGTTTGCCAGTACTTGTTACGGCCAGGGTCATCGCCCATAAAGCGCTTGAAGTCACTGCGGTCTGGCAGTTTGCCGTGAGGCAGGCGGGCGAGATACTCCTTCGACGGCGCCACCAGCAATACATCCTGCAACCCTTGTTGATTGGCGCGCCGCCACGGCAAACCTTTATCGAACCAGCCGGGGATAACCCGGTCGGTGAAGTGCGGGTACAGCACGATGTCATCGCCGTGGTAGGGCAGGTCGAGGTGATAGTCCAGCAGGCCGCCATCGCGGTAAGTGCCTGTGCCTGCACCCGGCAGGTCGCGCACACCTTGCATCACCATGGGGATCGAGCCGGACGCCAGCAGCGCCTGGCGCAGGTTGCCCAGTTCCAGGTTAAGGAAGCGCGAGGGGAAATCCGTGAGCGCATGCAGCGGTGGCGCCTGGCGTGGGTCGTGGACGATCAGCCGTTCGAAGTGGCGTGACAGCCGTGCGCGGCCCCGCAGGTTGTCGGCGATCACGGATGACAGGCCCAGGCCGAGACGACCACGGTGGTCGTCGGCGAGCAGCCCGTGGCTTTTGACCACCATGATGTTCAGCCGGTAGTTCGGGTTGTCGAGTACCCGCGCATCGCGGCCGGCCAGCAGGTCGTCGAGCATGCGTACGCAACTCTGGCTGACTTCGGCCATGGTCACGCCTTTGGCAAAGCGCTGTTCGTTATACAACCGGCCCAGGTCCAGCAGGCCTTGCACCGGGTCGGGCAGGCAGGCACTGGCGAAACGCCACGAGCCAATCGAGGCGCCGATCAGCGCACGTTCGCGTGGCGCGCGCGGCAGCCAGTCTCCGAACAGCGCCAGGTCCAGCCCCTGGATACCCAAGGCCTTGGGGCCACCGGCGGCGCCGGGCAGGATGCCGACATCTGCAGGCGCGAGGCCCTGCTCGCGGATGCGCGCGAAGGCACGTTTGCCGGCCTTGAGGGTCAAGGCTGGGAACTTCATATGGATAGCAGTCATATCGGTCTCATTTACCGCAAGCAGGGCAGTATAGAAAATCCTGGCCGGTTGCAGGCAAAGGTGTTGCAGAGAATTGCCATGGTGGCAATTCAGTTTCAGTTAAGTTGGATCCAGTACCGTGAGCCCGTAGGCAAAATATCCTGAAACGGAGACTCACCATGAAAACCCTCACAGCCTTGATCGCCAGCAGTATCATCACCCTCACCGCGGGTGTCGCCCAGGCTCGCGACTTGGGGCCGGACGAAGCACTGAAGTTGCGCGACGCTGGTACCATCGTGTCCTTCGAGAAGCTCAATGCCACGGCCCTGGCCAAACATCCTGGCGCCACCGTTCATGAAACCGAGCTTGAAGAGGAATACGGCAAATACCTTTATCAGGTTGAACTGCGTGACGCCCAGGGCGTTGAGTGGGACCTGGAACTGGACGCCGTCACTGGGGCTGTCCTCAAGGATCATCAGGATACGTAATGAAGGTAAATCTGCGCACCAGCGCTCAAATGGCACTGGTGCTCCTGGCATTTTGCTCAGGCCTGGCTGCTCGGGACCTGGGCCCGGACGAAGCGCTGCGCCTGCGCCAGAAGGGCGTGATCGCGCCGCTTGAACATCTGCTGGGCCCCGCGTTCGAGCGCTACCCGGGCGCCAAGCTGCTCGACGCCGAGCTTGAAGAGCACAAGGATCGCCCTGTGCGTTATATCTATGAAATCGAACTGTTGACGGTGGAAGGCGTGGTGCGTGAGATCGAACTCGACGCCAACACCGGCCAACTGCTCAAAGACAAGGAAGACGACTGATGCGCCTGCTCCTGGTGGAAGACCACGTACCCCTGGCCGACGAACTGATGGCCGGCCTCAACCGCCAGGGTTATGCGGTGGACTGGCTGGCGGACGGGCGCGATGCGGTGTACCAGGGGCGCAGCGAACCCTACGACCTGATCATCCTCGACCTCGGCCTGCCGGGTTTGCCGGGGCTTGAGGTATTGACGCAGTGGCGCGCCGCTGGCCTGGCCACGCCGGTGCTGATCCTCACCGCCCGCGACTCCTGGGCCGAACGCATCGAAGGGCTCAAGGCCGGGGCCGATGATTACCTGAGCAAGCCGTTCCATCCCGAGGAGCTGCACCTGCGTATCCAGGCGTTGCTGCGGCGCTCCCATGGCCAGGCCAATCAGCCCACCTTGCAAGCCGCCGGCTTGCACCTGGACGAAGGCCGCCAATGCGTGATGCGTGACGGCGAGGAGATCCAGCTGACCGCCGCCGAGTTTCGGTTGTTGCGTTACTTCATGCTGCACCCCGAGCAAATCCTTTCAAAAAGCCACTTGGCCGAGCACTTGTACGATGGCGAGACCGAGCGTGATTCCAATGTGCTGGAAGTGCACGTCAATCACCTGCGCCGCAAGTTGGGCCGCAGCGTGATCGAGACCCGGCGCGGCCAGGGTTACCGGTTTGGCGCCAGCCCTGCATGAAGTCGATCCAGCGGCGCCTGAGCCTGGGGCTGATCAGCGTGATGGTGATCGTCGGCCTGGTGCTGGCGCAGACCAGCCTGTGGCTGTTCGAAATGGGCCTGCAGCGCTACCTGGAATCGGGCTTGCGCAACGACAGTGAGAACCTGCTGGTAGCGCTTGTGCGTGGGCCAGCGGGTGTGCAGCTGGATGAGCAACGGCTGTCGCCGGCCTACCAACGGCCGTTTTCCGGGCACTATTTTCGTATCGACTTTGCCGACACACACTGGCGTTCGCGCTCGTTATGGGACCAGGAACTGCCACAGCTGCCCCAGGCCGGGCTCAAGGGCAACCTGCAATTGGGCCCGGAGGGCCAACAGTTGCTGGTGTTGCGTTCGGACTACAAACGCTTCGGCCAGTCGATTTCCATCAGCGTGGCCCAGGACTACACCCCGGTCAGGGAAAGCTTTCGCCTGATGCGCCAGATTGGCCTGGTGCTGGGGCTGGCGGCGCTGTTACTGATCCTGATCCTGCAGCGGGTCACCGTGCGCCGCGCCTTGCGCCCGCTGGAGACTGCGCGTAACCAGATCGCCCAACTGCAACAAGGCCAGCGCTCGCAACTGGACACCCAGGTCCCGGTGGAACTGGAACCGCTGGTGGCGCAGATCAACCATTTGCTGGCCCACACCGAAGACAGCCTCAAGCGCTCACGCAATGCCTTGGGCAACCTCGGCCATGCCTTGAAAACCCCATTGGCGGTGCTGTTGAGCGTGGCGTCCAGCGAGCAGCTCAAGGACCACCCGCAGTTGAGCAAGTTGCTGCGCGAACAGTTGGAGCAGGTGCAGCAACGGCTTAACCGCGAACTCAATCGTGCCCGCCTGGCCGGCGAGACGCTGCCCGGCGCCCTGTTTGACTGCGATGGCGAGTTGCCGGGCCTGCTGGCGACCTTGAACATGATCCATGGCGAACATCTGGATTTGAGTTACCGCGTACGCCCCGGTTTGCAATTGCCGTGGGACCGCGAGGACCTGCTGGAGCTGTTGGGCAACCTGCTGGATAACGCCTGCAAATGGGCGGATGCGGAGATCGTGTTGAGCATCGGCGAAACCGCCGAAGGCTTTCGGCTGGCGGTGGAAGATGACGGGCCGGGAATTCCCGAGAGCCAGCGCGACCAGGTCTTCAGCCGAGGCACACGGCTGGATGAGCAGACTGACGGCCATGGGCTGGGACTGGGGATCGTGCGGGATATCGTCGAGGTGTGGGGCGGGGTGCTGCTGTTGCAGGAGAGCGAGCTGGGCGGGTTAAAGGTAGTTATCGACCTGCCACGCCGCCATTGAAAACAAACCGTAGCAGCTGTCGAGCCTCGGCGAGGCTGCGTTGCGGTATGCCTGACACACCGCCAACGCAGCCTCGCCGAGGCTCGACAGCTGCTACGGGATACTCGGGCTTATTGCCGAAGTATCCAGCAGCTCATCAAACCCTGAACTGATCCATCAGGCCCTGCTGCTGGTTCGCCAAGCTGTTCAACGCCTGGCTGACTCGCGCCGATTCATTCGCCTGCTCGGACAACGACTCCGTCACATCCCGAATCGTTGCTACGTTGTTGTTGATCTCCTCGGCCACCGCACTTTGCTCTTCGGCGGCGCTGGCGATTTGCAGGTTCATGTCGCTGATCACCGTCACCGCATCGCCGATCTGGCGCAGCGCTGTCACGGCCTGGCCTACCTGTTCGACGCTGCCCTGGGCCTGGCGATGGCTGTTGCTCATCGAGCCGACCACGTCCTGGGTGCCGCTTTGCAATTGCTCGATCACCAGGCGGGTTTCTTCAACCGACTCTTGCGTGCGCCGCGCCAGGTTGCGCACTTCGTCGGCGACCACGGCGAAACCACGACCGGCTTCACCCGCGCGGGCGGCTTCGATGGCGGCGTTCAGTGCCAGCAGGTTGGTCTGCTCGGCAATCGCACGAATCACTTCCAGTACCGAACCGATTTTCTCGCTGTTGGCCGCCAGTCCTTCAACCTGGCTCATCGCCGTACTCATATCTGCTGCGAGGTGGCCGATGCTGGTGGTGGTGCGGTCGATCACCCTCAAGCCTTCACGCGTGGCCTGGTCAGCATCGCGGGCAGCCTGGGCGGCTTGCGCTGCGCTGCGGGCGACGTCCTGGGCGGTGGCGCTCATCTCGTGGGAGGCGGTGGCCACCTGGTCGACCTGGCGGTACTGCTGCTCCATGCCGGCGCTGGTTTGCGTGGCAATTGCGGCCGATTGGTCGGCGGTGCCACGGGCGTCCTGCACCGAGCGTTTGACCTGGGCAATGATCGGTTGCAGCTTATCGAGGAACCGGTTGAACCAGCCGGCCAGCTCGCCGAGTTCGTCGTGTTTGTCGTAGGCCAGGCGCCGGGTCAGGTCGCCTTCGCCGCTGGCAATGTCTTCCAGCATGCGCGCCACACCGAGGATCGGCCGGGTCACGCTGCGGGCCATCAGCCACACCAGCAACAACCCAACGATCGCGGCGAGCAGGCCTAGGCCCAGTTCCAGCAGCGTGCCCTTGGCGTTGTCAGCATCCAGTTCGGCCTTGAGGGCTTCAGCCGGAGCGACCAGGACCTTTTCCGGCACATCCAGCAGAACGCCCCATGGTTTGCCGTCGGGAATTGGCAGGAACGGTGCCAGTACCTTGAGTTGATGATCGGTACGCACGCTGCGAGTCTGGGTGCTGGTCGCCAGCGAGCTGATCAACTGTGCGCCGTTGACGGTGTCGACGGTGTCCAGGCGCTGGCTGAGTTTGCCGGCGTCCGGGCTGTAGCCGGCCAGCAGGCCCACCGGGCTGATGATGCTGACGCTGGTCTGGCCGTCATAGAGTTTCTGGCTGGCGTGTTGGCTGACCGCCTGCAGGCTGTTGAGGTTGATGTCCACCGACAGCGAGGCGATGACTTTGCCGTTGACCATCAGTGGGAACACGATGCTGGTCATCAGCACCTTTTGCCCGTCGATCACATAGAAGTAGGGTTCGATCACACACGGCTTGAGGGTGGTGCGCGGGCAAGTGAACCAGGCGTTGGCTTTTTCGCCACTGGGTCCGACGCTGGTGTCGGACATGTCGCTTTCGGGCAGTGACATTGAAGTCAGCTTGCCTGCGGTAGGCTGGGACCAATACAGCGCAAAGCGGCCCTTGTCGTTGCTGCCCAGCTCTTGTTGATTGGCGAACAACTCGTCCTTGCCATCCAGTGCGTTGGCCTCGAACACCAGGGACAGTCCCAGCAGGTCCGGGTTGGCTTGCAGCGCGGCCTTGACCTGGCGGGTCAGGTCTTCACGCAGGTCGAAGGCATCTAGGAAGCGTTTTTCGGCCTGTTCGCGCAGGAACAATACCTGTCGGGAAAAACCGTGGCCGTACTGATAGGCGTCCATGAACTGCTGGCGGATGCCCAGTGCCTGGACGTCACCTTGGGCTTCGATGCGCGCCTGAGCGGCTTCGTCGAGCATCTCCATACTGGAAGCCTTGACCAGCTCGGAGCTCTGCGCCATGCGGTACAGCGAGAGACCGACCAGCAAGGTCACGATGCCCAGCAGGCAAAGACCGGCCAGCAGGGTAATTTTCCATTGAATGGACAGCTGTCTGAGCGACATGGAGCCTTCCTTAACTTTTCGATACGACAGAGACGATCTGCTTGTATCGGCCGCGCAGGAGTTTTCTTTATTCAAACGTTCAATTTAAACCTGTTTGTGTGGTGAGGGGGCTTTGTGGTGAGGGGGCTTGGCACCCCTCCCCACATTTTTGACAAGCCAGGCCGGGTGCTGCAAAGTGCGCGCCCTCTAATAAAACACCTTTAAAACCTGATTTGCGGCAGCCGTTCCCGACAGCCGCCCGGGCAGGTGCGTGCTTTTTTACGTTTTCTGGCTTGAGGTAACGATGATTAATGCAGTAATCGCCGCGGTCGGCACCATGCTGGTGCTCAGTCTGTCCCGCGTGCATGTGGTGATCGCGATCATTGTCGGCGCCCTGGTGGGTGGCCTGACCGGCGGCCTGGGCATCGACGCAACGCTCAAGGCGTTCAACAGCGGCCTGGGCGGCGGTGCCACGGTGGCGTTGTCCTATGCGCTGCTCGGCGCCTTCGCCGTGGCGATTGCCAAGTCCGGCCTGGCCCATGCGCTGGCGGACAAAGCCCTGCTGCTGGTAGATCGCCAGGAAGCCACGGGCGGCAGCCACGTCAAGTGGCTGTTGATCGGCTTGCTCTGGGTGGTCGCAATCGCCTCGCAGAACATCCTGCCTATCCACATTGCGTTTATCCCATTGTTGGTACCGCCACTTTTATACGTGCTGACCAAGCTGCAACTGGACCGCCGGTTGATAGCCTGCGTCATGACCTTCGGCCTGATCACGCCCTACATGTTTCTGCCGGTGGGCTTCGGCAACATCTTCCTGAACCAGATCCTGCTGGCCAACGTGGCCAAGAGCGGTGTCGACATCAGCCAGGTCAACGTCACCCATGCCATGGGCCTCCCGGCGCTGGGCATGGTGGTCGGCCTGCTGGTGGCGGTGTTTATCAGCTACCGCAAGAAGCGTGTCTACGACCTGGAGAAGATCGAGCGGGTCGAGCAGGTGGCGGTGCAATACAACCCGCTCACATTGCTGGTGGCCGGCCTGGCGATTGCCTCGGCGTTCATCATCCAGCTGTGGCTGGACTCGATGATCATCGGCGCCCTGGCCGGGTTCCTGATCTTTTCGGTGTCGGGCATCGTGCGTTGGCGCGACACCGATGACCTGTTTACCGAAGGCATGAAGATGATGGCGATGATCGGCTTCATCATGATCGCTTCGTCGGGTTTTGCCGAAGTGCTCAAGGCCACCGGCGAAGTGCAGACACTCGTGCAAGCTTCGGCGGCGTTTATCGGCCATAGCCGCGGTGTGGGCGCGTTGCTGATGCTGCTGGTGGGTTTGCTGGTGACCATGGGCATCGGCTCGTCGTTTTCCACGGTGCCGATCCTGGCGGCGATCTTTGTGCCGCTGTGCGTGCAGCTGGGCTTCAGCCCGCTGGCTATCGTGTGCATCGTCGGCACCGCCGGGGCGCTGGGCGATGCCGGCTCACCAGCGTCGGACTCCACCCTGGGCCCGACCTCGGGTTTGAACATCGACGGCCAACACCATCATATTTGGGACACCGTGGTGCCCACCTTCCTGCATTACAACATTCCGCTGCTGGCGTTTGGCTGGTTTGCCGCAATGACCCTCTGACAGGGTTGTCCTACAGAATCAGGGCGCCTGGCCGTTAACCTCTCAAGTCTTCCTTGAATAAGAGAGAAAAGCCATGCGCCTTAGCCTGAAGGCCAAAGTCCTGTCCCTCGCCGTACTGCCCGTACTGTTGTTTGCCCTGATTATCAGCCTGACGACGGTCTGGATCCTCCAGGAGCAGGCCCGTAACGAGGTCGAAGAAACCCGTCAGAACCTGCTCAACGACGCCAAGGCCACCTTGCGCGGCTACGTCGAGGTGGCCATGACCACCATCAAGCCGCTGTACGACGCTGCCGCCCCGGGCGACACAGCTGTGCGGGCCCAGGTGGTCAAGCTGCTGTCCAACACCAGCTACGGCAAGGACGGTTATTTCTTCGGCTATGACTCCGAGACCATTCGCCTGTTCAAGGGCAACAGCCCGGACGGCGTCGGCAAAAGCTTCAAGGACAACCGCGACCCGAATGGCGTCTACGTCAACCGCGACCTGGTGAAGGTCGGCAAGGATGGCACTCATTACCTGCAATACAGCTCGACGCAGCCCGGCCAGACCGAGTTGGTACCCAAGCTTGGCTACACCGAATACCTGCCCAAGTGGGACATGGTGATCGGTACGTCGGTGAACCTGGATGGCATCGACGCCCAGGTCGCCGAGGTTCAGGCCAAGGTGGAAAAGCGCATGGAAGGTGTGCTGTTGAGCATCATCGGGATTGCCGTGGTGGTGCTGTTGGTGATTGCCGCCGTGGGCATGCTCGTGGCCAATACCATCCTGCGGCCGTTGCAGCTGATGAAGGTCAATCTGGACGACATCGCTGCCGGTGAGGGCGACCTTACCCGCCGCCTGGCCATTACCAGCCAGGATGAACTGGGCGAACTGGCGGGCTCGTTCAACCGGTTTGTCGACAAGATCCACGGCCTGGTGCGCCAGATTACCGAAATGACCTCCCAGCTTACCGGCCTCGTAAGCCAGGTCGCCGAGCAAGCCAATCGCTCGGAAAAAGCCATGGAGCGCCAGCGTCACGAGACGGACCAGGTGGCGACCGCGATCAACGAAATGTCTTCTGCTGCCCACGAAGTGGCGCGCAGTGCCCAAGGCGCGGCGGTGGCGGCGCAACAGACCGACGCCGAAGGTCAGGCCGCGAAAAAAGTCGTGGACGCCAGCATCGCGCAGATTCATGCGCTGGTGAACGACATCCGCAGCAGCGGTGTGTCCCTGGACAGCTTGCAGCAGGACGTGTCATCGATTGTCAGCGTGTTGGGGGTGATCCGCTCGATCGCCGAGCAGACCAACTTGCTTGCCCTCAACGCCGCCATTGAAGCCGCGCGGGCAGGGGAGGCCGGCCGTGGTTTTGCCGTAGTTGCTGACGAAGTACGGGCTTTGGCCAGCCGTACCCAGCAAAGCACCCAGGAAATCCAAGGCATGATCGACCGCCTGCAGAAAGGCACC
This sequence comes from Pseudomonas sp. Bout1, assembly GCF_034314165.1. GTDB lineage: Bacteria > Pseudomonadota > Gammaproteobacteria > Pseudomonadales > Pseudomonadaceae > Aquipseudomonas. The sequence continues at coordinate 4,483,024 of NZ_JAVIWK010000001.1, read as the reverse complement.
GAAGCCGCCGTGGAATCCATGCGCCGCTCCAGTGATGCCGGCGACGGCACGTCCGCCCAGGCCAATGAAGCGGGTGCGTCCCTGGACACCATCGCGCAGTTGATCGGCACCATCAACTCGATGAACGCGCAAATCGCCAGCGCCGCCGAAGAACAAACCGCCGTGGCCGAAGAGATCAACCGCAGCGTGCATCAGATCGCGGTGGCGGTGGACAGCGTGGCGGATGAAACCCAACAGGGCGCCCAGACCTCCCGCAGCCTGGCAGACCTGGGGCAGCGGTTGGGGCAGTTGGTGGGGCAGTTCAGGATTTGATTGCGGATTTACCGCCACTGCTGGAGCTGCCGTAGCAGCTGTCGAGCTCACGCGAGGCTGCGTCGGCTCAACTTGATCTTGTGCCTGGCTCTATAACGACGGCGTGGCCGACGCAGCCTCGCTTGAGCTCGACAGCTGCTACGGGAGGCAGGCTTCTTCAACCTGACAAGATTACCTTCTCCAGAAACGCAAAACGGCGCCCTAAGGCGCCGTTTTGCTTGCTGCGTTTGACTAAGCGATCAACCCGCCATCACCGCATGCTGCACCAGGGTGAGCAACGGTTGTGGGTAAACACCCAGGAAGAACGCCAGCAGGGCGATTGCCAGCAGCATCACGCCGCCTGCTTTCTGTTCCCAGTGCAACTCGGCGTCCACACGGCGCAGGTTTGGCTCGATCAGGTACAAGGTGACCATCACGCGCAGGTAGTAGAAAACGCCGATGGCGCTGCCCAGTACCAGGGAAGCCACCAACCACCATTCGTGAGCCTCGACACCGGTTGCCACGATGTAGAACTTGCCGATGAAGCCGGCGGTCAGCGGGATACCGGCCAGGGACAGCATCATCACGGTCAGTACGGCGGTCAGGTACGGACGGCGCCAGAACAGGCCGCGGTATTCGTACAGGGCGTCGGCGTCACGGCCTTTGTAAGGCGAGGACATCAGTGTGATCACACCGAATGCACCCAGGCTGGTGATGACGTAGGTGACCAGGTACACGCCGATGGCTTCCATCGCCAGGCCCTTGCTCGCCACCAGGGCGATCAGCAGGTAGCCGAAGTGTGCGATCGACGAATAACCCAGCAGACGCTTGAGGTTGTTCTGGGTCAGCGCCAGCAGGTTACCGAACAGGATCGAGGCGATCGCGATGATGGTCAGCACGTTGCTGAGTACACCAGTGTTGGCCGCCGGCGAGATCTGGAACAGACGCACCATCACGGCAAACACGGCGACTTTCGACGCGGTAGCCAGGAACGCGGCCACCGGCGCCGGGGCGCCTTCGTACACGTCCGGGGTCCACAGGTGGAACGGCACCAGCGACAGCTTGAACGCCAGGCCGATCAGCATCATGGCCAGGCCCAATTGGGCGATTGGCGCAGGGCTGCCGGAGGCTGCCAGGGCGTGACCGATACCGCTGAAGCTCAGGCTGCCGGCTTCTGCGTAGAGCAGGGCCATACCGAACAACAGGAACGCTGAACCGGCTGCCGACAGCACCATGTACTTGATGCCGGCTTCCAGGGAGCGCTTGTTGAAGAAGGCATACGCCACCAGGCCGTAGACCGGGATCGACAGCAGTTCCAGGCCGATGAACAAGCCGGCCAGGTGCTGGGCGCTGACCAGCACGATACCGCCGGTCGCAGCCAGCAGGATCAGCAGGTACAGCTCTTCCTTGTTGCCTGGGTAACCGGTGCCGCCTTCGCCGAGGTAGGCGTGGGCGAGGGTGACGCAGGCCAGGGTGGCCACGAGGATCAGCGCGATATACAGCAGCGCGAAGTCATCGACCATCAACAGCGGCGTCACCGCCAGCGGTGCGACCTTGAGTGCCGGGATAATCGACAGCAAGGCCAGGTTCAAACCTGCCACGGAAATCAGGAAGGTCTGGGAGTGGTTGCGCCGCCATGCGATCGCCAGCATCACCACCACAACGGTGAGGCTGGAGATCAGCAGCGGCGCAAGCGCGATAAAGTGTTGGATCGTGAATTCCATAGCGCTCTTACCGGGCCGAAGCGAGTTGAGTGAAGGCGGTGCTGAACCATTGCTGCACGCCATGCATCGTTGCGGCAGAGGTATCCAGGAACGGTTGCGGGTACACGCCGATGAACACCAGCAGTACCGCCAGGCCGAGCACCATGATCAGTTCGCGACCGTCCATGCCGTGCAACACGGTGTCGGACTTGGCCGGGCCGAAGTACGCACGGTGGATCATGATCAGCGAGTAGACCGAACCGAACACCAGGCCTGAAGTCGCGATCGCACTGATCCACGGTGTATGCACGAAGGCACCCATCAGGATCAGGAACTCGCCGATGAAGTTACCGGTACCCGGTAAGCCCAGCGATGCGGCGGCGAAGAACAGGCTGATGGCCGGCAAGTAGGCAATACGCGACCACACGCCACCCATCTCACGCATGTCACGGGTGTGCAGGCGCTCGTACAGCTGGCCACTGAGGATAAACAGTGCTGCTGCCGACACACCGTGAGCCAGCATCTGGATCACCGCGCCTTGCAGCGCCAGTTGGCTACCGGAGTAGATGCCGATCAGGACGAAACCCATGTGGGAAACGGACGAGAAGGCAATCAGACGCTTGATATCGGTTTGGGCAAAGGCCAGGAACGCACCGTAGAAGATCCCGATCAGACCGAGGGTCATGGCGATCGGCGCAAACTCGGCCGAGGCATTCGGGAACAGCGGCAGGGCGAAACGCAGCAGGCCGTAGGCCGCCGTCTTCAACAGGATACCGGCCAGGTCCACGGAACCTGCGGTCGGCGCCTGGGCGTGAGCGTCAGGCAGCCAGGAGTGGAACGGCACCACCGGCAGCTTCACCGCGAACGCGATGAAGAAGCCCAGCATCAGGATGTACTCGGTGGTCAGGGACATCTTGGTTTTCAACAGGTCGGCGTAGTTGAAAGTGATCACGCCCGTGCTGTTGAAGTTGACCAGTACCAGACCCAGGATCGCCACCAACATGATCAGGCCGGAAGCCTGGGTGAAGATGAAGAACTTGGTCGCCGCGTAGATCCGGGTTTTCTTGCCGTCCGAAGAACTGTGACCCCAGAGCGCGATGAGGAAGTACATCGGCACCAGCATCATTTCCCAGAAGAAGAAGAACATGAACAGGTCCAGCGCAAGGAACACGCCGACAACACCGCCCAAAATCCACATCAGGTTCAAGTGGAAGAAACCCACGTGACGCTGAATTTCTTTCCAGGAGCAGAGTACCGAGAGGATACCCAGCAGGCCGGTCAGCAGGATCATCAACAGCGACAGGCCGTCGAGGGCCAGGTGCACGTTGATGCCGAAGCGCTGGATCCACACGTGCTTGAATTCAAGCGCGAAAGTTGGATCGACACCCGGTGCCGGAGCAAATGAATAGTCGCCATGGGCCCACAGCCAGAGGCCGAGTGCGAGTTCCAGGGACATGGTCAGCAACGCAATCCAGCGGGGCAGGGTGGCGCCGAAGCGTTCACCCATCCAGCAGAGCAGGCCGCCGATAAAGGGGATCAGGATTAGCCAGGGCAGAATCATGACGGGCTCGTTTCCTTTCGCAAGTTCGCAAAGTACGCAATGTTCATAGTCAGACCGCTACCACAACGATGGCGCCGATCACCAGCACGGCACCCGCCGCCATGGAAGCCGCGTACCAGCGCAATTGGCCGGTCTCGCTGCGGCTCAGGGCGGTGTGACCGGCCTTGGCGGCACGCGGGATCAAACCGATGGTCTGGTCGAGCGGGTCTTTGCGCAGTACGTGGCTGATGGCGAGGTAGGGCTTGACGAACAGTTTGTCGTAGATCCAGTCGAAGCCCCACGCGGCGAACCACCAGGCCGACAGGAAGCGACCAATGCCGCTGTTGGCCACGGCCGTCACGAAGCGACGCTTGCCAAGGAACAACAGTGCCGCCAGCAGGATACCGGCGATGGCGATGGCGCCCGAGGCGATTTCCAGGCTGTGCTTGGCAGCGCCGCCGGCATGGCCGGCGCTTTCTGGCAGTACACCGGCCAGCGGTGGGGTGATCATGGCGCCGACGAAGGTCGACAGGACGATCAGCACCGACAGCGGCAGCCAGTGGGAAATGCCATGGCCTGCATGCGCTTCAGTCTTGGCTTCACCGTGGAACGTGATGAAGATCAGGCGGAAGGTGTACAGCGAGGTCATGAACGCACCTACCAGGCCGGCGTACAGCAGGCCGTGGTTACCGCTGGCAAAGGCTTCCCAGAGGATTTCGTCCTTGGAGTAGAAACCTGCGGTCACCAGTGGCAGGGCCGACAACGCCGCGCCGCCGACGATGAAGCTGGCGTAGGCCAACGGCAGTTTTTTCCACAGGCCGCCCATCTTGAAGATGTTCTGCTCGTGGTGGCAGGCAACGATCACCGCACCGGAAGCAAGGAACAGCAGGGCCTTGAAGAAGGCGTGGGTCATCAGGTGGAAGATCGCGCCGTCCCAGGCACCAACGCCCAGGGCCAGGAACATGTAGCCGATCTGGCTCATGGTCGAGTAGGCGAGGATACGCTTGATGTCGGTCTGAACCAGGGCCGCAAAACCTGCCAGTACCAGGGTCACGCCACCCACCAGGCCCACCAGGTGCAGAATCTCCGGCGCCAGGGTGAACAGGCCGTGGGTACGGGCGATCAGGTAGACACCGGCGGTCACCATGGTGGCGGCGTGGATCAGTGCCGACACCGGGGTAGGACCGGCCATTGCATCCGCCAGCCAGGTTTGCAGCGGCAGTTGTGCCGATTTACCGACAGCGCCACCCAGCAGCATCAGGGTCGCCAGGGTGATCCAGAAGTCGCCGACCTGGAATTTCTGCGGTGCCAGCACCAGCAGTTCCTGGATGTTCAGCGTGCCCACTTGTTGGAACAGGATGAACAGGCCGATGGCCATGAACACGTCGCCGATCCGGGTCACGATAAAGGCTTTGAGGGCTGCGTTACCGTTGTTGCGGTTGCTGTAGTAGAAACCGATCAACAGGTACGAGCACAGGCCCACGCCTTCCCAGCCGAAGTACAGGAACAACAGGTTATCGCCGAGCACCAGGAACAGCATGCTGGCGATAAACAGGTTGGTGTAGGCGAAGAAGCGCGAGTAACCCGCCTCACCGCGCATGTACCAGGACGCGAACAGGTGGATCAGGAAGCCTACACCCACCACCACGCCCAGCATGGTGATCGACAGGCCGTCGACGTAGAGGGCGAAGTTGGGCTTGAAGCCCTCCACCGACATCCACTGCCACAGCACCAGGGTGTAGTGACCGCCTTCAGGCGGTGCGACATTGAATTGCCAGATGACGTAGGCGGCGACAATCGCCGACAGGCCAATGGAACCCACGCCGATCAAGGCCGAGAGGTTTTCCGACCAGCGTCCACGGGAGAACGACAGCAGCAGGAAACCGATCAGGGGAAATACGAAAGTCAGAAAGATCATGTTCATCCGCGCATCTCACTGGCAGCGTCGATATCAAGCGTGTGGAAGCGACGATACAGTTGCAGCAGGATCGCCAGGCCAATACTGGCCTCGGCGGCTGCCAGGCTGATCACCAGGATGAACATCACTTGTCCATCCGGCTGGCCCCAACGGCTACCGGCCACGATGAACGCGAGTGCCGCGGCGTTCATCATGATTTCCAGGCTCATCAACACGAACAGAATGTTGCGGCGAACCATCAGGCCGACCAGGCCAAGGCAGAACAGGATGCCGGCGACCGCCAGACCATGCTCCAAAGGGATAGCAGGCATCGTCATTGCTCCTTGGCTTCGTTGCGGCCCAAGTGGAAGGCGGTGATGGCTGCAGCGAGCAGCAGCATCGAAGCCAGTTCGACCACCAGCAGGTACGGGCCGAACAGGCTGATGCCCACGGCTTTCGCGTCTACGGTGGTGTGGCCGATGGCCTGGCCGCTCTGGTGAGCGAACAGCACATACAGCAGTTCACCCAGCAGCAGGGCTGCCAGGATCACCGGGCCCAGCCAGATGCCGGGCTTGAGCCAGACGCGCTCCTGGGCGACCGAAGCCGGCCCCAGGTTGAGCATCATCACCACAAACACGAACAGCACCATGATGGCGCCGGCGTAGGCGATCACTTCCAGCACACCGGCGAACGGTGCGCCGAGGCTGAAGAAGGTCATGGCCACGGCGATCAGCGAAATGATCAGGTAGAGCAGGGCGTGCACGGGGTTAGTGTTGGTGATCACGCGAAGCGTGGACACCACTGCAATACCCGATGCGAAATAGAAAGCGAATTCCATCTTTCTTCCTTAAGGCAGCAAGCTCTTCACGTTGATCGGCTCGGCTTCGTTTTGTGCGGCGCCTTTGGGCTTACCGGCAACGGCCATACCTGCAACACGATAGAAGTTGTAATCAGGGTTTTTACCGGGACCAGAGATCAGCAGATCTTCTTTCTCGTACACCAGGTCCTGACGTTTGAACTCGGCCATCTCGAAATCCGGTGTCAGCTGGATCGCGGTGGTCGGGCAAGCTTCCTCGCAGAGGCCGCAGAAAATGCAGCGCGAGAAGTTAATGCGAAAGAAGTCCGGGTACCAGCGACCGTCTTCGGTTTCAGCTTTCTGCAGCGAGATGCAACCCACCGGGCACGCCACGGCGCACAGGTTGCAGGCCACGCAGCGCTCTTCGCCGTCGGGGTCGCGGGTCAGGACGATGCGGCCGCGATAACGCGGCGGCAGGTACACCGCTTCTTCCGGGTATTGCAGGGTGTCGCGTTTGCGAAAGCCGTGACCGAACACCATCACCAGGCTTCGCAACTGGGTACCGGTACCCTTAACGATGTCGCCAATATATTTGAACATGGGTCAAATCCTCACTGAACCGCGCCCGCTGGCGTGTTCAACAACACAACGGCAGCAGTCACCAGCAAATTGATCAGGGTCAGCGGCAGGCAGAATCGCCAGCTGAAATCCATCACCTGGTCATACCGTGGACGCGGGATGGAAGCGCGCAGCAGGATGAACAGCATGATGAAGAACGCGGTCTTCAGGAAGAACCAGAAGAACGCCAGCTGCGGCAGGATGCCGAACGGACCGTGCCAGCCGCCGAAGAACAGCGTGACCAACAGGGCCGAGATCAAGATGATGCCGATGTACTCACCTACGAAGAACATGCCCCATTTCATGCCGGCATATTCAATGTGGTAACCGTCGGCCAGTTCCTGTTCCGCTTCCGGTTGGTCGAACGGGTGACGGTGAGTCACGGCCACGCCAGCAATGAAGAAGGTACAGAAGCCGAAGAACTGCGGAATGATGAACCACAGGTTCTGCGCCTGGTACTCGACGATGTCGCGCATGTTGAACGAGCCCACCTGCACCACGATGCCCATCAGCGCGAGGCCCATGAACACTTCGTAGGACACGGTCTGGGCCGAAGCCCGCAAGCTGCCCAGCAGGGCGAACTTGTTGTTACTGGCCCAACCGGCGAACAGCACCGCGTAGACCGACAAACCGGCCATGGCGAAGAAGAACAGCAAGCCGATGTTCAGGTCCGCCACGCCCCAGGTCGGGGTGATCGGGATGACTGCGAAGGCAATCAACAAGGCGCTCATGGCCACGACCGGTGCCAGGGTGAAGATCACCTTGTCGGCAAACGGCGGGGTCCAGTCTTCCTTGAAGAACATTTTCAGCATGTCGGCGGCGATCTGGAACATACCAAACGGGCCAACGCGGTTCGGACCGTAACGGTCCTGCCACCAGCCCAGCAGGCGACGTTCGACGAAGCTGAGCAAGGCGCCCGCCACGACCACGGCCAACAGGATCACGATGGCCTTGACCACCGCGATGATCACGTCGATCACTTCAGGGGTGAACCAAGTCATTGAGCTGCCTCCTGCAGACCGTCAACGGTAAGGCCGAAGATCGCGGGAGGAATCCCGGCGAGGCCTTTTGGCAATGCAACCAGGCCAGCACCCAACTCTTCGTCGATACGCAGTGGCAGACGCAGGGTCTTGCCGGCTACGTTCAAGCTGAGCAGGGCACCGTCGTTGACGCCCAGGCGGTCGGCTTCGGACTTGGCTACGGATACGTAGGCGGCTGGAATGCGCTCTTGTACCGGGGCGGCTTTGGAAGAGGTTTCTTCGCTGCCGAACAGGTGGAAGAACGGCACAACCTGCCAGGTACCCTGGGCCGGGTTGAACGGACGCGGAACGCTGGCGAACCAGTTCAGCGAGTCACCGGTGCTTTCGATCAGGCGGGTGCCCGGGTCGCCAGCACGAATGTGACCACCGACTTCGTCCTGGAACTTGTTCCAGGCTTGCGGCGAGTTCCAGCCCGGCGACCAGGCAAACGGCACCTGCTGACGAGGCTCGACCGAACCCGAGTAACCTTCCATGGAGAAGGCAAACGCGGTGTCGTTGTCTTGCGGGGTACGTGGCTCATGCACGCTGATGTCAGCCCGCATGGCGGTACGGCCGGAGTAACGCAGCGGTTCACGGGCGAGTTTCATGCCCTTGATGCGGAACGAGGCAGACGGCGCCGCATCGACGATGCGTGCCAGTTGCGGTGCGGCTGCTGCGGCGGCCGCGGTCACGTGGTCGAGCTGGGTCCAGTCGATCGGCTGGTTCAGCAGGGTAGCGCGCAGGGCATGCAGCCAGCGCCAGCCTTCGTGAACCAGGATGCTGGCGTCCATGTACTTCGGATCGAACACCTGGAAGAAGCGCTGGGCGCGGCCTTCCTGGCTGACCAGGGTGCCGTCGCCTTCAGCAAAGCTGGCGGCCGGCAGTACCAGGTGGGCGCGGTCGCTGGTGGCGGTTTTCTGGTGGTCGGCAACGATCACCACTTTGGCCGCGTTCAGCGCTGCGTCGACCTTGGCCGAATCAGTGCGGGTGTACAGGTCGTTTTCCAGTACCACGATCGCATCGGCATTGCCGTCGGTCACGGCTTGCAACGCAGCGTCCAGGGACTCGCCACCGAGCATGGCCAGGCCGAGGCTGTTGGCTTCCGGCACGATCAGGCTGATGGAGCCGTTCTTTTCGCGCAGCTTCAAGGCTTTGGCAATGTTGGCAGCAGCTTCGATCAGCGCCTTGGAACCCAGCGAGGTACCGGCAATGATCAATGGACGCTTGGCGGCCAGCAGGGCGTCGGCGATGCGCTTGGCCAATTCAACGGCTTCAGCGTCTAGGCCTTCAACGGCCGGTGCGCTGGCGTCGATGGCGTGGGCCACGGCGAAACCGATGCGAGCCAGGTCGTCGGGCGCGGCGTGTACGCATTCTTCAGCGATGTCGTCGAGCTTGGTGGCGGTCAGGCTGGCGATAAACAGCGGGTTCAGCGCGTGCTGGCCGATGTTCTTCACCGCAGCGTCGAGCCATGGCTGCACGCGCATGGCGTCGGCCATGTCTTCAGCCTTGCCTTTCACCGACTGGCGCAGGGACAGGGCAACACGGGCGGCGGTTTGGGTCAGGTCTTCACCGAGGACGAAGATCGCGTCGTGGTCTTCGATGTCGCGCATGTTCGGAACCGGCAGCGGGCTGTCGTTCAAAACTTGCAGCACCAGGCGGATGCGCTCCAGTTCACCGGCTTCGATACCCGAGTAGAAGTGCTCGGCACCTACCAGCTCGCGCAACGCATAGTTGCTTTCAAGGCTGGCGCGGGGCGAACCGATACCGACGATGTTGCGACCGCGCAGCAAGTCAGCGGCTTTATCCAGCGCCGCGTCCAGGCTCAACTTGGCACCATCGGCCAGCAGTGGCTGACGCGGGCGGTCTTCGCGGTTGACGTAGCCATAGCCGAAACGGCCACGGTCGCACAGGAAGTACTGGTTGACCGAACCGTTGAAGCGGTTTTCGATCCGACGCAGTTCGCCGTAGCGCTCGCCCGGGGAGATGTTGCAACCGCTGGAGCAGCCATGGCAGATGCTCGGCGAGAACTGCATGTCCCACTTACGGTTGTAGCGCTCGGAGTGAGTCTTGTCGGTGAACACACCGGTCGGGCAGACCTCGGTGAGGTTGCCGGAGAACTCGCTTTCGAGGGTGCCGTCTTCAACGCGACCGAAGTACACGTTGTCGTGGGCGCCGAATACACCGAGGTCGGTGCCGCCGGCGTAGTCCTTATAGAAGCGCACGCAGCGGTAGCAAGCGATGCAGCGGTTCATCTCGTGGGAAATGAACGGGCCCAGTTGCTGGTTCTGGTGAGTACGCTTGGTGAAGCGATACCGGCGCTCGTTGTGGCCGGTCATCACGGTCATGTCTTGCAGGTGGCAATGGCCGCCTTCCTCACACACTGGGCAGTCGTGCGGGTGGTTGGTCATCAGCCATTCGACGACGCTGGCGCGAAACACTTTCGCTTCTTCGTCTTCGATGGAAATCCAGCTGCCGTCGGTGGCAGGGGTCATGCAGGACATCACGATACGACCACGGGTGTCGTTCTCGTCGGTGTACTGCTTGACCGCGCACTGGCGGCAAGCGCCAACGCTGCCAAGGGCGGGGTGCCAGCAGAAATATGGAATGTCGAGGCCTAGCGACAGACACGCCTGTAACAGGTTGTCTGCCCCATCGACTTCGAGCTCTTTGCCGTCTACGTGGATAGTGGCCATGGTTCAAAGTTCTTCGTTGGCCCGGTGTCAGCGGGCGTGGCTAATGGAATCTTGTTATTCATGTGCATCAACACAGCCATCAAGGCGTCAGCACATGAGAAAGCGAAGGGCACGGACCCTTCGCCTTTTTAAGCGTTACGCACCGACCATGGTCGGTGTTACCACCTGATTCAGGTCACCGGCGCGCGCAGGTGCGATGCCAGCCTCGAATTCAGAGCGGAAGTATTTGATCGCGCTGCCCAATGGCTCCACGGCGCCCGGTGCGTGAGCACAGAAGGTCTTGCCTGGGCCGAGGAAACCGACCAGACCCAGCAGGGTCTCGATATCGCCGGGCTGGCCTTCGCCGTTCTCGATGGCCATCAGGAGCTTGACGCTCCATGGCAAACCATCGCGGCACGGCGTGCAGAAACCACAGGATTCGCGGGAGAAGAACTGCTCCATGTTGCGCAGCAACGACACCATGTTCACGGTGTTGTCCACGGCCATGGCCAGGCCGGTGCCCATACGGGTGCCCACCTTGCCGATGCCGCCGGCGTACATTTGTGCGTCCAGGTGTTCTGGCAACAGGAAGCCGGTACCGGCGCCGCCCGGCTGCCAGGCCTTGAGGGTGTAGCCGTCGCGCATGCCGCCGGCGTAGTCCTCGAACAGCTCGCGTGCGGTCACGCCGAAAGGCAGTTCCCACAGGCCCGGGTTCTTGACCTTGCCGGAGAAGCCCATGAGCTTGGTGCCCATGTCTTCGCTGCCTTCGCGGGCCAACGATTTGTACCACTCCACGCCGTCGCCGATGATTGCCGGCACGTTGCACAGGGTTTCAACGTTGTTCACGCACGTCGGCTTGCCCCACACGCCAACGGCGGCAGGGAAGGGCGGTTTGGAACGCGGGTTGGCGCGGCGGCCTTCGAGGGAGTTGATCAGTGCGGTTTCTTCACCGCAGATGTAACGCCCGGCGCCGGTGTGCACGAACAGCTCGAAGTCAAAACCCGAACCGAGGATGTTCTTGCCCAAAAGCCCGGCTGCCTTGGCTTCTTCCACGGCACGGTTCAGGTGCTTGGCGGCGGTGGTGTACTCGCCACGCAGGAAGATGTAGCCACGGTAGGTTTTCAGCGCGCGGGCGCTGATCAGCATGCCTTCGATCAGCAGATGGGGCAGTTGCTCCATCAGCATGCGGTCTTTCCAGGTGTTGGGCTCCATTTCATCCGCGTTGCACAGCAGGTAGCGGATGTTGATGGATTCGTCTTTGGGCATCAGGCCCCACTTGACGCCCGTGGGGAAGCCTGCGCCGCCGCGACCTTTAAGGCCTGCGTCTTTCACGGTCTGGACGATGTCGTCCTGGGCCATGTCGGCAAAGGCTTTGCGCGCGGCTGCGTAACCGTTCTTGGCCTGGTATTCGTCGAGCCAAACGGCTTCGCCGTCGTCACGCAGGCGCCAGGTCAGTGGGTGGGTCTCGGGCGAACGCTTGATCAGGTTGGCCGGGCCGAAGGAAGTCAGGGTCATGGGTAGCCCTCGAGCAATTGGGTGACGCCAGCAGGCTGTACGTCGCCGAATGTGTCGTCGTCGATCATCAACGCCGGCGCCTTGTCACAGTTGCCCAGGCAGCACACCGGCAGCAGCGTGAAGCGCCCGTCTGCGGTGGTTTGGCCCAGGCCGATGCCCAGCTTGCTCTGGATTTCGCTGACCACGGACTCGTGGCCACCGATGTAGCAGACCATGCTGTCGCACACGCGAATGATGTGGCGGCCGACCGGCTGACGGAAGATCTGGCTGTAGAACGTCGCCACGCCTTCAACGTCGCTGGCCGGGATGCCGAGGATTTCGCCGATGGCGTAGAGCGCGCCGTCGGGCACCCAGCCACGTTCGTTCTGGACGATCTTCAAGGCTTCGATCGACGCCGCGCGCGGGTCTTCGTAGTGATGCAGCTCGTGCTCGATGGCCGAGCGCTCGGTTTCACTCAAGGTGAAACGGTCTGTCTGGATAAGCGTGCTGTTCATGCTTAGCGGTCCACGTCGGCCATAACGAAATCGATACTACCCAGGTACGCAATCAAGTCCGCGACCATTTCACCCTTGATCACCGAAGGGATCTGCTGCAGGTGCGGGAAGCTTGGAGTACGAATCCGGGTGCGGTAGCTCATGGTGCCGCCATCGCTCGTCAGGTAATAACTGTTGATACCCTTTGTCGCTTCGATCATCTGGAAGGACTCGTTGGCCGGCATTACCGGGCCCCACGAAACTTGCAGGAAGTGCGTGATCAGGGTTTCGATGTGTTGCAGCGTGCGCTCTTTGGGCGGCGGCGTGGTCAGCGGGTGATCCGCCTTGTACGGGCCTTCCGGCATGTTGCGCATGCACTGTTCGATGATCTTCAGGCTCTGGCGCATTTCTTCGACGCGCACGATGCAGCGGTCGTAGGCATCGCCGTTGGCCGCCAGCGGCACTTCGAACTCGAAGTTCTGGTAGCCGGAGTACGGGCGCGCTTTACGCAGGTCGAAATCGCAACCGGTTGAACGCAGGCCGGCACCGGTGACGCCCCATTCCAGGGCCTCTTTGGTGTTGTAGGCAGCGACGCCGATGGTCCGACCCTTGAGGATGCTGTTGTCCAGGGCGGCTTTCTGGTACTCGTCCAGACGCTTGGGCATCCAGTCGATGAATTCCTTGACCAGACGTTCCCAGCCACGCGGCAGGTCATGGGCAACACCGCCGATGCGGTACCAGGCCGGGTGCAGGCGGAAACCGGTGATGGCCTCGATGACCTTGTAGGCGCGCTGACGGTCGGTGAACGTGAAGAATACCGGGGTCATGGCGCCGACGTCCTGGATGTAAGTACCCAGGAACAGCAGGTGGCTGGTGATCCGGAAGAACTCGGCCATCATGATGCGGATGGTGTCGACCTTGTCCGGTACCTTGATGCCGGCCAGCTTCTCGACCGAGAGCACGTACGGCAGGTTGTTCATCACGCCGCCGAGGTAGTCGATACGGTCGGTGTACGGGATGAAACTGTGCCACGACTGACGCTCGGCCATCTTCTCGGCACCACGGTGGTGGTAGCCGACGTCGGGCACGCAGTCGACGATTTCTTCGCCGTCCAGTTGCAGGATGATGCGGAAGGCACCGTGAGCCGAAGGGTGGTTCGGGCCCAGGTTGAGGAACATGTAGTCCTCGTTGGTGCCGGAACGCTTCATGCCCCAGTCTTCCGGACGGAAGCGCGCAGCCTCTTCTTCAAGCTGTTGCTTGGCGAGGGTCAGGCTGAAGGGGTCGAATTCGGTGGCGCGGGCAGGGAAGTCCTTGCGCAGCGGGTGACCTTCCCAGGTCGGCGGCATCATGATGCGCGTCAGGTGCGGGTGGCCCGGGAAGTCGATGCCGAACATGTCCCACACTTCACGCTCGTACCAGTTGGCGTTAGGCCAGATACCGGTCACGGTCGGAACGCTCAGGTCGCTCTCGGAGAGGGCCACCTTGATCATCACGTCGCTGTTACGTTCCAGCGACATCAAGTGGTAGAACACGGTGAAATCGGCGCCGCTTGGCAGTCCCTGGCGCTTGGTGCGCAGGCGCTCGTCCACGCCATGCAGGTCATAGAGCATGACGTACGGCTTGGGCAGGTTGCGCAGGAAGCTCAGGACCTCGACAAGCCTGGCACGCGCCACCCACAGCACCGGCATGCCGGTGCGTGTGGCCTGGGCGGTGAAGGCGTCAGGGCCAAAACGGTTATTGAGTTCGACGACCACATCCTGGTCGTCTGCCTTATAAGGCGGGATGCGTCGAGCACTGCCTGTAGTCATGGTTTTTTATCGCTTTGGGTCAACGTAAAGAATGAAGCCAGGTTTTCGTTCTATAAAAGAAGCGGTTCTGGATCAGACTTCGTCGGGGCTGCGCAGGTTGGTGACTGCGATTCGCTGTTCGCGGCGCTGTTCCTTTTGCGAAGGCATCTCGGCGCGGTACACGCCTTGATCGCCGACGACCCAGGACAGTGGGCGACGCTCCTTGCCAATCGACTCCTGCAACAGCATCAAGCCTTGCAGAAATGCTTCAGGGCGGGGCGGGCAGCCAGGCACGTAGACGTCCACGGGCAGGAACTTGTCCACCCCCTGAACCACGGAGTAGATGTCGTACATGCCACCGGAGTTGGCGCACGAACCCATGGAGATAACCCACTTTGGTTCGAGCATTTGCTCGTAGAGACGCTGAATGATCGGCGCCATCTTGATAAAGCAGGTTCCGGCGATAACCATGAAATCCGCCTGACGCGGCGATGCCCGGATAACTTCGGCGCCAAAGCGCGCGATGTCGTGGGGCGCCGTGAAGGCGGTGGTCATTTCCACGTAGCAGCAGGACAGGCCGAAGTTGTACGGCCACAGGGAGTTTTTACGCCCCCAGTTGACCGCGCCGTTCAGCACGTCTTCGAGCTTGCCCATGTAGATGTTTTTGTGGACTTGGTCTTCTAACGGGTCGGAAACGGTTTCGCGTTCGCCGATTGGGTATTGCTCGTTAGGAGCATCCGGGTCGATCCTGGTGAGATTGTATTGCATCGCCAAAGCCTCATTGTTTCAGCTTCGCTTGCCGCTTGCGACGAGCTTCCGGAGCCCAGTCAAGGGCGCCCACTCGAAATAGGTAGACAAGGCCTGCCAACAGAATTGCTATGAAAACGAGGGCTTCGACGAATCCGGTCCAGCCGCTTTCGCGGACGGACACAGACCAGGCAAAGAGAAAAAGGGCTTCGATGTCGAAGATCACGAAGAGCATCGCGACCAGATAGAATTTGGCTGAGAGCCGCAAGCGGGCGCCACCTGTAGGCAGCATGCCGGATTCGAACGGTTCATTTTTGCTGCGGCCCCAGGCTTTTGACCCGAGGAGGCTGGAGACGCCGAGCATGAAGGCGCAGAGGCCGACAACACCGAGAAGGAAAATGGCAAAGCCCCAGTTGTGGGCCATGAGTCCTGTCGCTTCGGTCATGCTGGAAATCCTTAACAGAGAGCAAAGGTCTCTGAGCTTGAAAAAGTAACGATGCAGTGACGATATGTCGCAGCGCAATCAATCGCGGTGATTTTATGGCTAAACACCGGGCAAGTAAAATTCCTATAGCGAAATTATTCGATGGAATACGGACATAGTGCACCTTCTTGGGGCTGTAGGCCTTGTGGGGCGGGCATTAGCGGGCTTTTCACCAATTATGTTTTGTTTAAGCTGTAAAGAAGTTTTCATGCTCTAAATGATAATGAATATTGTTTGCGTGGGTTTTAAACAGCTGTTCGGGGTTTGGCGCGGGAAGTTGCTGTTACTTGTGCCTGTGGTGCTAGTTGGTAAAGCGGATCTTTTAACTGAGTTTGTGGGTGGGGATGCCGCTCTGGATCAATGTTTTGGTCGGAATTTTGGATTGGGGGGGCGGGTTGATGGTGTACATATCCGTTGCTGCGGTAACGGCTTCTTATGGTTCCGCTCTTACAGCGGGTCACTTTTGGCAAACGCCCCAAAAGTAACCAAAAGGTCTTTGCCCCACCACTCGGTGCCTCGCTTAGGCTCGGCATGCCCGCACTCCGGCACGGTTCCGCGGGCCGCCGCGACGGGCCATCCATGGCCCGGCGCGGCTAAATCGGCATCCTTGCCGATTTACCCGCTACACCGTGCCTGCTTGCGGCCATCGTGGTTGACGGGGCCTGCAGATCAAGGTCAACAGCAAGAGCACGGCGGCCTGAAAGCCGACCTGAGTGTTAGAAGCAAAAGCAAGGCGTAGGAGCTGGCTTGCCTGCGATGCAGGCGACTCGGTTTTTCAGACACGCCGCGGCGATGCCATCGCAGGCAAGCCAGCTCCTACATTTGAACCGTGCCGGCCTTTGATTTTGCTGTTGCTTTTAACACTCAAGCCGGCGTGAGTGTTAGAAACCAGATCAAAAACCAGAGCTAAAGCAGAGCTGCTTTTTCTGTAGGAGCTGGCTTGCCGGCGATGCAGACAACTCGGTCTTGCAGGTACACCGAGGTGATGCGATCGCAGGCAAGCCAGCTCCTACAGTTGAACCGTACCGGCCTTTGATTTTGCTGTTGCTTTTAACACTCAAGCCGGCCTGTAGGCCGCTGTGTTCTTGATCTGCTTGTGATCTTGATCTTGGGCGCCCCGTCAACCACGCTGGCCGAACGCAGGCTTTGGAGCGTGGGTAACCCGGCAGGACGCCGGGTTAGCCGCGCTGGGCCAAGGATGGCCCATCGCGGCGGCCCACGCTCCAAAGCCTGCGTGAGGGCACACCGAGCCTAAGCGAGGTGCCGAGTGGTGGGGCAAGAGCCTTTTGGTTACTTTTGGGCTCCTTTCAAAAGTGACCCGCCGTAAGGGCGGAACCCATACCAGCCCTAACAAAAAAACCGGATATGTACACAACCCACCTACACCCACGCTGCTTTAAAAACAGCGCAAAAAAAACGCCCCGAACCAGTCGGGGCGTCAGATCGTGCGGCACTGCGGTTAGGTCTTCCATGGGGCCGCAATGGCCGTGTACTCAGTCAGTCACTCAGTGAAACTGCTCTTCTTCAGTCGACCCTGTCAGCGCAGTCACGGACGAAGTGCCGCCCTGGATCACGGTGGTCATGTCGTCAAAGTAGCCAGTGCCCACTTCCTGCTGGTGCGCCACAAAGGTGTAACCCTTGGCAGCATCAGCAAATTCCTGCTCCTGCAGCTTCACGTACGCAGTCATGTCGTTGCGGGCGTAGTCGTGCGCCAGGTTGAACATGCTGTGCCACATGTTGTGAATGCCCGCCAGGGTGATGAACTGGTGCTTGTAGCCCATGGCCGACAATTCACGCTGGAACTTGGCGATGGTCGCGTCGTCCAGGTTTTTCTTCCAGTTGAAGGAAGGCGAGCAGTTGTAGGACAGCAGTTGGTCCGGGTATTCCTTCTTGATCGCTTCAGCAAAGCGACGCGCTTCGTCCAGGTCCGGCTTGGCAGTCTCGCACCAGATCAGGTCGGCGTACGGCGCGTAAGCCAGGCCACGGGCGATCGCCTGGTCGAGACCGGCGCGTACTTTATAGAAGCCTTCCTGGGTGCGTTCACCGGTAACGAACGGCAGGTCATACGGGTCGCAATCCGAGGTCAGCAAGTCAGCCGCGTTGGCGTCGGTACGTGCCAGGATGATGGTAGGCGTGCCAGCAACGTCAGCCGCCAGACGAGCAGCCGTCAGCTTTTGAACAGCTTCCTGGGTTGGAACCAGTACCTTGCCGCCCATGTGGCCGCATTTTTTCACCGACGCCAGCTGGTCTTCAAAGTGAACGCCGGCAGCGCCTGCCTCGATCATGCTTTTCATCAGTTCATAGGCGTTCAGTACGCCGCCGAAACCGGCTTCAGCGTCGGCAACGATCGGCGCGAAGTAGTCGATGTAGCCTTCGTCACCCGGGCCTTTACCGGCTTTCCACTGGATCTGGTCGGCGCGGCGGAACGAGTTGTTGATGCGCTTGACCACGGTTGGCACCGAGTCCACCGGGTACAGCGATTGGTCCGGGTACATGGATTCGGCGGAGTTGTTGTCCGCAGCCACTTGCCAGCCCGACAGGTAGATCGCCTGGATACCGGCCTTGACTTGCTGCACAGCCTGGCCGCCAGTCAGGGCGCCCATGCAGTTGACGAAATCTTTCTCTGGGCGAAAGGACGGCTTGGCACCCTGGGTGACCAACTTCCACAGCTTCTCGGCGCCGAGTTTTGCAAAAGTGTGCTCAGGTTGAACCGAGCCACGCAGGCGGACGACGTCAGCAGCGGAATAAGCGCGTGTCACGCCTTTCCAGCGTGGGTTTTCGGCCCAGTCTTTTTCAAGGGCTGCAATTTGCTGTTCGCGTGTCAGTGCCATGGGGAAAAACCTCGTCGCATAGGTCTGGGTGGAGAATTCCATTTGCCAGCCACGTAGTAAGTGCGTGGTTATGGCTGCTCGCTGATCAGAAGCTTAGGCGGTCAAGTCAGGTTCGGCGGGGGAGGCGACTGGATGAACGAGCAGCGAGAGGGGGGAGTTGGGCAGGTAAGGGCGAACTGCGAACAGTCTTCGGGCGTCGTGGGCCTTTGTACGATCCATCAGTGTAGTGCCGGGTTACCTGGTTAGCTTCCGTCCCTCAGGACAACTTCGTTCCAGTCGCAACCTCGTCAAACACACCTTGTGGGCGGTACAGACACGAATCGGCTCAGGTGAGTAACTTAGAGCGACGATCCGAAGGCCCTTGCCAGGGCCCCTGATTAGCGGGAGCGAGGCCATCATGCCCATGCTTTTTTGGATCGTCAAATGTTTTGTAGTGCTTTTTTTTAGGCACTACATCTTTAGTCTAATACGACTCGTCAGTCAGTTTTTGGTGCTTCAGTTCAAGGTGTCGACTTTGACCCGCAAGGTCAGGTCATCACGCCCCTGAGTAGAGTAGCTGCGGGTTGCAGTGCTTTTGTCGGCCTGAGTCTGGCGATTGACCCCGGCCAGGGTGATCCACTCGCCCAAGCGCCCGCTGACAGTTGTGTCGGTACTTTGCACGTTCACTACATCAGGACGTTCCTGGCTCATGCGGTCACGATTGGTACTGATGCTCAGGTGCACGGTCTCGCCGGTGACGCTGGCGGTGACATAGAAGCCCTGGGTGACGTTGCGATATTGCGTTTGGTTTTGCGGGCGACCGTAAGCATCAGGCTGAGTGGTGGTGAGCGGTACGCTTTGGCCAACCTGGATCAGCGCGGGCACGCCTTCGCTGGCCTGAATCTGCTGGATCCCACCGTCGCGGCTTTCGGTGCTGTAGGTGATGACCTGGGTTTGGTTGTTGCCGTTACTTTGCTGATTGTTCTCTTTGGTGTCGACGGTGATCAGCAGGCGCCTGGAAGGCGTGTCCAGTTGCGAGAGCAGGGCGCGCAGGCCCTGGATCTTGTCCGGCTCGGCGTTCACGATCAGTTGGTTGCCGTAGGCGCTGACGGTGCCGTCCTTGCCGATAAAATTCTGCGCCACCGGCAGCAGGTCGGCGCTGGTGCGGTTGCTCAAGGGCACGACTTCGGTGGCGGCGATCACCGAGAAACTGGTGGCTAACAGTAATGTGGTGAGCAGGGTGCGTAGGGACATGTCCGTTATCTCTGCGAGTCATTTAGGCTGGATAGTGCCAGTTTGTCGGCCTGGCGGGGTGCAAGTTGAATCCTGGACGGCAAAAGGCCCCGGCATCGGTGGATGGCAGGGCCTTTTGGGGTGTTGCTGATACCGCTATCGCAGGCAAGCCAGCTCCCACATTTGGAATGCATTCTCCTGTGGGAGCTGGCTTGCCTGCGATGGGAGCGACTCGGTTTAAAGTCAGCCCTCGCGCACCATATCAACGTGAGGAATCCCGACTTCCAGGAACTCTTCGCTGACAATCTTGAAGCCCAGGCGCTCGTAAAACGGCGCCGCATGGACCTGTGCACTAAGGATCTGCCGGGTCTGGCCGCGTTTCTCGGCTTCACCGATCACCGCTTCCATCAGCTTGTCGCCCACCTTCAGCCCGCGCCAGTCCTTGAGGACCGACACGCGCCCGATCTCGCCGCTAGGCAGCAAGCGGGCGGTGCCGATAGGAAAGTCGCCTTCGAACGCGAGGAAGTGCACGGCACCCGCGTCGTCAGCGTCCCATTCCAGTTCCGGTGGAACCGATTGTTCAGCGATAAAAACCGCTTCACGAATGCGCCGTATCTCGGCGATATCCTTTTGCCAGTCCGCGACACTTACGTGAATCTTATTCATCGGCGAACCCCAGGCTTCCTTGCTTGACCAGTTCCCACAGCAGGGCGCAGCCATCTTCATCCGCCAGCCATGGGCCGAGGTTGTCGATGTGCAGTGCGTCAGCGGCGCAGACCAATTTCAGCAGTTCGCGCAGCTTGCCCGGCAACAGGCGGCTCTGGCCGCTGGCGAACAGCAGCAGGTCGTCGTCCACCTCGGACCAGGCCAGGCGGGCGCTCGGGTTGCGGATCAGCACGGCGCCGTCTTGCAGGCTGCCCAGCAGGTCTTCTTCTTCCACTTCCGGGCCGGCAACCAGTTCCGGGTAGCGCGGCTCGGTCATGAACTGGCCGAACCAGGTCAGCAGCATGCGCTCGTCGCTCATGTGCTCGGCCAGCAGGCTCTTCAGGCGGTCGAGGGCGTCGCCCTGGATCTGGTGCGGGTCGCTGACTGGCTGGGCATCGGCGTCGGTGTAGCGCTCTTCGTCAGTCAGGTACTGGCTGAGGAAGTCGGTGAAGTGGGTCAGCACTTCGGCCGCGCTCGGGGCGCGGAAGCCTACGGAGTAGGTCATGCAGTCATCCACGGCAACGCCGCAGTGGGCCAGGCGTGGCGGCAGGTAGAGCATGTCGCCCGGTTCCAGCACCCATTCGGCGGTCTCTTCGAATTCGGCGAGGATGCGCAGGTCCGCGTGCTGCAGCAGCGGGCTTTCGGAGTTGCACATCTGGCCGATTTTCCAGTTGCGCTTGCCGGAGCCTTGCAGCAGGAACACGTCGTAGTTGTCGAAGTGCGGGCCCACGCTGCCACCCGGGGCGGCGTAGCTGATCATCACATCGTCGATGCGCCAGCTTGGCAGGAAGCGGAAGTTTTCCAGCAGTTCGGCCACTTCCGGTACGAACTGGTCGACGGCCTGCACCAGCAGGGTCCACTCACGCTCGGGCAGGGCGCTGAAGGCATCTTCGGCGAATGGGCCGCGACGCAACTCCCACGGACGTTCGCCGTGTTCGATGATCAGGCGCGACTCGACTTCTTCTTCCAGCGCCAGGCCGGCCAGTTCGTCGGCGTCAATCGGGCTTTCGAAATCAGGAATGGCCTGGCGGATCAGCAGCGGTTTTTTCTGCCAGTAGTCGCGCAGGAACTCGCGTGCCGTAATGCCGCCCAGAAGTTGAAGAGGAATATCAGGATTCATGTGTAACCTATTGAAAAAAAGCACTTTTCAGACGGGAATAAAAACGCCCGGCGCTGCCGGGCGTCTCAAAGGGTCAAGCAGCGATCAGATGCGTTTGGCTTGGGCCACAGCGTTGCCGATGTAGTTAGCCGGGGTGAGCAGTTTCAGTTCAGCCTTGGCGGCGGCTGGCATGTCCAGGCCGTCGATGAACGTTTGCAGGGCTTCAGCGGTGATGCCCTTGCCGCGGGTCAGCTCTTTGAGCTTCTCGTACGGGTTTTCAATGTTGTAGCGGCGCATCACGGTCTGGATCGGCTCGGCCAGGACTTCCCAGCAAGCGTCCAGGTCAGCGGCGATTTTCTGCGCGTTGAGTTCCAGTTTGCTGATGCCCTTGAGGCTGGCTTCGTACGCGATCACGCTGTGAGCGAAGCCCACGCCGAGGTTGCGCAGTACGGTGGAGTCGGTCAGGTCGCGCTGCCAGCGAGAGATTGGCAACTTGCTGGCCAGGTGCTGGAACAGGGCGTTGGCGATGCCGAGGTTGCCTTCGGAGTTTTCGAAGTCGATCGGGTTGACCTTGTGCGGCATGGTCGACGAACCGATTTCACCGGCAATGGTGCGCTGCTTGAAGTAGCCCAGGGAGATGTAGCCCCAGATATCGCGATCGAAGTCGATCAGGATGGTGTTGAAGCGCGCAATCGCGTCGAACAGCTCGGCGATGTAGTCGTGCGGTTCGATCTGCGTGGTGTACGGGTTGAAACCCAGGCCCAGTTCGTCTTCGATGAAGGCGCGGGCGTTTTCTTCCCAGTCGATCTCAGGGTAGGCAGAGAGGTGTGCATTGTAGTTGCCTACAGCGCCGTTGATCTTGCCCAGCAGCGGCACGGCGGCCACTTGAGCGATCTGGCGCTCCAGGCGGTACACCACGTTGGCCAGTTCTTTACCCAGGGTGGTCGGCGAAGCCGGCTGGCCGTGGGTGCGCGACAGCATCGGCACGTCGGCGAAACGGATTGCCAGTTCGCGGATCGCGTCGGCGGTCTGGCGCATCAGTGGCAGCATTACGTCATCACGGCCTTCGCGCAGCATCAGGGCGTGGGACAGGTTGTTGATGTCCTCGCTGGTGCAGGCAAAGTGGATGAATTCGCTGACCTTGGCCAGTTCCGGCAGCTTGGCCGCTTGCTCTTTGAGCAGGTACTCGATGGCTTTTACGTCGTGGTTGGTGGTGCGCTCGATCTCTTTCACACGCTCGGCGTGCTCCAGGGCGAAGTTTTCCGCCAGGGTGTTCAGCACCGCGTTGGCTTCGGCGGAGAACGCCGGCACTTCGCTGATGCCAGGGTGAGCGGCCAGGCGCTGGAGCCAGCGCACTTCAACCAGAACACGAGCACGGATCAGACCGTATTCGCTGAAAATAGGGCGCAGGGCCTGGGTTTTGCCGGCGTAGCGGCCGTCAACAGGGGAAACCGCAGTGAGCGAAGAAAGCTGCATGGGGTGTTCTCGGACAGTCGGGCAACGAAATGGGGCGCGTATCATACATGAAAAAATCCGCCGGTCCGTTGCCAACTGACCGGCGTATTACGCGTGGGGCTATGAAAAAGGTTGGTTGCTGCGACTTATTCGTTGCGCATCAACGGGTAAAGCTCTTTAAGCAATTTGCGACGGCTGATCACCAACTGCCAGCGATGACCACCCAACTGGCGCCACAACCGTGCCGAGCGAATACCGGCCAACAGCAGGGCGCGGATTTTCGAGGCGTTGTTGGGTTGTTGCAGGTTGCGCATGTCGCCGTGCACCTGGATCCGCTGGCGCAGGGTGCTCAAAGTGTCCTGGTACAGCGCGCCACAGGCTGCGATCACATTTTCGTGGGCTGGGCCGAAGTGTTCAACCTGGGACTGAATCTGCGGCAGGCGTTTGCCGATGGTTTCCAGCAAGTCGTCGCGCTTGGCCAATTGACGCTCCAGGCCGAGCATTGAAAGAGCATAACGCAGCGGCTCGCGCTGCAAGGTGCTCGGGTCGCGCTCCAGGGCACCGACCAGCGCACGATAACCTTCGCGCAGGGCCAGGTCGTCGCCGCCGTATACTTCCAGGGTGTCCTTGGGGTCGCGGATCAGCAGGCTGCCGAGCATGCAGGTCAGGCCGGCCTCGGTGACCTGGCCGGTCTTGGCGATCTTGTCCACCAGCACCGCGGCGAGAAACACGCCGCCCAGTGCCGTCAATTGCTCCTGGGTAGGGCTCATGCCTGGCTGCTCCAAGGCTCGGCGATTTCAATCACGCCGCCCCCCAGGCAAATTTCGCCGTCATAGAACACGACCGACTGGCCCGGCGTTACGGCGCGTTGCGGGTCGTCGAAGGTGGCGCGATAGCCCGTTGCAGTCTTTTCCAGGGTGCAGGGCTGGTCGCTCTGGCGATAGCGCACCTTGGCGGTCAGGCGGCGCGGGCTGCTCAGGTCGACCGGGTTGACCCAGTAAATGTCCGAGGCGAGCAGGGCGCGGGAGAACAACCACGGATGGTCATTGCCCTGGCCCACAATCAGCTCGTTGTGTTCCAGGTCCTTGACCAGCACGTACCACGGCTCTTCGCCGGCGTCTTTCAAGCCGCCGATGCCCAGGCCCTGGCGCTGGCCGATGGTGTGGTACATCAGGCCGTGGTGACGGCCGATGATTTCGCCTTCGGTGGTCTTGATCTCGCCCGGTTGCGCCGGGAGGTACTGCTTGAGGAAGTCACTGAAACGGCGCTCGCCGATAAAGCAGATCCCGGTGGAATCCTTCTTCTTGGCGGTGGCCAGGCCGTGTTTCTCGGCAATCGCGCGCACTGCGGGTTTTTCCAGCTCGCCCACCGGGAACAGGGTCTTGGCGATCTGTTCGCCGCCGACGGCGTGCAGGAAGTAACTCTGGTCCTTGTTGGCGTCCAGGCCCTTGAGCAGTTCGGTGCGGCCATCGATGTCGCGGCGACGCACGTAGTGGCCAGTGGCAATCAGGTCGGCGCCGAGGATCATCGCGTAGTCGAGGAACGCCTTGAACTTGATCTCGCGGTTACACAGGATGTCGGGGTTCGGCGTGCGACCGGCCTTGTATTCGGCCAGGAAGTGCTCGAACACGTTGTCCCAGTACTCGGCGGCGAAGTTGGCGGTGTGCAGCTTGATGCCGATTTTGTCGCAGACGGCCTGGGCATCTGCCAGGTCGTCCATGGCGGTGCAATATTCCGTTCCATCGTCTTCTTCCCAGTTCTTCATGAACAGGCCTTCCACCTCATAACCCTGCTCCATGAGCAGAACGGCGGAAACGGAAGAATCCACGCCGCCGGACATGCCGACGATGACGCGCTTCTTTTGTGTGTCAGAAGGGGCTGGATCACGCATAGGATTTCAACGGGTGTCTTTAAAAAGGACGCGATTCTAGCAGGCTCGCGTCTGCAAGGCTAAAGAGAAGGGCGGATCAATTCGAGACTGTGGCTTTGGCCGGCCAGATAATCGTCGATGCAGCGGATAATCAACTCGCTGCGCCAGTCCTCCCGCAGGCCCATTAATTCGTCGCGGGTCAGCCAGCGGGCGCGCACGATGCCGTCATCCAGTTGATAATCCGGGTGGTGTTTCAGGGCTTTGGCGATGAAGCAAACGCGCTGATAGGTCACGCCGTTGCTGGGGGCGGTGTACAGGTAAATCCCGACAATTGCGGTGGCTTCGACGTCCCAGCCGGTTTCTTCGAGGGTTTCGCGCACAGCGGCCTCGGTCAGGGTCTCGTTCGGGTCGAGGTGGCCGGCGGGCTGGTTGAGCACGGCGCGCCCACCCTTGAGTTCTTCGACCATCAGGAAGCGGCCGTTGTCTTCGACGATCGTGGCAACGGTGATGTGGGGTAGCCAGGTCATTCGATACCTCGGGTTGACACGGTCATTGGTAGGAGCCGGCTTGCCGGCGATGGCGTCCAAGAGATTGCTACAGGCTTAAGGGCCTTATCGCTGGCAAGCCTGCTCCTGTAAGTGGGGGGGCGTGCAGTTGGGTGGTAGAAACAGAAACCCCGGCACAGGGCCGGGGCTTCTTTGCATCCTTACAACCTTACTTCAACTTGGCAATCGCCGCGTTGAGGGTGTTGCTTGGGCGCATGGCCTTACTGGTCAGCTCGGCGTTCGGCGCGTAGTAGCCGCCGATGTCCACTGGCTTGCCCTGGACGGCGTTGAGCTCGGCAACGATGGTTGCCTCGTTCGCGGTCAGGGTCTTGGCCAGTTCGCCAAACTGCGCTTGCAGTGCAGTGTCTTCGGTCTGCGCAGCCAGGGCTTGAGCCCAGTACAGCGCCAGATAGAAGTGGCTGCCGCGGTTGTCGATGTTGCCGACTTTGCGCGATGGCGATTTGTTGTTGTCGAGGAACTGGCCGGTGGCCTGGTCCAGGGTCTTGGACAGCACCAGGGCTTTCGGGTTGTTGTAAGTCACACCCAAATGCTCAAGGGAAGCGGCCAGGGCCAGGAACTCGCCCAGGGAATCCCAGCGCAGGAAGTTCTCTTCAACCAGTTGCTGCACGTGCTTGGGGGCCGAACCGCCAGCGCCGGTTTCGAACAGGCCGCCACCGTTCATCAGCGGCACGATCGACAGCATCTTGGCGCTGGTGCCCAGTTCCATGATCGGGAACA
The DNA here is from genome assembly GCF_034314165.1 of Pseudomonas sp. Bout1. GTDB lineage: Bacteria > Pseudomonadota > Gammaproteobacteria > Pseudomonadales > Pseudomonadaceae > Aquipseudomonas. The sequence goes on along the minus strand of NZ_JAVIWK010000001.1, from coordinate 4,457,027 downwards.
GGTCGGTCAGGTAGTCGCGCAGTACGTTGCCGGTCACCGAAATGGTGTCCAGGCCCTTGCGGGTACGCTCCAGGGTGAACTTCATCGCGTCGACCGGTGACATGATGCGGATGTCCAGGCCTTCGGTGTTGTGGTCTTTCAGGTAAGCCTGAACTTTCTCGACCACGACGCCGTCGTGCGCGCGCTGTGGGTCCAGCCAGAAGATGGCCGGGGTGTTGCTGGCGCGGGCACGGTTGACGGCCAGTTTGACCCAGTCCTGGATCGGCGCGTCTTTGGTCTGGCACATGCGGAAGATGTCGCCGGCTTCAACAGCCTGTTCCATCAGCAGGTTGCCCTTGCTGTCGGTGACGCGAACCACGCCGTCAGCCTTGATCTGGAAGGTCTTGTCGTGGGAGCCGTACTCTTCGGCTTTTTTCGCCATCAGGCCAACGTTCGGCACGCTGCCCATGGTGGTGGGGTCGAAAGCGCCGTTTGCCTTGCACTCTTCGATCACCGCCTGGTAGATCGTGGCGTAGCAGCGATCCGGGATCACGGCCTTGGTGTCGTGCAGTTGGCCGTCGGTGCCCCACATTTTGCCGGAGTCACGGATCATCGCAGGCATCGAGGCGTCAACGATGACGTCGCTCGGTACGTGCAGGTTGGTGATGCCTTTGTCCGAGTTGACCATCGCCAGGGAAGGGCGAGCAGCGTATACCGCCTGGATGTCGGCTTCGATCTGCGCTTGCTGATCGGCCGGCAGGGCCTTGATGCGGGCGTACAGGTCGCCGATGCCGTTGTTCAGGTTAAAGCCGATCTGCTCCAGCACCACAGCGTGCTTGGCCAGGGCGTCTTTATAGAACTCGGCAACGATCTGGCCGAACATGATCGGGTCGGAAACCTTCATCATGGTGGCTTTGAGGTGAACCGACAGCAGTACGCCTTGTTTCTTGGCGTCGTCGATTTCAGCGGCGATGAAACTGCGCAGGGCTTTCTTGCTCAACACGGCGGTGTCGATGATCTCGCCAGCCTGAACGCTGGTTTTTTCTTTCAGGACGGTAGCGGTACCGTCCTTGGCGATCAGTTCGATCTTGACGGCGTCAGCGGCTTCGATCTGTACGGCTTTCTCGCTGCCGTAGAAGTCGCCGTTGCTCATGTGGGCAACGTGGGACTTGGAGTCGGCAGCCCAGGCGCCCATTTTGTGCGGGTGCTTGCGTGCGTAGTTCTTGACCGACAGCGGAGCGCGGCGATCGGAGTTGCCTTCGCGCAGTACCGGGTTCACGGCGCTGCCCTTGACCTTGTCGTAACGTGCACGGGTTTCTTTTTCCGCGTCGGTGGTTACGGTTTCCGGGTAGTCCGGCAGGTCGAAGCCCTGGGCTTGCAGTTCCTTGATGGCGGCCTGCAGCTGTGGGGTCGAAGCGCTGATGTTCGGCAGCTTGATGATGTTGGCTTCAGGGGTAACGGCCAGGTCGCCCAGTTCGGCGAGGTGGTCCGGCACGGCCTTGGCGCCCAGTTGCTCGGGGAAGCTTGCGAGGATGCGCGCGGCCAGGGAAATGTCGCGGGTTTCCACGGCAATATCAGCGGAAGCGGTGAAGGCCTCTACGATAGGCAGCAGTGAATAGGTGGCGAGGGCTGGGGCTTCGTCGGTGAAGGTGTAGATGATCTTCGAGCGGGTGGGCATATTCGGATTAACTCTCTTCTTTGCTGAAAGCATGCGCAGAAACTCGAGATGCGCCGGGTAAAGCGCGTTCGTTCAAAGTCATCCATGAGCGAAATGTCGAAGTTTCTTCGCGGTGATGTTGGGTTGCATCAGTCGAGCGTCAAGCGGGTGGACTATTGTAATAGTCCGGCTTTTTCGGGCGGAGGGCGTCAATGTAGAGCGGTCGGCCGTCGTGACTCTTTGGTCAGCGGCGGCATTATACATAGGTCGCTATGCTTACGCCGAGCCTTCATACAAAAGGTGTGTCGTCCATTGGTCTAAAGGTCGCAGGCACCGGGTTGCGCCCAAAGTCGCATGATGTGCTCAAGATTGGCGCTTTTCCCTTTGCTTTCAAGCTTGTAGGCCGCTAAATGTGCTGTTTTCGACGCAAATGTGCAGGGCCTGAGGTTTCAGTCCTCATTTATCTGGAGTAGGCTCGAACGCAGCCAGATGTTCAATCCATAGATGGAGTTCAGCATGGGATACAAGAAGATTCAGGTTCCGGCAGTCGGCGACAAAATCACCGTCAATGCAGACCATTCTCTCAATGTTCCTGACAACCCGATCATCCCCTTCATTGAAGGTGACGGTATTGGCGTCGACATCAGCCCCGTGATGATCAAGGTTGTCGATGCAGCTGTTAACAAGGCGTATGGCGGCAAGCGCAAAATCTCCTGGATGGAGGTGTATGCCGGCGAAAAGGCCACTCAGGTTTACGACCAGGACACCTGGCTGCCCCAGGAAACCCTGGATGCGGTCAAGGATTACGTAGTGTCCATCAAGGGCCCGCTGACCACTCCGGTAGGTGGCGGCATCCGTTCGCTGAACGTGGCCCTGCGCCAACAACTCGACCTTTATGTGTGCCTGCGCCCGGTGCGCTGGTTTGAAGGCGTGCCAAGCCCAGTCAAGAAGCCCGGCGATGTGGACATGACCATCTTCCGTGAGAACTCCGAGGACATTTACGCCGGCATCGAGTGGAAAGCCGGCTCCCCGGAAGCGATCAAGGTCATCAAGTTCCTGAAGGAAGAGATGGGCGTCACCAAGATTCGTTTTGACCAGAACTGCGGGATCGGCGTCAAGCCGGTGTCTTTGGAAGGCACCAAGCGCCTGGCGCGCAAGGCCCTGGAATATGTAGTGGATAACGACCGCGACTCGCTGACCATCGTGCACAAAGGCAACATCATGAAGTTCACCGAAGGGGCCTTCAAGGAATGGGCCTACGAAGTGGCGGCCGAAGAGTTCGGCGCGACCCTGCTGGATGGCGGGCCGTGGATGCAATTCAAGAACCCGCGCACCGGCAAGAATGTAGTGGTCAAGGACGCCATTGCCGACGCCATGCTCCAGCAGATCCTGCTGCGCCCGGCGGAATATGACGTGATCGCCACCCTTAACCTCAATGGTGACTATTTGTCTGACGCCCTGGCGGCGGAAGTGGGCGGCATCGGCATTGCGCCCGGCGCCAACCTGTCCGACACCGTGGCGATGTTCGAAGCCACCCATGGCACCGCGCCGAAATATGCCGGCAAGGACCAGGTCAACCCCGGCTCGCTGATCCTGTCGGCAGAAATGATGCTGCGCCATATGGGCTGGACCGAAGCGGCTGACCTGATCATCAAGGGCACCAATGGCGCGATTTCGGCCAAGACCGTGACCTACGACTTCCATCGCTTGATGGAGGGCGCCAAGTTGCTGTCTTCGTCTGCGTTCGGCGATGCGCTGATCTCGCATATGTAAGCTGATCGGCAACGAAAAACCGGCCCTGGTGGCCGGTTTTTTTTAGAGCGTTTGCCCATCGGCTGATCAGGCCGGCTGTTTTTTTGATTCTTGAGCGACGCCTTCCGTGGTGTTGCTGGCGCCGACTGGCGCGCCGATATTCACCGCATGCAGGCCTTTGGGTCCCTGAATAATCTCAAAGGAAACCTCTTGCCCTGCTTTCAGTGTCTTGTAGCCATCCATCCGGATAGCCGAGTAATGCGCAAAAAGGTCTTCTTCCTTGCCGTCTTCGTTAATGAAGCCGTAACCCTTGGCATTGTTGAACCACTTGACCTTACCGCTTGCCATGCCCATATCCCTCTGCACCAGACTCCATCACTGGAGTATCATCCAGTTTATCCGTCCTAACCCGAATAAATAAGGTTGACTGCGCGGACCTTTTTTACCCACTGTGGGTTCTATTGGTTGTAACACTGATTTGCCGATAGTCAAGGCGACCAGTCGGTCAGAGTTGAAAAACTGACAGGTCGCCCCCACCACTGTATTTGAACCACTGACGAACCTTTCTTTCCATGCATGCAATCAGCCAGATTCGACTAACATTCAATCAGGATCGCCCGACTCTCCATAAGGATCATCCGGATGGTCAAGAGGACGACGACGGTTCTGCAGGCATTGCTGTTCAGGAGTCCAAGCCTGCTTTACAGGCGCCGCCGATGTACAAGGTGGTTTTGTTCAATGATGACTACACACCGATGGATTTCGTCGTCGAAGTGCTCGAGGTGTTTTTTAACCTGAACCGCGAGTTGGCGACCAAGGTAATGCTGGCCGTTCACACAGAAGGACGGGCAGTATGTGGAGTGTTTACCCGCGACATCGCCGAGACAAAGGCCATGCAGGTCAACCAGTACGCCAGGGAAAGCCAGCATCCGCTACTCTGTGAAATCGAGAAGGACGGTTAACTCCGACCACTTGGGTATGAGGTGAAGCTATGTTAAACCGCGAGCTCGAAGTCACCCTCAATCTTGCCTTCAAGGAGGCCCGTTCGAAGCGTCATGAATTCATGACCGTCGAGCACCTGCTTTTGGCACTTTTGGATAACGAAGCTGCCGCCACCGTACTGCGTGCGTGTGGTGCCAATCTCGACAAACTCAAGCATGACCTGCAGGAGTTTATCGACTCCACCACGCCGTTGATCCCCGTTCATGACGAGGACCGCGAGACCCAGCCAACCCTGGGCTTTCAGCGGGTACTGCAGCGTGCCGTTTTCCACGTACAGAGCTCCGGCAAGCGCGAAGTCACAGGGGCCAATGTGCTCGTGGCGATCTTCAGCGAGCAGGAAAGCCAGGCCGTATTCCTGCTCAAGCAGCAAAGCGTTGCCCGTATTGACGTCGTCAACTACATCGCCCATGGCATTTCCAAAGTGCCGGGGCATGGCGATCACTCTGAAGGTGAGCAGGATATGCAGGATGACGAGGGCGGTGAGTCTTCTTCTTCGAGCAATCCGCTGGACGCCTATGCCAGCAACCTCAACGAACTGGCGCGCCAGGGGCGGATCGATCCGCTGGTAGGGCGTGAGCTGGAAGTCGAGCGCGTGGCGCAGATCCTGGCGCGTCGGCGCAAGAACAACCCGCTGTTGGTGGGCGAAGCAGGCGTGGGTAAAACCGCGATTGCCGAAGGCCTGGCCAAGCGCATTGTTGATAACCAGGTACCAGACCTGCTGGCCAACAGCGTCGTCTACTCCCTTGACCTGGGCGCGTTGCTCGCCGGGACCAAGTACCGTGGCGACTTCGAGAAGCGCTTCAAGGCGCTGCTCGGCGAACTGAAGAAACGCCCGCAGGCGATCCTGTTTATTGACGAGATCCACACCATTATCGGTGCCGGTGCAGCTTCCGGTGGCGTGATGGATGCTTCGAACCTGCTCAAGCCGTTGCTGTCTTCGGGCGATATCCGTTGCATCGGTTCGACCACGTTCCAGGAATTTCGCGGGATCTTCGAAAAAGACCGTGCCCTGGCGCGCCGTTTCCAGAAAGTCGACGTGTCCGAGCCTTCGGTTGAAGACACCATCGGCATCCTGCGCGGGCTCAAGGGGCGTTTCGAAGCGCACCATGGCATCGAGTACACCGATGAGGCGCTGCGTGCAGCTGCCGAGCTGGCGTCGCGCTATATCAACGACCGGCACATGCCGGACAAGGCCATCGACGTGATCGACGAGGCGGGTGCCTACCAGCGCCTGCAGCCGGTTGAGAAGCGCGTGAAACGCATCGACGTGCCTCAGGTCGAGGACATCGTGGCGAAGATCGCGCGGATTCCGCCAAAACACGTCAACACCTCCGACCGGGAGCTGCTGCGTAACCTGGAGCGTGACCTCAAGCTGACCGTGTTTGGTCAGGATGCGGCCATCGATTCGTTGTCCACCGCGATCAAGCTGTCGCGTGCGGGCCTCAAGTCGCCAGACAAACCGGTGGGTTCGTTCCTGTTCGCCGGGCCTACCGGCGTCGGCAAGACCGAAGCGGCGCGGCAACTGGCCAAGGCCATGGGTATCGAGCTGGTGCGTTTCGACATGTCCGAGTACATGGAGCGTCACACAGTGTCGCGCCTGATCGGTGCGCCTCCGGGCTATGTCGGCTTCGACCAGGGCGGCCTGTTGACCGAGGCGATCACCAAGCAGCCACATTGCGTACTGCTGCTCGATGAAATCGAGAAGGCGCACCCGGAAGTCTTCAACCTGCTGTTGCAGGTGATGGACCACGGCACCCTGACCGACAACAACGGGCGCAAGGCGGACTTCCGTAACGTGATCGTGATCATGACCACCAACGCCGGTGCCGAAACGGCCGCGCGGGCTTCCATTGGCTTTACTCATCAAGACCACTCTTCCGACGCCATGGAAGTGATCAAGAAGAGTTTCACGCCGGAATTCCGCAACCGCCTGGACACCATTATCCAGTTTGGTCGCCTCAGCCATGAGGTCATCAAAAGCGTGGTGGACAAGTTCCTCACCGAGCTTCAGGCGCAGTTGGAAGACAAGCGCGTGCAGCTGGAAGTCACGGATGCGGCGCGTAACTGGCTGGCAGAAGGTGGCTACGACGCGGCTATGGGCGCTCGACCAATGGCTCGCCTGATCCAGGACAAGATCAAGCGCCCATTGGCGGAAGAGATCCTGTTCGGCGAACTGGCGGACCATGGTGGCGTGGTGCATATCGACCTGAAGGACGGCGAGCTGACCTTTGAGTTCGAAACCACGGCTGAAATGGCCTGATAGCTAACTGTAACAAAGCCAAAAGGCGCCGAGAGGCGCCTTTTTGCTGCCTGGAACCTGCTGGAGATCAAATGTGGGAGCTGGCTTGCCTGCGATAGCGGAGGGTCAGCGGTTGGTGTGCTTGCTGACAGGCCGCCATCGCAGGCAAGCCAGCTCCCACAAGGGTGTGCGGTGTTCAAATAATTGCGCGCACACAAAAACGCCCGGCATAACCGGGCGTTTTGTATTGACTTGATTAACGAGCGCGGTAAGTGATGCGCCCTTTGCTCAAGTCATAGGGCGTCAGTTCGACGCGCACTTTGTCACCGGTAAGAATACGAATGTAGTTCTTGCGCATCTTGCCGGAGATATGCGCGGTTACGACGTGCCCATTTTCCAACTCCACACGAAACATGGTGTTGGGCAGGGTGTCGACGACAGTGCCTTCCATTTCGAAGCTGTCTTCTTTCGACATGCAGTAAAGCCCTCGGTATCCAGTGAATGGCCCGGTGCAACTGCGCCAGGCAAAAGCGGCGTGCATTGTGCCCGAAAAAGGGTGTTTAAGCCAAGAGGTTCTAGTTCAAGGTGACCCATCTTTGGTTAATTAGCAGCTCAATGGGCCGATATTGGGTCTTGTAGTTCATTTTTTTGCAGTTTTTGATCCAGTATCCGAGGTACACCGCCTCCAATTCCAGGCGCAAGGCTTCGCCGATCTGCCACAAAATCGCGAAGCGTCCCAGGCTGCGACGTTCCTCGGCGGGCTCATAAAAGGTGTAGACCGCCGACAGGCCATTGGGCAGCAGGTCGGTGACGGCGACCGCCACCAGGCGTCCTTCAAGGCGGAACTCGTAGAAGCGCGAGAACGGCAGGTCGCGCACCAGGAACGTGGAAAACTGGTCGCGGCTGGGCGGGAACATGTCGCCGTCGGCGTGGCGCTGCTCGATGTAACGTTGGTAAAGGTCGAAGTATTCTTCACTGAAAGCCGGTTTGGCGGCAGTGACGGTCAAGTCGGCATTGCGCTTGAGGATGCGCTTCTGATTGCGGTCCGCCAGGAACTGCGCCACCGGGATGCGCGCCGGTACGCAGGCGTTGCAGTTCTGGCAGTGGGGCCGATAGAGGTGGTCGCCGCTGCGCCGGAAGCCCATTTCCGATAAATCGGCATACACATGCACGTCCATCGGCTGGCTGGGGTCGAGGAACAGCGTGGTGGCCTGCTCATCGGGCAGATAGCTGCAAGAGTGGGGTTGAGTGGCATAAAACTTCAAACGCGCCAGCTCGGTCATGATCAACCCTCGGATAAGCTTTGAAATAAGTGTAAGCCAGGTGTGGGAAAGTCGCCTAGGAAACCCACGGGGCATCGCTGGGTTGGTCCAGATGGTCGCGCAGGAAGTTCGCAAAATCGCTGCGGGGGATGGCGCGGGCGCCGAGGCTGTGCAGGTGGTCGGTGGGCATCTGGCAGTCGATCAGCACAAAGCCCCAGGCCTGCAATTGCCTGACCAGGGTGGCAAAGCCGTACTTCGAGGCGTTGTCGGCACGGCTGAACATGGATTCGCCGAAGAACAACTGGCCCATCGCCAGGCCATACAGGCCGCCGACCAGTTCGCCCTCGTCCCAGACTTCCACCGAGTGCGCATAGCCGCGCTGGTGCAGCTGCAGGTAGGCGCTCTGCATGGCCTCGGTGATCCACGTGCCGTCGGCATAACTGCGCGGCGCGGCGCAGGCCTGGATGACGGCGGCGAAATCCTGGTCGAAAGTGACGGTGTAGCGCTGCTGGCGCAACAATTTGCCGAGGCTGCGGGAAACATGCAGTTCGTCAGGGAACAGCACGGTGCGCGGGTCGGGCGACCACCAGAGGATTGGCTGGCCTTCCGAAAACCAGGGAAAGCAGCCATGGCGGTAGGCGTGGATCAAGCGGTCGGCCGAAAGGTCGCCACCGGCGGCGAGCAGGCCATTGGGTTCGCGCATGGCCTTGGCCAGCGGTGGAAACGTCAGGGTATTGCGTTGTAACCAGGTCAGCATGGCATCCAGGCTTACGGAAGGGGAGGGCGGTAACGGCGATGGTGCCCGTTGCGAGAGCTGTGATTATTGTCGACGAAACGCTCTGGGGCTACCCCGAACATGGGATCGGTACAGATAAGCATGAACGGGTGTTTCTGCAACTCTATGCCGGGGCCGTGGTCGTAATCGCGTACGTCGGTCGGCAAGCTTGCCTGGATTGGCAAAAACAGCTCATAAGCCTTTGTCAGTAAAGACAATGCATGCTCAAATTGAACGTTATGAAACTGAACATTGGCTATGCTGTGTAACGTGGGGCCAAGTGCGTGGCATAGCGCACACAAACCCGTACAATGCGGCCATTGGGGCGTTATCGCCGTTTCATGAATCAGTTGCAGAGTGTTAAAAGTAGCTTCACCGGCACTCGTTTCTTTTTTACCTGCCCGGATTGGGCAGTATTTTGCAGTCATTCAATAGATGGACGCGCTAAAGGCGCAGGAAAAGACCCGTTTTGAAGAAATCCGCCGCAACACCTAAAGCCGCAGTCGTGCCCGCCTGGCGCCAGCACCTGCACTACCGACTCAAGGAAGGTGCACTGATCGCCATTGGCGCCCTGTGCCTGTTCCTGATGATGGCCTTGCTGACCTATGGCAAGGACGATCCGGGCTGGAGCCACAACAGCAAAATTGAAGACGTGCAGAACTTCGGTGGCCCGGCCGGCTCCTACAGCGCCGATATCCTGTTCATGGTGCTGGGTTACTTCGCGTATATCTTCCCGTTGCTGCTGGCCATCAAGACCTGGCAGATATTCCGCCAGCGCCATGAGCCGTGGCAGTGGAGCGGCTGGCTGTTTTCCTGGCGCCTGATCGGCCTGGTGTTCCTGGTGCTGTCCGGCGCGGCGCTGGCGCATATCCACTTCCACGCACCCACCGGTTTGCCGGCCGGTGCCGGCGGCGCGTTGGGCGAAAGCCTCGGCGACCTGGCCCGCAGAACCCTGAACATCCAGGGCAGTACCTTGATGTTCATCGCGCTGTTCCTGTTCGGCCTCACCGTGTTCACCGATCTGTCGTGGTTCAAGGTGATGGACGTAACCGGCAAGATCACCCTCGACCTGCTCGAACTGTTCCAGGGCGCCGCCAATCGCTGGTGGTCGGCCCGGGTAGATCGCAAACGCATGGTTGCGCAACTGCGCGAGGTCGACACCCGCGTCAACGAGGTGGTGGCCCCGAGCACGCCGGACCGGCGTGAGCAAGCCAAGGTCAAGGAGCGCCTGATTGAACGCGAACAGGCCCTGACCAAACACATGTCGGACCGCGAGAAGCAGGTACCGCCGGTGATCGCGCCTGCGCCGCCCAAGGCACCCGAGCCGAGCCACCGCGTGCAGAAAGAGAAGCAGGCGCCACTGTTTGTCGACAGCGCCGTGGAAGGCACCTTGCCGCCGATCTCGATTCTTGATCCTGCGGAAAAGAAACAGCTCAATTATTCCCCGGAGTCCCTGGCGGCCGTCGGCCACCTGCTGGAAATCAAGCTCAAGGAATTTGGCGTCGAAGTTTCGGTGGACTCGATTCACCCAGGCCCGGTGATTACCCGCTACGAAATCCAGCCGGCTGCGGGCGTCAAGGTCAGCCGCATCTCCAACCTGGCCAAGGACTTGGCGCGTTCACTGGCAGTGACCAGTGTGCGGGTGGTGGAAGTGATTCCGGGCAAGACCACCGTCGGTATCGAGATTCCCAACGAAGACCGGCAGATCGTGCGCTTCTCCGAAGTGCTGTCGACCCCGGAATACGACAACTTCAAATCGCCGGTCACCCTGGCCCTGGGCCACGACATCGGCGGCAAGCCGGTCATCACAGACCTGGCGAAAATGCCGCACTTGCTGGTTGCCGGTACCACCGGTTCCGGTAAGTCGGTGGGCGTGAACGCAATGATCCTGTCGATCCTGTTCAAGTCGGGGCCGGAAGACGCCAAGCTGATCATGATCGACCCGAAAATGCTTGAGCTGTCGATCTACGAAGGCATCCCGCACCTGCTGTGCCCGGTGGTGACCGACATGAAGGACGCCGCCAACGCGCTGCGCTGGAGCGTGGCCGAGATGGAGCGGCGCTACAAATTGATGGCGAAGATGGGCGTACGTAACCTGTCGGGCTTTAACGCCAAGGTCAAGGAAGCCCAGGACGCCGGCACACCGCTGACCGACCCGCTGTACAAGCGCGAAAGCATTCACGACGAAGCGCCGCTCTTGACCAAGCTGCCAACCATCGTGGTGGTGGTCGACGAGTTTGCCGACATGATGATGATCGTCGGCAAGAAGGTCGAAGAGCTGATCGCCCGTATCGCCCAGAAGGCACGGGCCGCCGGTATCCACTTGATCCTGGCTACCCAGCGCCCATCGGTGGACGTGATCACCGGCCTGATCAAGGCCAACATCCCCACCCGTATGGCGTTCCAGGTGTCGAGCAAGATCGACTCCCGGACCATCATCGACCAGGGCGGTGCCGAGCAACTGCTGGGCCATGGTGACATGCTCTACATGCCGCCGGGTACCAGCCTGCCGATCCGTGTTCACGGCGCCTTCGTCTCCGACGATGAAGTGCACCGTGTGGTGGAAGCCTGGAAACTGCGTGGTGCTCCGGAATACAACGACGACATCCTTGCAGGCGTCGAAGAGGCCGGCAGCGGCTTCGACGGTGGCAGCGGCGGTGGCGACGATGATGCCGAGACCGATGCGCTCTACGACGAAGCGGTGCAGTTCGTGCTTGAGAGCCGCCGCGCCTCGATCTCCGCTGTACAGCGCAAGCTGAAGATTGGCTACAACCGTGCCGCGCGCATGATCGAAGCCATGGAAATGGCCGGCGTGGTCACCTCGATGAACACCAACGGCTCGCGCGAAGTCATAGCGCCTGCGCAGATGCGTGACTGATTACGTGCCGCGTGGCAACACGCGGCACGCCTTGCAAACGAATCTAAGAGGACTCCCATGCGTCTTATCCGCATGCTGTTGTTGCCGGCACTGGCCCTGACTGCTGTTTCGGCTCACGCTGACCCGGCTTCCGTTGCAAGCCTGACCAACCTGCTGGACAAATCCAAGACCCTGACCGCGCGCTTCTCCCAGTTGACCCTGGATGCCGGCGGCACCCAGTTGCAGCAGACCGAAGGTGAAATGGCCGTACAGCGCCCGGGGCTGTTCTATTGGCACACGGAAGGGAAGGCCGAGCAGACCATCGTATCCGACGGCCAGAAAGTCACCCTGTGGGACCCGGACCTGGAGCAGGCCACGATCAAGAAGCTGGATCCGCGCCTGAACCAGACGCCGGCATTGCTGCTGTCGGGCGACGTGTCAAAAATCAACGACAGCTTCGAAATCACCTCCAAGCAGACCAGCAATGTGATCGAGTTCACGCTCAAGCCGAAGTCCAAGGACACGCTGTTTGACAGCCTGAACCTGTCGTTTGGCAACGGTGTGATCAACAACATGCGCCTGATCGACAGTGTCGGCCAGCGTACCGACATCCTGTTCTCCGGGGTCAAGGCCAACCAGCCGGTGCCGGCGTCCAAGTTCAAGTTCGACATCCCCAAGGGTGCCGACGTGATCCAGGAATAAACTGCCCAGAGGTTTCAAACGCTGCCCATGGACCTGTTTCGAAGTGACCCGATTGCTCAGCCTCTGGCGGCGCGCCTGCGCTCGACCAACCTGGACGAGTACGTCGGGCAGGAACACCTGCTCGCTCGCGGCAAGCCTTTGCGCGAAGCCCTGGAGCAGGGTGCGCTGCACTCGATGATTTTCTGGGGGCCGCCGGGGGTGGGTAAAACTACCCTGGCGCGGCTGCTGGCGAAAGTCTCGGATGCACACTTCGAAACGGTTTCTGCGGTGCTGGCCGGGGTCAAGGAGATCCGCCAGGCGGTAGAAATCGCCAAGCAGCAGGCTGGGCAATACGGCAAGCGCACCATCTTGTTTGTCGACGAAGTGCATCGCTTCAACAAGTCGCAGCAGGATGCGTTTTTGCCGTACGTCGAAGACGGCACGCTGATCTTTATTGGCGCTACCACCGAAAACCCGTCCTTTGAACTGAACAACGCCTTGCTGTCCCGGGCGCGTGTCTATGTTCTCAAAAGCCTTGATGAAGCGGCGATGCAAAAGCTGTTGCAGCGCGCGTTGAGCGAAGACAAGGGTTTGGGTAAGCGCCAGTTGAGCGTCAGCGAGGAAGGTTTCAAGATTCTTCTAACCGCTGCCGACGGTGATGGTCGACGTTTCCTCAACCTGCTGGAGAACGCTTCTGACCTGGCAGAAGACGGCAGCGAGATCGGTGTCGATTTGCTGCAAAGCCTGCTGGGCGACACCCGCCGGCGTTTCGACAAGGGCGGCGAGGCGTTCTATGACCAGATTTCCGCGCTGCACAAGTCGGTGCGCGGCTCCAACCCCGACGGCGCGCTGTACTGGTTTGCACGCATGATCGACGGTGGTTGCGACCCGCTGTACCTGGCCCGGCGCGTGGTGCGTATGGCCAGCGAAGACATCGGCAACGCCGACCCGCGCGCATTGAGCCTGTGCCTGGCCGCCTGGGACGTGCAGGAACGCCTGGGCAGCCCAGAAGGCGAGTTGGCGGTGGCCCAGGCCATCACGTACCTGGCCTGCGCGCCGAAGAGCAACGCGGTGTACATGGGCTTCAAGTCCGCCCTGCGTGCCGCCGCCGAGCATGGTTCCCTCGAAGTGCCGCTGCACCTGCGCAATGCGCCTACCAAGCTGATGAAGCAGCTCGGCTATGGCGATGAATACCGCTACGCCCACGATGAGCCAGACGCCTATGCCGCTGGCGAAGATTACTTCCCGGATGACCTTGAGCCGCAGCCGTTCTACCAGCCGGTGCCCCGCGGCCTGGAGCTGAAGATCGGCGAAAAACTGAATCACCTCGCCCAACTCGACCGGCTCAGCCCGAAACAGCGGAGAAAGTAGTGCTTAGAACGATTCTTGCCGTGTCCGTGGCCGGCATCGCTGGTACATTATTGCGTTTCGCCACCAGCACCTGGGTCAGCGCCAACTGGCCGAAGCATTTTTATGCGGCGACCCTGGCAGTCAACCTGGTGGGGTGTTTGATTATCGGCTTGTTGTACGGCTGGTTTCTGATTCGCCCGGAAGTACCAATTGAGATTCGTGCCGGCTTGATTGTCGGCTTTGTAGGCGGTCTGACGACCTTTTCATCCTTTTCACTGGACACGCTACGCCTGCTCGAAAGCGGGCAGGCACCGGTCGCCTTCGGGTACCTGGCCATCAGCGTGTTCGGCGGGCTGCTCGCCACCTGGGCTGGCCTGTCCTTGACCAAACTTTGATAAACGAGAGACCGACATGCTCGATTCCAAACTGTTACGTAGCAACCTTCAGGACGTAGCGGACCGCCTGGCATCCCGAGGCTTCAGCCTGGATGTTGCGCGCATCGAAGCGCTGGAAGAACAGCGCAAGACCGTCCAGACCCGCACCGAAGCACTGCAGGCTGAACGTAATGCGCGTTCCAAATCCATCGGTCAGGCCAAGCAGCGCGGCGAAGACATCGCGCCGTTGATGGCGGACGTCGAGCGTATGGCGGGTGAGCTGGCTTCCGGCAAAGTCGAGCTGGACGCGATCCAGACCGAACTGGATTCGATCCTGCTGGGTATCCCGAACCTGCCGCACGAATCTGTACCGATTGGCGAAGACGAAGACGGCAACGTCGAAGTCCGTCGTTGGGGCACGCCCAAAGCCTTTGATTTCGAGATCAAGGACCACGTTGCCCTGGGCGAATTGACCGGCGGCCTGGATTTTGAAACGGCCGCCAAGATGTCCGGCGCGCGCTTTGCCTTGCTGCGCGGCCCGATCGCACGCATGCACCGCGCCCTGGCGCAGTTCATGATCAACCTGCACACCGGCGAGCACGGTTACGAAGAGGCCTACACCCCGTACCTGGTTCAGGCGCCGGCGTTGATGGGCACCAGCCAGTTGCCGAAGTTCGAGGAAGACCTGTTCAAGATCAGCCGCGATGGCGAAGCCGATCTGTACCTGATCCCGACCGCCGAAGTGTCACTGACCAACATCGTGGCCGGGGAAATCCTCGATGCCAAGCAACTGCCGATCAAGTTTGTCGCCCACTCACCGTGCTTTCGCAGTGAAGCCGGTGCATCGGGTCGCGATACCCGCGGCATGATCCGCCAGCACCAGTTCGACAAGGTCGAGATGGTGCAGGTTGTCGAGCCGTCGACCTCCATGGAAGCGCTCGAAGGCCTGACCGCCAACGCCGAACGCGTCCTGCAATTGCTGGAGCTGCCGTACCGCGTCCTGGCGCTGTGCACCGGCGACATGGGGTTCAGCGCCGTGAAGACCTACGACCTGGAAGTGTGGGTGCCGAGCCAGGACAAATACCGCGAAATTTCGTCGTGCTCCAACTGCGGTGATTTCCAGGCCCGCCGCATGCAGGCGCGTTTCCGTAACCCGGAAACCGGTAAGCCTGAGCTGGTCCACACCCTCAACGGTTCGGGCCTGGCGGTAGGTCGCACCCTGGTGGCCGTGCTGGAAAACTACCAGCAGGCTGACGGCTCGATCCGCGTACCTGACGTGCTCAAGCCGTACATGGCGGGCGTTGAGGTCATCGGCTAAATGGAATTTCTGCCGCTGTTTCATAACCTGCGCGGCAGTCGTGTGTTGGTCGTCGGTGGCGGGGAGATTGCCTTGCGCAAATCCCGGCTGCTGGCCGACGCCGGCGCGTTGTTGCGGGTGGTTGCTCCCCAGGTTGAAGACCAGTTGCGTGAACTGGTACAGGGCAGTGGCGGTGAACTGATTTTGCGCGGTTATCAGGAGGCCGACCTCGACGGTTGCACCCTGATCATCGCCGCAACCGACGACGAGCCACTGAACGCCCAAGTGTCCAGTGATGCGCGGCGCCGTTGCGTGCCGGTCAATGTGGTGGATGCGCCGGCCTTGTGCAGCGTGATCTTCCCGGCGATTGTCGACCGTTCGCCGTTGGTCATCGCAGTGTCCAGCGGCGGCGATGCGCCGGTGCTGGCACGCTTGATCCGCGCCAAGCTGGAAACCTGGATTCCGTCGACCTACGGCCAACTGGCCGGGTTGGCAGCGCGCTTTCGTAGCCAGGTCAAAGGCTTGTTCCCGCAGGTGCAGCAGCGCCGTGCATTCTGGGAAGAAGTGTTTCAAGGCCCGATTGCTGATCGGCAATTGGCCGGGCAGGGCGATGAAGCCGAGCGTTTGCTGGTCGAGAAAATCAACGGCGCGCCGCCGCATGCACCGGGCGAGGTCTATTTGGTGGGTGCAGGCCCGGGTGATCCCGACCTGCTGACCTTCCGCGCTTTACGCTTGATGCAACAGGCGGATGTGGTGCTCTACGACCGCCTGGTGGCACCGGCGATTCTTGAGCTGTGCCGTCGTGATGCCGAGCGTGTGTATGTTGGCAAGCGTCGCGCCGACCATGCCGTGCCGCAAGACCAGATCAACCAACAACTGGTGGACCTGGCCAAGCAAGGCAAGCGTGTATTGCGGCTCAAGGGTGGCGATCCGTTCATCTTTGGGCGTGGTGGTGAAGAGATCGAAGAGCTGGCGGCCCATGGCATCCCGTTCCAGGTGGTGCCGGGTATTACGGCGGCCAGTGGTTGCGCGGCGTATGCCGGTATTCCGCTGACCCACCGCGACTATGCGCAATCGGTTCGCTTCATTACCGGGCACTTGAAGGACGGGACGTCGGACCTGCCGTGGAGTGACCTGGTGGGGCCTTCGCAAACCCTGGTGTTCTACATGGGGTTGATCGGGTTACCGATCATCTGTGAACAGCTGATCAAGCATGGTCGTTCGGCGGATACGCCGGCGGCGTTGATCCAGCAAGGCACTACGTCCAACCAGCGGGTGTTTACCGGCACGTTGGCTGACCTGCCGCGCATGGTGGCGGAGCATGAAGTTCATGCACCGACACTGGTGATTGTGGGAGAAGTGGTGCAGTTGCGTGAGAAGCTGAAGTGGTTTGAAGGCGCTCAGTCCGAAGTCTGACACCTCTCCTGTGGCAAGACTGTTCCTGTGGCGAGGGAGCTTGCTGTGGCGAGGGAGCTTGCTCCCGCTGGAGTGCGAAGCGCTCCCAGGATTTTGGGGCCGCTGCGCAGCCCAGCGGGAGCAAGCTCCCTCGCCACAGGGTTTGTCAGCTCAAGATGCCTTTTCCGCTCAGTCTCGCGCGGTCATGCTCCGCCTCAAACGTCTGCAAAGGCCCCTTCGGCACGATCCCCGTCGGGTTAATCGTACGGTGACTGGCGTAGTAGTGTCCCTTGATGTGGGCAAAATCCACCGTCTCGGCAATCCCCGGCCACTGGTACAGCTCCCTCAGCCAATTCGACAAATTCGGATAATCCGCAATCCGCCGCAGGTTGCATTTGAAGTGGCTGTAGTACACAGCATCAAAGCGGATCGCCGTGGTGAAAAGCCTTACATCGGCTTCCGTCAGGTATTCCCCCGCTAAATAGCGATGCTCACCCAAGTGCTGCTCAAGGTGATCCAGTTCGGCAAACACGTCGTCAAAAGCCGCTTCATAAGCCTTTTGCGAGGTCGCAAAGCCTGCGCGGTACACGCCGTTGTTCACGGCGGGATAGATCCGGTCGTTCAATGCGTCAATGCTCGAGCGCAGTGCTTCGGGATAGAAATCCAGCTGATTGCCGGTCAGTTCATTAAACGCGCTGTTGAACATGCGGATAATCTCTGCCGACTCATTGCTGACAATCCGCTTGAGCTTCTTGTCCCACAGCACCGGCACCGTGACGCGGCCGGTGTAGCTGGCGGTATCGGCGGTATAGCGCTGGTGCATGTAGGTGAAATCGTCGAGTTTGTCGCCGCTGGAGCCATGGGCCTTGTCGAACGTCCAGCCGTTTTCCAGCATCAACCAGCTGACAACAGACACATCGATCAGACTTTCCAGGCCTTTGAGCTTGCGCAGGATCAATGTGCGGTGTGCCCAGGGACAGGCGAGGGAGACGTACAGGTGATAGCGGCCGGCTTCGGCCTTGAAACCGCCTTCTCCGGTTGGGCCGGGCTCGCCATCGGCGGTTACCCAGTTGCGGCGTTGCGCCTGTTCCCGTTGGAAGGCGCCGTCTGCGCTACTTTCGTACCACTGGTCATGCCAGCGTCCTTCGATCAGCAAACCCATGACTGACTCCTTGGCTAATAAGCGTTGGAGTGCAGTCTAAAGGTCTGAGTTCGAACAAAAAGCGCAAAGGCTGGGGGTTAATGATCGACTAAATCGATTTGTCCCGGGCGTCCCAGTATTGCTGGGCCAATTCAAACGCCTGCTCACGCGGGTGGCCGAGGCCGCGCAAGGCCAGGGCCATGGTGGCGATCAGCGCCAGTTGCGGGTAGCTGTCCTGCACGTCGCCGCGCCACAGCGCCTTCAGGTGTTCGGGCTCAAGCGCGGCGGGCTTGACGTGGCGCTGGGCAGAGAGGGCGGGCCATTCTTCATCCCAGCTTTCGCCGCCGGTGGTGCCGTACAGATGGCTGATGGTGTCGGGGTTGATCTCGATCTCGCCGCCGTCGCCCTTGACCACGATGGTGTTGTCGCCAAGCAGGCCGCTGGCATCACGATGCACGCCCTGGTAGCCCGGGTGGAAGATGCTTTGCAAGCCGCAACGGGCACTCAGCGGGTTGAGGATGCGCGCCAGGGAGTGGATCGGCGAACGCAGGCCCAACGTGTTGCGCAGGTCGATCATGCGCTGCAGTTGCGGCGCCCAGTCACCCAGCGGGATAAACGCCAGGTTGCCCTGTTCAAGCGCGGCCTCGACCTGTTGCCAGTTGCGGCACAACGGAATATGCAGGCCTTCCAGCAGTTGCTCGGTATAGAGCCGGCCCGCCGTGTGCGCGCCGCCGCCGTGCATCAAGATGCGCACGCCGTTCTGTGCCAGGCACTTGGCGGCCAGCAGGTACCACGGCAGGTGGCGTTTTTTACCGGCGTAGGTAGGCCAGTCGATGTCCACTTTGAGTGACGGTGCATTCAAGCGCTCGCGTACGGCTTCGGTAAAACCCGCGAGTTCTTCCGGGCTTTCTTCCTTGTGCCGCAAGAGCATCAGGAAAGCGCCAAGCTGGGTGTCTTCGACCTTCTCGTCCAGCAGCATGCCCATGGCTTCCCGGGCTTCCTCACGGGTGAGGTTGCGGGCGCCGCGCTTGCCTTTGCCAAGGATGCGCACGAACGGCGCAAACGGGTGTTCGGCGGGAGTTTCAGTGATCAAGGGGGCAAAATCAGTCATAAGCAATTCGTCGGCCTGGGCAGGCCCGCCAGCTTGGCGGCGAGTTTGGCGGGAGTGCCTTTGAACAGTCGGTTGAGGTGCAGGCTGTTGCCCTTTTCCGGGCCCAGCTTCAAGGCGGTGTACTTGATCAGCGGGCGCGTGGCGGGCGACAGCTGGAATTCGCTGTA
This sequence comes from Pseudomonas sp. Bout1, assembly GCF_034314165.1. GTDB lineage: Bacteria > Pseudomonadota > Gammaproteobacteria > Pseudomonadales > Pseudomonadaceae > Aquipseudomonas. The sequence goes on along the minus strand of NZ_JAVIWK010000001.1, from coordinate 4,437,988 downwards.
GAAGCACCGCAGCAGTTCGAGGATTTCCCAGTGTTCCGGGGTCAGGGCCAGGCCTTCTGCGCTGGCGAGGGCGTTGGCTACGTCGCTGGACCAGTCGCTCAGGTCGATGAGGTAGCCGTCCTTGTCCAGTTCGAGGGTGCGTTCGCCTACGGTCAGGGTGTTCATAGCCAGGTATTGACCTTGTCATAGTCGATCGACAGCTGCACAAATGCCGGGTAATCGACACTGGCGGCCCAGCCAGGCACTGCAATATTGCGCGCCTGGCTGTCTTCGGCCAGCACAAACACCTTCAAGCCCTTGGCTTGCAGGGCCTGGCAGGCTGCGCTGGCGGCTTGCAGGGCGTAGGCGCCGTCGCCGCACAGCAGGATCGCGTCCCGGGCGCCACAGAGGCGCAGGCAGCTGTCCAGCCGACTATCGGTAAACGGGGAGTGGGACACCACATGCAAAGTCGACATCAGAGGGTAATCACCTGGTCGTAACGGTCAATCATCTGTGAGATCTGCGCGCTGTTCAGCGGTTGCGCGTTGCCGGAGGCGGTCAGGCCGCGCACGGTGAGGCTGTGGCTGCAGGCAAACACATCTTCAACGCCAAACAACTTCAGGGCTTGAAGGTTGGCGCTGAGGTCTTTTTGTTGCACAGCCTTGGCGTCCTGGCTCGCGGCGAGTTGAAACACGCCGTCATCCAGAAACAACAGGCCAATTGGTAAATCAAATGCGCCGCCAGCCAACACGATATCCAGCGCTTCACGAGCACTGGGGCCGGACCACGGCGCCTGTCGACTGATCACCAGCAAGGATTTGGACATGTCACGGCCCTCCGAAGCAGATCAAACGGTCGGCGGCCTGGGCGGCGTCATGCAACTGCCCAAGCCCGGACAGCACCCACGGCGCTTCCAGGTTAACCGCGCCGCGCTGATAGCGGCTGGCCTCTTCGGCATTCAGCACCCCACGGCGCAAGGCCGCGGCAATGCACACCACGCCATCGAGCTGATGCTCACTGACCAGCTCGCGCCACTGGCGGGCAATGTCCTGCTCATCCTGCGGCGCAACAATGTTGGTGGACGCGCTGTACACGCCGTCCTGATAAAAAAACAGCCGCACAATTTCATGCCCGCCGGCCAGCGCGGCCTGGGTGAACAACAAGGCACGGCGCGAGGAGGGCGCATGGGCGGCGGAAAAAAGCGCAATCGCGAACTTCATGGAACACTCTGAAGGCAAAACCTGGGGCAATGATAAAGCCGCAGGCAACAAAAAGCCCGCCGAAGCGGGCTTTTTGCATGCGGCTGCGATCAGTCGTCGCGGCCCATGATGCCGAAGATCTGCAACAGGCTGATAAACAGGTTGTAGATCGATACATACAGGCTGATGGTCGCCATGATGTAGTTACGTTCGCCACCCTGGATGATCGCGCTGGTTTGGAACAGGATGCAGGCCGACGAGAACAGCACGAAACCGGCGCTGATCGCCAGTTGCAGGCCGCTGATCTGGAAGAACATGCCTGCCAGCACGGCAGCCAGCAACACGAAGAAACCAGCGGTGATGAAACCGCCCAGGAAGCTCATGTCCTTGCGGGAGATCAGCACGTAGGCCGACAGGCCGCCAAACACCAGGGCGGTCATGGCAAATGCCGAGCTGACCACTTCCGCGCCGCCGGCCATGCCCAGGTAACGGTTAAGGATCGGGCCGAGGATAAAGCCCATGAAACCGGTCAAGGCAAACGCCGACACCAGGCCCCAGGCCGAGTCGCGCAGTTTGTTGGTCAGGAAGAAAAGACCGTAGAAGCCGATCAGCACCACAAAGATATTCGGGTAGCCGACGCGCATCTGCTGGGCTACGAAGGCCATCACGCCGCTGAAAGCGAGGGTGAGAGCGAGTAAGCCGTATGTATTGCGCAGGACGCGGCTAACCTCTAGCTGCTCTGCCTGCGCGTTTCCATTCACTGCGTAATTCTGTTCGCGCATGGCGACACTCCTTCAGTTTTGAAACATTCAGTCGCAAGGATCATAACAGACGCTCTGTAACAAGCTATGGCGAGAGTTTGACAGTGTGTTTCATTCGGGTATTATGGCGCCCGCTGACACACGATGGGCTACGCTAATCCTGTGTTGCACAAGGGAAATTGGCAGAGTGGTTGAATGCACCGGTCTTGAAAACCGGCGAACGTTAATAGCGTTCCCAGGGTTCGAATCCCTGGTTTCCCGCCAAGATTCATACAAAAGCCCCGCACTAGCGGGGCTTTTGTGTTTCTGGCGTTTGGGCAAGAAAAAGCGGTTTTGAGTAGTAGTTCCGAAACTTTCGGGTAGGGGTTCCGAAACTTTGCCTATTTGGAGGGCTTCGCAGTCGCACCGATCCTCCTGTAAACCCTCTTTGTGATCTCCTGTTTACTGTGTCCGAGCAGCAGGCTGGCATCCCCGATATCGATGATTTCCGACGCGGCCTTCGGCCGGATGTCGCGGAACTGAAACCCTCCAATCTTGGCCGCGAGCAGCGGGTCGCCTTGTTCGATGGCGTTCTGCTGGGCTTTTTCCCGCGCCTTGTCCCATCGCAAGCGCAGCATCCCCTTCGTCATCCACTTTCCATGTCTGTTGATCAACAGGTACTTGGACGAATGACCGACATTCCTTTCACCGATCTCCCTGACCAATCTCCCCAGGCTGTTTTCCCCTGCATCGGTACGCATCAGGATTCGCAGCTTCTGCCCGGTCTTGCCCTGTGTCACCAAGAAGTAGTCACCCTCGGTATCGTCACTACGCATGATCAACACGTCAGCAGGCCGCTGCCCGGTCAAGTAGCCCAGGTCCATGGCTTCCTTGAGTTCTTGTTCGGCAACCGCGTAAACGGCATCCCAAACAGCCGCGTTGGCGTAGTAATCACGCGGCGCCTCCTTGTTCTTCCTGATTCCCTGGCAAGGGTTCTCCCGTTCCGTGAGCCCCCATTCCCTGGCCATGTTGAAAACGTGGGACAGGAGCGCGATCTCGCGGTTGGCACGAACCTTCGCTGAACGGGCATCCCGGTAACCGGCGATGTTGAACGGCGTAATTGAATCTATGGGCGCCTCATCAAACATAGGGCGAAGCTGTTTCAGTTCGGCCATGTTGTCCTTTTGGGTCCGCTCCCCCTTTTTTGGGATGACGTCGCGCACGTACCGGTCGAAGATGCCCTTCATCGTTGTCAGGTCGGCCGGTTTGTCTTTGGCCTCCAGTTCTGCCCATTTCAGGCGTGCTTTACTAAGGTCCGTGCCCAACGGGATCTCTTTGCCAGCAGAGTCCCGGTAGTAGTAGCCGATCCAGACCTTGCCATTTTTCCTTGGGCGCTTACGGCGCACCATTCCTGGCGGCAAGTCCCTGTTTTCTGTGTTCCGGGGGCGCATATCAGTTCACTCTGGAGAAATCAGGCGTCCAAGCCGGTCGCGTCGGCGGCGGGTTTGGATCTGCGATTGCGGGGTTAACCATGCCAAGCTTCATCCGCGCGAACATCCGGCCCACCAGCGGGCGGCCGCCACGGCTCTCGATGAATACCCAGTTCCGGTCTTTCAGCCACTTGCGCTGGTGCGAACGGTGCTTGTAACCAGTCAGGTCGGCGAGCTCGTCATCCGACAGGATCTCTGCTTCCATGTTTACCTCCCGACGACCGCCGTGGGCCGCGCTGTCTTGATGATGTGAATGACCAGGCTGAAGGTGATCAGCATCCAGCCACAGGTGCCGGCAAAGGCGTAGAGGATGTCGGCTGTTTCGCCGTCCGCCAGAAGGAGCGGGGCGATCCAGAAGAACCAGCAGCCGCTGCCGACCAAGTACAGCAAAGCGCCCAGCAGGATCAGGGTGAGTTTGATTGCGAACATGTGGTGTCCCAGCCGCGCTGGGCGGCAGAAGATGGGTTAGGGTTTGGCGATCTTGTTCCAGCCGCCCTGGCGGTGGGTTTCGTGGTAGGTGTCGACGCCACGGTGTTGCCCGTGGCTGATGCGGCAGAATTTGCAGATCCGCGAGTCGCCAAAATCGCCGTACTTCACCGCTTCGAACCTGGACCAGCGATGGCCGAACGGCTTGCAGATCAGCGTGCGCGCCATCATCACGATGGCGTTCCAGAGTTTCGGATGCTTTGAATGCAGGTCGTTGTGGATGTGGTTCAACCGCATCCCCATACGCCAACGCAGGGGTCGGCTCTTGTCACCCTTGCGCAGCGGTTCAGTGATGAGTTTTCCGATTTGTTTGAGCACAGGAATACCTCGCCCGCCGTTCACCGGCAGGCATGTAGGGGGATTGGGGTTAGGGCTTGGCTTTCGAGGCGCGCTCGCAGTCGGCGGCCAGCTTTAACAGGTTGCGCGTGGTCGGCCTGAAGCCTTCCGTGTTCGGGAAGAACTGATGTTCATGGCCGTCCGGGTAGACCGCGAAAGGGCCATGCCAAGGCCAGTGCGACAGCCAGTCAGCCCAGGTGGTGAAAGCGTCCTCGCCATCACCCTGCCAGTCAGTTCCGCCACCGACGGATAGGACGTGACTCACCCGTGTGTTTTGCTTATAGGCCAGACGCGACGGCTCATCCTTGTCGATCCAGGCCCGGCGATAGACAGACGGGCAAAGACGCACAAGGCGCTTGCTCAACTTCTTCTCGATGCGGGCCTTCATGGCCTCGGCCCCTTGTAGATGAAGACGTAGGCGAACCAGAGGGTGGCGATCATGGCGTCACTCCGTCAGGTTTGTATTTGGTCAGACGCCACTTGGTGTTGTTGCTCTGGCTGTGATCCGACTCGACCAGGCCTTCGCGCTTCATCAGCTCCAGTTCGCGGCGGATCTGCTTGGTGGTGAACGGCTCGATGTGGAACCGGAACCACCAGGTGCAGAACCAGTTGTCCCGGGAGCCGCCGGCGCCGCTCATGTACGTGGTGATGCGCTGGCGCAGGCTTGATTCACTTTCTTCAGGCATGCCGAGTTCCTTGCCGCTATAGCGGCTGACTTTGAAGGGGGAGGGGTTAAAGGTTTTGCGGCTGGAGTACGGATGTACTCCTTTCTGACTTTCAGTCATCAGCACCGGTGTAGGTGCGCCATGGCACCTTCACGCCGTTTACCAAAAAGCCCCAGTCACCGCGCCACTTGCTGGTGATGAAGAGGGTGTGGACGCCGCCGGGCGACAGTTCGTCGATTCGGTGGTACTCGCCATGGTTGAGGCGGGCGGTGTCGGCTCGTTCGCCAGGGCAGGCGGGGGAATCTTTGACGCAGGGGCGACCCTGCGGGCGCGGTCAAGCGCTTGCCGTGCAAATAGGTGCATGTGGAGCCCCTGTTGAAGTAGAGTCAGAAAAAAGGAGTGCGGTTATGAGCGAAGGACAGCAACCGGTAAAAGGTTTTGAACTCGACGAACTTGAGGTAATTAGGGGTAGCTCTAGGCCAGTGGACGCTTTTTCCATCGTGCTTGTTGGAGTTGTGGTTGTTGCGGTGGTTTTATCTATCTATTACTACCGCACTGCATTCGCTGGTGGGCTTTCTCATCAAACGGATGATTGGTCTGCATTTGGTACATTTATTGGTGGTGTATTTGGGCCTCTTGTTTCATTTGTAACTCTCATTGCGATATTAAGAACTATATGGCTTCAGAGAGAGCTTTTGCAGACACAGCAACATGAATTCGATGCAATGCAACGGATTTCGATTCAGACATTGAAGTCACAGTTAAAACAGATTCAGAAGGCAGACGATGAAGCGTCTGTCCGTGTTTTCGAAGACGGGCGGAACAAGCTATTGACCATGCTTGACAGGTACATAGAGGGTTTGACGCGAGAGATTGAACAAAAAAGACAACGCTTTGATTTGTTTGCACAATGGATAATTGACGGTAAGGCACCAGGTCGACAAGACGAGTTCACGAAGGCTGATAAAAAGATAAAAGAGCTTGATCAGCAAGAGATCGGATTGTTGATTTTGTATGACGAAATTATTTTTGGAGAGTTTGAAAGTTTGAATGAGATGAAAAATCACTTTCAGAAAGCAGTTCGCGATATTTTTGTTGAAAAGCAGGAGGATGATTCAGACGGCTAATATTAGCCATCTTAGTTATATCACCCTCGCTAGTTGAATTACGTTGCTACTTGCTGGGGCACACTCAGCGCCACGGCCATGGTCTGCTCGGCCCGCCGGTGCGCAGGTTGGTGGTCATGGCGTGGAAGGCGGCGAAGTTGAGGCCGGGCAGGCCGGTCATGGGGCCGCTCAGGTAGATGCGCTTTATGCTGCCACCTGCTGCTTTTCCTGGCCCAGCGCCTGCTGGACCGCGTGAATTATCCGCTCGAGGTAGGCGTAATCGGGGTTTGGCTCGGTGGCGTCATTGGTCAGGTGCCACCATTCATCACCGAACAGTTTCGTCATCAACTCGCTGTGTGCACCGTGGAGATATTCAATCGATGGCGAGTCGCGCAGATCTTCTGCCTCATCGAACCGCTCGCGGGCCTCGTCGGCGTCGTAACAAAACTGGCGGCGCTCTTTCAGGACGAGGCGCTGTGCTTCCCTCGCAAGCGCTTCACCACTGAACTGCCGTGGCCTCATCGCCTGGTCGAAGTAGCCGATGATGTAGCCGGTGTTCAGCTTGCAAAAGAACTGCCCGATGCTGAGACCATCCCACATGCCGCCCCAGTAGGCCGTCCAACTCTTGCCCCAGCAACTGACGGTGATCTTGCCCTTGCATGGGGCCAGGTCCTCTAGGAACACGGTGATCGGGTCAAGGTTCGGTGCACCGGTGATAACCAGCTTGGTGACCGTCGAGCGCTCCAACTGCAGAGGCGCGTCGACTTTGTTTTCTGTAGGCATGAGGAGTCCTTGCCGGTCGTCACGACCGGATGTGATGTCAAGGGGGGTAGGTGTGAGAGAAAGTTTCTACTTGTAGGGAGGCTTATTACAAACTTTCCCATCTGCTTTAAAAGCAGTCGTGACGGCATGCTGGTTTCATTAACCAAGCCGGAGCGCTACCGCATGAAACAACTCATCGCTGAACTCATGTACCAAGTCTTGATTGAGGTGCTGAGCCAGATATTGCTGCGCCTCGCCGAGTGGATGGCGGCTGTGCCATGGCTCTGATTTACGCTGCGACAGCTTGGCGTTGCTCATTGCGCCACGGGTCATTGGCCCGTGCCAGTGCTGCCATCGGCGGCGGGCTTACGCTGTTGCCGCACATGTGCACCTGCTGGGTTTTGGTGAACGGCTTGCCGTCGGCGCCGTGGGTGATGATGTAGTCGGCGGGGAATCCCTGGGCCTTGTACAGCTCCGTGGGTTTGAGCATCCGCAGGCAGATGTCGACGATCACGTAGGGCGTGCCCTTTACCATCACGGTGACCATGGCCAGGCGGTCCTTGGTTGTGATCGTCGGCGCCGGCGAGTCGCAAGCGCTGATGTTCTCGGTACCGTAGTAGCTGATCAGGAAAGCGGCTACGCGGAGGGCGCCGGCTTCATGCTCTGGCGAGAGGGTGAGCGACACCAGCGAGCTTTTGCCGCCACCTCCGGCCGTGATGGTCGGTGCCGGATCGTCCAGGCCCTGGCCAACACTGCCGCCGAATGCCCGTTCCATGAATGCGCTGGCCAGCCCGTGGTGCTGGCCGCCGGCGCTGATGGTGTGGAGCGGATCATTTACGTTCCGGGCATCGCAGTTGCCACGCAGGTGCACCAGGATCGCCGCCACCAGCTGTTGCTGGCTGCCGGTATTGGTCACAGTGGTCATCAGGTCCCGGATGTCCTTGGCGACGGTGGTGTTGAAACCGCCATTCATCTGGGCCATGAAGGCGGTGGCCACCGCGCGGTGACTGCGCGTCATGAGCGTACCGACCGGCTGGTCTGCTGTAACCGGGTGCCCGGCGTACACCGGCCCACCAGCGCCCACCAAAATAGAGCTGGTCAGCGCGTGCTTAACGCCGCCGGCGACCACTGTGCCCAGTGGTTGGTCCAGGCCTGGCACACGCGGCTCCTGCCCGGGGCGCTCACCATAGCCCGATTGGATCAGCGTAGGACTGATCAGCGTAAGCTCACCGCGATTTGCGCACGTCACCGTGGGCAGAGGGTCGAGCGGGTCATTGATTCGGTCGCTGCCCTGGTGCGTTGCCGGTGCGATGATCGGGCTAACCACGCTGAACGCCCCGCCCTTCGGGTAGGAGGTTACGGTGCGCAGCGGCTCGTCGGCAGACTGCACCGTCTCGCCTGACCAGTTGGCGATCGGTACAATGAATGGCGCCGCGCTATCGATGACGAACTTCTTCATCCCCTTGGCAACGCGGCGCAGTGTGGCCGGGGCCAGGTCCTTCTTGCGACCGAAAATGCTTTTGCCCAGGTCGCTGAAGTCGATGCAGTCAGCTGCCGTCTTCCACTTCTTCTGGCCCTTGGCGGGGTTCTTGGCATGCGTTGGCTCCGGCCACACGATTGGCTGGCCGTCGCACCGCGCAATCATGAACAGGCGTTCCCGGCTGGTCGGCGCGCCGAAGTCGCACGCCTTGATCACCTTCCACTCAACGAAATAACCCATGCCTTCCAGGAGGGCGACGAAGCGGCGCCAGGTGCGGCCGCGCTGCTTCGGGTCAGGGATCAGGAACTGCTGGCCCACCGGCACGACCTCGCCAGGTGCCGCGATATTGCCGTCCAGCTTCACCACGCGCCCGGTGGCCTTGTCGCGCTTGGCGATCAGTCGGCCCCACTGCAGGATCTGCTTCACGTTCTCCAGGCTGATTACCCGGGGCCGTTTCATACCCGCCCACTTGAGCCCGATCCACGACAGGTTGCGGATCTCGCGCTTGCGCGGCTGGCCGCCGGCCGCTTGGGAGTGGTGCGTGCAGTCCGGCGACATGTGGAACCAGCCGACGGCCTTGCCGGCACACTCGGTGTCTGGATCACCCTCGAACACGTCGGTAGTGAAGTGCTGTGCGCCGGGGTGATTCACGGTGTGCATGCTGATCGCTTGCGGGCTGTGGTTCTTCGCCACGTTCACCGTGCGGCCCAGACCCATTTCCAACCCGGTACCGGCGCCACCACCGCCACAGAAGAAGTCTACAACGATCTCATCGTCCTGAGGGTTGAAGCCGAGTCCGTATTGGGTTTTGAAATCGAAGGGGTGTTTCTTCTGTTGTGCAGACATAGGGGATCCTCGCCGGCTGGCGTGATTCGTTAAAGTAGAGGAAGATTGGTCTAAATGTTTTTAGGGAAAGAATTGCATGGTAAATGTCCAGCGAAGTGCACGAGATATGTATCTGATTTTTCTATTGTTTTCAGTCTTCGGTGTGGCATTGTCGGTTCTTGTTGCAGTTCTTTTATATAGGTTCCAATTTGGAGGTGGCCTGGCTGTAACTTCCAGCGAGTGGTCTAACTTCGGGGGATATATCGGAGGGGTATTCGGCCCCTTAGTCTCTTTCGTAACGCTGCTCGCGGTGCTTAAAACTGTATATATGCAGCGCGATATTTTAGAGACTCAAAAAAAGGAGTTTACTGAACTGATGGCGCTTCAGCGTGCCGCAGCGCTAAAGCAGGATGAGCAACTGCTGCATGCAAAGTCGGAAGCAAATAGGGCTAGAGTCCAAGCCTATCAGGCGACAATTCTCAATGTTGTGGAAAGTTTTAGCTCCGAGTTTAGACTTGAGTCCAATGAGAAGTTGGCTGCAGCTGAAAAGGCTGGCTCGGATGGTAGCTCTATTTTTAACAGCATTACTGTGGCCGCGTCTTACAGAGCAAGGGCCGACGAAGCGCGGAAGAAGGTAGCAGCTTTCAAGGTCTTAGCTCTCGCACTCTCGGTTAATGAATTTGAAGATGTTGAAGAGGTCAAGGCGATGTTCGTACCTCGTATGCAAGAAATACTAGATGGTGTTTACGAAAAGGCCGGATGAATGGCCGGTTGTGCCGCCCTACGTTACCGGTAGTGGCAATTTGGTTTGGGTTGGAGTATTACGGGGTACCGGCATGGAGCCGGATCAAGGAGAAGCACGATGAGCCACAAAACTCGAATCGTTTTTACCGTCAAGGAAACAGCCGATGACGTGCTCTATCTGCATATGGAGTTCCTGGACCAGATCCCGGGCCTCCAAGATGAGCCGCCGGCTTTTGACCTAAAGCCTGGAACTGATATGGCGAAGGCAAAAGAGATCGCGAACTACCTTAATGAAAATCTTGCCGCTTACCGCCCGTTTCCGTCTCGTCCAACTCATGGCTTTCAGACTTTCGTAAAATAACGCTGCCCCTCACTTGTCGGATGCAGCGAGTAGGGTGGGTTATGCGGGCTCGATGATCTCGTCGCCCGGGTCTCTCTGTATGGCGAGCAGGCTTTTATTGCGAAACTCCCGCGCCACGTTTTCGGATATCTCGAATTCGTGGCGCGGCGGTTCGAGTAGCGCTTTGGACTTCGAGCCAAGGTCATGAAGATGATGAATCATCAGCGTCATCGCCTCGCCCTGCTCAGTAATGCCTGACCACTCCATCAGGTCGGCCAGCGCCTGGCGGGTGCCGGGGCGAACCCTGAGCCTCAATTCCTCTTCGGCATTCGCCACACGCTTCCTGGCAGTTTTGGCCGATCGTTCCTGCACTGATTTGGCCATGACTACCTCTCCTATGGCGGTGTGCGTCTATTCGTTAGCGCGCTGATTGCCTGATGTCTGCTGGTGGACACCGGGGAAGGCGTGAAAAAGCCCGATGCCTCTTGGTCAGACTGTCTTGCAGTAATGGTACTTTCTACGCAGCACCCCTGGAGCCTGCTAGATGAATCGTCAAAGTCCACCTCACCGCGTCGCAACGCCTCTAGTCACGTCAAGCACTGAACGCTTCGCCGCCCACCCCCCTGTTTGGCATCGCGGCCCGGGCTTACTGACCATTGGCAGCACGGGTGGGGCCATTCTGGGTTTCTCCTTTGTGGTGCTTGTGTTGTTGCCGGGCTTAGTGCTGACGATACTGCTCCTTCTCGGGTTCGAAACGATGTCAGGTGAACCGAGCAGCGATGGGTCTAGCCTCACGACGGCGTTGCTCATCCAGCTCCTGTGTGGTTCTGTTGTGCTCATGGGGCTGGTCTTCGCGTGGATCTTCTCTGCGGCTAGAGTGCTGGCCTTCACGTTCGACGAAAACCAGCAACTGCTTACCCTCACGGTCACCCGTCGCGGTCGTAAGCCCACCGAAGTGCAGGTGCCATTTAGCGACATTATTTGTATCTGCCCTTACGTGCTCGCCAGTTATGACCGCGATGGCTATTTTAGCGTCGTGTGTCAGGGTCCGAGGGACAAGGAGTTCGTGTATCGATTGGCTGAGGGTACTTCTCTGGAAGAAATGGAGTTTCACGCTGCGTGGTTGCGAGGAATACTAGGCGAACGGATGCAGGAACTACTGAATCTGGACAAATGAAATACTGCATCGTGATACGCGCTATGCGGTGCATGAATCGACCTTGACCTGGCGCCAGGCGCCCACGGCTTCGAAGATCCGCGCGGCGTGTGCCTCGTCCAGAGATATCGCTTCAGGGATAGCAATCCAGCCCGACGCCACCACCTGGCTTTGATTGGCCTCGTCGCGCAGCTTCTTGTAGCAATGCTCGATCACGTCTTCTAGGTGGTCGGAGAGGTAAACGCCATCGGGCGCCACCTCCACCGATTTGCTGTAGCGGTCGCCGCGGGCGTCGATGCAGAGGGCGCTGAGGTAGATCGTCCACCGGTGGGGAATGCCGCAGACGGCCTGGCCGATCTTCCCCGGCGCGATGTTCTTCAGCGACTTGTAATTGATCATGCCCTGGCGGCCGCTGGGGTCGATGTTCACGACGGCGACGTGATTGGCTGCCAACAGCGAGCGGCACGACCGGGAGATGCGCGCCTGCAGGTTATGCGGCTTGCGTTTGCTCATAATGCCTCCGCGAGTTTGCGCAGCGCGTTACGCTCAGCCCTTGAGATCAGGGGCTTGCGGCGCTTGAGGATGGTTTCGGGATCGATCTTGTTGGAGCGCTTCGGCGGTGGCGGGTTGATCGCCGGGCTTTCGCCCAGGTAGATCGTTCCGCCGGCCGCCAGGAACTGTACGGTGCGCTCCGATATTGAGTCGGCGTGCTGACGCTGCTGCTCAACCAGGTTGAGGTGGTTGCTGATCATGATTACCTCACTTGATGCGGATTGAACTGTCGCCGCGCTCTAGGTGAGCCCATTTCGGCTCTTCGATCAGCTCATGCTCGGCATCTTCGCCAGCGGCCATGCGCTTACGGACCGTCTCGTTATGCTCGCGGATCTCCTTGAGCTTGGCGGCAATGGCCTTTTTGTCCGGAGCAATGCTCGACTTCACAGTGGTCAGTTCATCCGGCACCGCGTCTTCGTTGTCCACAATCACTCGCTCGCTGCCCATGGCCAGCGTGATGGTAAAGAGCGGACGCTTGATCGACTTGATGTTGGCAGCTTCCATGTTACGGCGCAGGTAGTCACTGATCTGCGACACGCTGTTGGACTTGATCCGCTTGAGTTCGGCCAGGCGCTCGATCTCATTGTCGATGGCCGTCACGTCACTTTCGATGTTCCGGCGTAACATGACGATGTTGTCGGCCTTGATGTTGAAGTCGCCTTGAACCTCGTCCATGGCGTGCTGCAAGGCCTCTTTCAGACCCTCGTCATCGGTGTCGGCCATAGCCTGGAGTTCGGCGAGCTTGCCAGTCAGTGCGTAGAGTTGCGTCATGCTGCTGCCTCCGAGCCTTTCTCAAGGCTGGCCTTGCGCTCTTCGAATGCGCGAGTGATACGCGCGATGAACGCGGGCTCATTGCGACGAGTAGCTTCGCGGATGTATTTCACGTTCAAGGTTTTGAGTTCGTACACAGTGACGGATTTTCCGATGGTCTCGACCGCCGAAGCGAGCCAGTCCACTCGCTCCTGTTTCTGTCGCAGTATTTCGGCGTCTTTGTCGTCAGCGCTGGCAATGGCCTCTTCACCTTTGAGCTGTTCAACGTACCCAGCGTCGTCGAACAAGCCCAGGAACACGTCAGCGCTGAAACCGAGCATCGACAGGGACTTCTTGATGGCATCGGTCAGCGATTTTTTCGGCGCTTCACCGTCGGTGGTTGTGCCGTAGGTGGATTTGTAGAGGTAGCGGGTACACCCGTACTGCTCGATCTCGCCGCGCTTACCCTCCAGCTCAAACCAGAAGCTGATTTTGATGGTGTGGTTGAGTTCTCGACCTAGCACGATGCGCTTGTCGCCTTCGCCACTGACCATTTCAGAGCCTTCGTCGAAGCGTTCTTCGGTAACTTTCCACCCGAACCCAATACCAACAGGGCCGAAGATTTCGGTGGCCTTCATGATCATCGCCGTGCCGTTGAGGCTGGTGATGTTTTGCCCGCCGACCTTCGCCGCTTTCGTATGGTTGGTGTCAGTCTTGCTGACCTGGTTCCAGATCTGCATGTTTTTATCGGACATGACTATCTCTCCGCGCCACCGGAGAGGGGCGCTGTGAAGGGGGTTATTGAGTGGCTTTGGCGATGGTTTGCTCAAAGCGTGTAGCAAGCCCGGCGTTCACCTCGGCTTTCTCTGTGCTTTCGATGGTGCCCTTGGCGCGATGCAGCGCCTCGTAGTGACGCAGCGTTCCTGCGGCCACAATCAGATCAGCCAGAAGTCCTGGCGCCTGGGCGATCAGCTTGGCGTCAGCTTCTTCGTAGACCCAATCGACGACCTGCTCTTGGTCTTCGTTGAAGTCGATGGCGAAAGCGCGCTGGCCGGGCACATTGCTATGCGCCACCTCACGGACGGTCCACGGTGCTGGGGTGTGCTTCTGCATGGTGTTTACCTATTGAGTGATCAGGCCGCCGATGGCGGGTCCCAAGAAAACGATGGTGAGGAAGGTCAGGCCAACGATGGCCGATAAACAGCGGATGGCGCGACGCCGGTGCCGCTGGTGGGCGGTCACGGCCGAACCCTCACCGCAATCCGGCCACCCTTCATTGTCGGCGCCAAGCGTTGCGGTAGATCCCGCACCAGGTCTCCACGCTTGCGGCCGATCAATTCGTTGAAGGGAAGGCCGAAGCCCAAGATGGCGATGCGGCGCTCGATATCGTCGAGCTGCTCATCAGCCAGCGATTTCACTATTGGAGTGGTCATGCAGCCTCCTTGCGATGCCTGGTGATTTTCAGCAGGCGCTGGCAGTAGTGGTTGAATTCTTCGACGGTGATTGCGTCGCCGGTGAGCATGCTGGTGATCATCCGCACCACGACGGCTTGGGCGCCTGGCTCGCTGCTGGGATGCTCAATCGCTTCAAGTGCCTCATCGATCAGGATGTGCGGGCTCATAGACCAGCATCCACGTCGTCTTCCAGCTCTTCGCGCTCCGCCGCTACGGCATCGGCTGCGTAGGGCCTAAGAAGGTCCATGGCGTTCCGCTCGGCGGCTTCCATGGGGCGCTGCTGACCGATCAAATCGGCCGCGTGCGTCTTTCCTTCGCTCTGGCTACCGAGGATCGAAGACAGGAACAGTCGGGCGAACGAGTCACGCTCATCCAGTCCGTCGATCTGGCGCTGGTTCAGGTGGCCCTGCAGGTAGGTACAGAACCGATCGAACGTCACCACCTGCGGCTGGCCGTAGCGGCGCTTCCACTTGATGTCGACGCCGCACACCAGGCGCTCCGCCGAATGCTCAAGCCAGTCCGTCACCTCGTCACTCTCGCTTACCTCTGGAGGCAACTGAGCGTCGTAACGCTCCTGGCATATCTTCAATGCTGCGTTCATGGTCGCCTCCAGAGTGGCGAGTTAGTCGAAGTAGTCCTGATCGGCCAGATACTCGGAATGCTCGTTTACAAGCCATTCTTCCATCGAGGCGATCTCGGATTCAGTCATGAAGCTGGTGTCGTCTTTCGATTCCCAATTGACTTCGCAATGCCCGAAGTACTCATCGGGGTCGGCGGCTTGGGAGCTGAAGTTTCCTTTTCGGGCCGAGAAATATGCGACGGTCAGGTTGATGGCAATGTCCTCTCCATCACTGACCGTCCAATATTCGTAGGTGCGGGCCATGGCGACCTCCAGTGTTTGGGGTTAGGCGGTAGCTTTGGCGATCGCGGCGAGCATGTCGTTTCGCGCTTGATGCAAGGCCTGCATTTCGCCCTCATGCTCTTCGCTTGCCGTGGACGGCAACCAGATGTCGCTGATGCGATCGAAGGCTTGCAGGGATGCCAGAAGCTCGGGCGCTGCGGCGATAAGGCTTGCGTTTGCACCTGCCTCAGCACAGCTATAGACGCTGCCCTTGCGACGGCGCCGATGAATCTCCGCAATAGTGTCGTCATTGCCGTCTGTCTCGATGTAGCGCCTGCCATGGTCGTCCTGGACATACCAGGGTCCGGGCGTGTGCTTCGTTTCCATGACTCTCTCCATTCGTTGGTTCACCTGTATTCGTCAACACTCATGCCTCCCGCTGGTTGCCGATGGGCGCGGGGTGAGTGCTGACGGGTAGAGGCGAGGGAGGGGAGGACAGGTCATCCAGCTTCGTTGAAGCTGTGCTTTTATTGCTGGGCAGTTGAGTGTCCTGATAGGCTAAAAACAGCCATATGCGAGAATCGCCCCGCCATTTAGCGAGATATTTAAATGCTTAAATTTTTTCTAACCACTGCTTTTGCCTTTGTTTTTCTCGGAGCAATCTCTGGTTGCTCTTCGACTGCCGAACAAGAAAAAGCACTGAGCGCAGGGCTTGTGGCTCATTTGAATAAATTCAAAAGTTACCCGATCGCCTCACAATTGGCCGGGGTTGAAGGCACAAACCAACTGCGTTTCACGATAGATGGCGACGGGAATGTCGTTTCTTATGAGCTGATACAAAGTTCAGGCAATGTGGACTTGGACGCGGCCACTTTAGAGTTAATCCGTCGCGCCCAGCCACTGCCAAAACCACCAGCCGATTTAATGAAAGATGGCCCGATTACGATCACTGCCCCGCTTATCTACTCTCTAGACGGGAATATTCTCTAAGCGAGGGGAGGGGCCAGTATCCAAAATGTGGGCGACTCACACTAATTTCCCATTGTTGGAGCAGCTTTTGTCGAGTGTATCAACCCAGTCAAGCCCAAATTTCTCTCTCTTCAACCCTGTTGAAATCAAAGCGGATATTTTAGAAAGTCTGTTTTACTTCGGTGCAAGCGTTGTTTGGCGTTCCAACGTTTGGGATTGGGGATCACATCCATCCATACATAAAGGAACGCTGGGGCGATTGTATGAAGGTAGATTTAAAGATTATCTTCTTGGCAATACTGATGCCATCAAAGACGTTTGATTAATTGTAACCCTCAACACTAACTATAATCTTCATAGGTTGTTGAGGTTTCCAGCCTGTATTGAGGAGGCTGGGTGTTGCCTGCACGAGTTTGACGTTCTCGGGATTTTCTTTAAATTTATAGTTGGAAAAAATCCCGCGCCGGAATTCAAAGCGGTTTTTGAACAGGCGGAAACTAATACTATAATTTTGGGTTCTGATATGTCCAAGTCAAACGATTTGCTGTCCTTGGCAGACGATTTCCATAAGGCTTTTCCTGACTCTGCTGATGGCGCAATTCGTTGATATGGGGTATTACGGGTGACCGGCATGGAGCCGGATCAAGGAGTGTTGCTCGCCCCGCAGTTCCGGCAGTCTTCGCGGTAGCGTTGCTCGTCACTGATGAAACGGCCGCAGCCGTCGCAATTGAACATCATCTTTTTTGGCTTCTTCGGCTTGGCCAACTTGATTCCGGTACCGCGCAGGGCTTCCTTGATGTTCACGTCATCGTGTTCGACCAAACTGCGGCTATGCGCGTCGATGTAGGGCTTGGGCCAGACCACCGCGCCTGATTGGCCGAGCTTGCCGATCCAGGTGGCGGTGTGGGCCCTCGGCACCACCACAGCCTTGGAAAGGTCGCTTGTGAACACGCCATCTTCGCAAAGCCAAATCAGGTTGTTGCCGTTCCAGCACTGCGGCTTCTGGATGTAAAACTCGGCTGCGTCGGGGTGTTGGTCCAGCGCCTCGCTCAACGTCACACGCTGGCAGTCGACACCAATACGCGCCCGGGCATCGACGTAGGCCTTGGGCCACGGGATGTCAGTGTCGCGGTGATCGCAAGCGCCGTCCCGGGTGAACACCTGGGCCTTGGCCAGGTCGGTGACATATCCAGAGCCGCCAAAGCCGCAGAAGGACAATCCATCGCCGACGTAGGCGTGGCTGCGACTGTCTTGCAGGTAGAACTGGTCGTTCATGAATTATCTCCAGTCAAGCGCCGCCCTCCGTGATATCGGATGAAGGCGGAATGATTGATGGCGTTACTGGGCGGGAAAATTTACAATTTCTGTTTTATCATGGAGATGAATAGATGTTCCCCAAGTACGTGCGCCCGGTTGGTTATGGTTTGGTGGTAGTAGGGACGATCTCACTACTATTTTCGGCTTTCGAGTTGTTTGCTGGAAGAGATTCTCTGTTCGACGTGGCTAAATCAGCAGTGTTTGTTCTGTTTGGTGTTTGGATTATCAAGAGCGCAGTGAAGGTCTAGCTACATCCCAAAGTGCCAATTTCACCCAGCCGTGCCCGACCGTTACCGGATGCTGCGAGTAGGATGGGATTTTGGAAAAGGATAAGGTATCGATCCACACCTTGGATTTGAGCCTATAAGGAGCATTGATGCGACACGAGATTTTTTGGCGCTTTATAGCAATGATTTTGTTCAGCTTCACGCTGACCGGGTGTATTCATTACGAACACAAAAGTGCAGAAGGAAAATCAAACTCCGAAATCGCTACGATTCAGCAGTTCGATAAATCTTTGACAATATTTAAGATTGACGACGATCAAACCCTATATTGGTTGAGCCGCCAAAGCGAATACCGACTGGGTGCAGGCAGGCATAAGATTCAAGTTCGTAAATTTATTACCGCTGAACAGCAAACTGCTCCGATTGAAATGACCGTTGATCTCGTGGGCGGCCGTACTTATGGTCTCTATGGGATCTCTTCGCTGTCATGGTGGAGATATGAGATTCGTGACGTGGAGACCGGGCAGCCGGCAGATGTTGCGGATTCTGTTGCCAACGAAACGCCTTCGACATCAGTTAAATAGATGGCTCGATAATATCGTCGCCCGGGTCTTTCTGGATGGCGAGCAGGCTTTTATTGAGGAATTCCCGCGCCACGTTTTCCGATATCTCGATTTCGTGGCGCGGTGGATTCAGCAGCGGCTGGCATTTCGCTGAACCCATCGCGTGTAGGTGATGAATCATCAGCGTCATCGCCTCGTCCTGCTCAGTAATGCCTGACCACTCTATCAGGTCGGCCAGGGCCTGCCGGGGTCCGAGGCGAACCCTGAGCCTCAATTCTTCTTCGGCAAGTGCCACGCGCTTCCTTGCGGTTTTCGCCGAGCGCTCCTGCACAGTCTTGGCCATGGCCTACCTCTTCTATTCCGCTGGCCGGCAGTGCGAGCCAGGTTTGTCGTTTGCGTTGCTGGATGCGGGCTATACGGCGCATGAAGTACTGCTACGTTGCGCTTTGGGGTAGCAAGACGGGAGGCACGACAACTACCTTGAAAAGCCCCGCTATTGCGGGGCTTTTGCGTTTCTGGGGTTCAGGAGTTCGCGACTATCCCGTGCGCCCAAGGAAATGGTTCAGCGCGATCAGCTCGCACACCGCCACGAGAACGCACAGCACGACGAAGCCGGGCCCCGTGACACGCGCACAGCGCCCGGCTGATCCAGCAACCGGACACACCCTCTGTTTAGAAGATGTTCAGCGGGTACTCGGTAATCAGGCGCGTCTGCACCAGGTGCCCCCCGGTGTTCGCATCGCCATCGTGCCAAGCCTCTCGCAGGCGAAAGCTCAACTTCTTGGCCGGGCCGCTCTGCACGACGTATTTCACCTCGGCGTCGGTTTCGTGTTCCTGGTCGTTGGCACCATAGAAACCGGTGTAGGCCGAATTGCCGGGAGTATGCGTTCCATCGATACCGGCACCGCGAATATGGCGGGCCATGAAGCTCAGGCCGGGGGCGCCAAAGGTGCTCATGTCCAGGTCATAGCGCATCTGCCAGGACCTCTCGCCCGGGCCGTTGAAATCAGAGTACTGCACTGAGTCGGCGAGGTTGATCGAGTTGCCGTAGCGGCCGGCACCGACACCGGCGTTGGTGCCGCCAAAGCCGACATAGTCGAATGGCTCGTCACCATGGACCTTCTGTCCGGCGAGGGTGAAGGTCTGCGCGCCCAGGGTGTAGGCCGCCGCCAGCGAGGCTGCGGTGGTGTCGATGGTCCCGGCCTTGGCGCTGCCGTCGTCCAGTGTGCGGTAGAGGT
Source organism: Pseudomonas sp. Bout1 (assembly GCF_034314165.1). Taxonomy (GTDB): domain Bacteria; phylum Pseudomonadota; class Gammaproteobacteria; order Pseudomonadales; family Pseudomonadaceae; genus Aquipseudomonas. Next base: position 4,418,769 of record NZ_JAVIWK010000001.1, on the reverse strand, counting down.
TGAAGTCCAGCGCGACGGACTGGTTATCGGCCAATGGATGAACAAGGTTCAAGTTGACGTAGTACTGGTTCCAAACGTCTTCCAGGTGCGCCCCGTACAGCGACGCGGTGAATTCCTTGCTGAACTGGTACTTGCCACCCGCGAAGCTGGCCGACGCCGCCCCCACACCGGCATAGCTGGCGAGAATGTCGCCGCTGCGTGAGGTGGTGGTGTTACCGGTGCCGGAGGTGTAATGCCCGGCCTCCAGGTTCAGGCCGGTGATTTCGTGGCTGTCGATCTGGAAGCCCGATGCGGTCTGCGGCATCAGGTAGTTATCGGCGGTGGCGAACACCGGTGACGTGGGCTGCAGGTCACCGACCTTGAGGGTGGTATTGGAGATACGGAACTTGACGTCACCGCCGGCCTTGGCGTAGCCATGATCCGGATGGCCATTGGCGTCGGAAGGGATGGTGGGGCCGCCGGCCCGGTCGGTGCTGCCGTCGATGCGCAACGCCAGGTCGGCAAACGCATCAATGCCGATGCCGACGGTGCCTTGGGTGAAGCCGGAGCTGTAGTTCGCCATCAGCGCCTGGCTCCAGTCTCGGGTGTGGGCGATGCTGCCGTTCTGGTTCCAGAACACGTTGCGGTTGAGAATATTCAAGCTGCTGTCCGCAACAAAGCCTTTTGAATCTGACTGATCGCTTGCATAGCTGATGGCCGGGAAGGCGAGTGCCAGTGCCACGGCCAAGGTGTTGAGCTGAAGTAGCGGTTGGCGTTTTTTTTTCATTATATTGGCTCCAGTGCACGAGTTCGTGTTGGAGCATTAAGGCGATAGCCCCGACCATCAACAAATGAAACTGGATGAATATTTTGATACCCCTTTGCTGCGGTTCGGTCGTGTGAAGGCCAGCTGATAACGCGCATTCCGGCTATTGCTGCTTCCTGTGAATGTGTTCCATGAGGAAAATTGAATTTCTGGCCACGATGTTTCTCCATTGAAGAGACGGGCCCGGTCGGACGGGTGCACTTTGGACATCAGAGCAGAGGCTTGCGATGAAAGAAATTGGTCGTAGACTGAAAAACGAACGGCAACGCATGGGGCTGACCGTTCAGCGCCTGGCTCACATTGGTGGCGTCACGCCGATTGAGCAGCAACAGTACGAACTTGGGGAAACACTGCCCCGCGCTGATTATTTGGCGGCTGTCGCCAATGAGGGCATGGACGTGGTGTACGTGGTGACTGGCAAAAAACAGGCGATAGTCAAACTGTCGTGGGAGAAGGCACAAGAGCTGCTGGATAACCGCGTGATTGCCAAGGAGTTGTTCCAGGGCGAGGGCGAAGAAGAGATCCTTTTTAAAGTGACTCGCCCGAAAAACCGCAGCACATAACCGTTCGTCCATCTCCCGGCACTCGCCTTGCCGTGGGGTTTCTTATGTTCAAGCACGGACATCCCGCGCGCCACAACGGAGAGCCAGCATGGAAATTGACGAGAAGGCCCCTGGAAACGTATCCCAGCAGGGCGTAACGCGTGGTACAGACAACGAAACCGGGCATGACCCCAGGCGCCAGCCCGAGGTGCCTCTGCCATCGGACGACGACGCGCCTCTGGAAGAAGACATGTCCGACGTGGACGCCGCCGATTCGGTAGCGAGTGAACACCCCGACAACTAATCCAAGATTCACTGGAACAAGCCCGACACACGGTGTCGGACTTGTCCTGTAGGCAACATTCCTGCCCTCGCCACCGCACTTTTTCTTGTTTCCCCGCTCTATCTTTGTCCCGACCACACTAATTCCCGGCGTGGACAGCAGACCAAGACCTGGTGCCGATGGATCGCACGTTACGTGTTTTTTTCACTCGATGGATGCGCCAGCCTCTGCTGCTGGCAGCAGTTTTAATGCTTTGCTCCAACGGGTGCAGCCAGCAACAGGGGCGCGATGTTGCCAGGCAGTTCAGCAACGGCAAGCCCGATGAGTTCTTCCAGACCAGTGTCGATCGCATGGCCACCCTGAGCATGCGCGACAATCTGCAAAGCCTGTATTTATTGATGAATAAGCTCTATTTACGCAACCCCAACCAGTGGCGTCAATCGGGCTACACGGATGCTGTAACCGCCGCCCGGCAAATCCGCCAGGCTATCGAACTGCGCCAACCGCTGCCCGCCCTTGGGGATCGTCGCGACCTGGCGGCGCTGAGTTACTCCTTGAGCCCGCAGTTTCGGGGCGACCGGGTAGGTGCCTTCATCTACGCGATTGGCAGCATGCTGGTGACGGCCCACGGCGGGCGCACCCAGTTTTATATAACGGACTCGATCAACCCGCAGTTTGTCAGCAATGCCGCACGTAACATCGAGAAGGCGACCTGGCTGCTCAGTCAGCGCCAGGATGCCAATGGCTCGTTATTGCTGTTCTCCAACGAGATCTCGGAGGAGAGCAGCAACCTCAGTTTCGCGTTGGAGTTCGGCAAGATTGTTGCGCGCCTCGACCTGTTGACCCAGATGCTCGACGAACGCTACCGGCGCATCGGGCTCAACTACGCGCAGAGCCTGTTGCTGATGAATTTCCTGCCGGTGCAGTAATACTCGGCATTCTCAGCGACGCCCGGTTCGCGTACTCACAGCCAGCACCCGGATGAACAGCACCAGGCCAAAAAGTGCGAGGGGTTTATTCCTTGTTCCATGGGCGGCTCCATGTCGTTAGAGCTGCTGGCCGGTTACGCTTGAAACGAGTTGCCGCGACTTGTGTCGCCAAATAGGAACGCTGCAACGTAGTTGCGCAGCTTGTCATCGAGAACAGGTTTAGAACCTCGCCCTGTAAATCCAATGAACCGCAAAGGCTGCTTACGCTCGATGCCTGCGTCTTTGCCACGGTGAGACTTACTGATTGCAGCGCCAGTTTGCTTGCAATCGCGTTGACATCGGTGAAGCCGGATACCTCAACACCGCCAGCCGGTGTGGATAGCGTCCCACTTACGTGACCAAACCGTCGCTGGCCGGACGCATGCACCCTCAATTCAAGTGTCGCCCCATTGTCAGCCACCCAGGTACCGTTCAACACATCCTCAATAGGTGAAAAGGCTAAGGGCGCCACATCCAAATCATCAAGCGCTACGGTATCCACTCTCTGATAGCTTAGTTTGTCAATGTAAGTCCCTTGTCCCGCAAGCTCGGGAAAGTCGCTGCTGGCTACCAACAAGTGCGAGAGCTCCAACCTGTCCCCTGCTGGTGTAACGCTCATCTGCCCGCTAAGCCCCGAGCACCAGTTCCAGCTCGGATCTGCTGGGTCACCGCCAATGGAGTGCCACTCAATAGCCAGTGCCACCGGCTGACTCAAAGTGGTAGCAGCAGGGACGTCCAGCTGAAAACCTGTCACTTCGTACTTCCCGGTAGAGCCGGTCGAAGACTGATAGGTGCCACGAACCCGATCGTCCGTCACTGCCAGGGTCATGACTGATCCATAGTCATTTTTCCATGTCCCAGCCACTGATTTCTGCCGGGTGACCGTATCCTGAAAGGGGCGAGCGGGAAGGATGACCTTTGTGTTCGCCACCGGGCGCGGGCCTGCGTTGAATGGGCGTGACGAAGACCGAGTAATAATCTGCGGCCCATCCGGGCGATTGAACAACCACATCCCTACCGGGGCGAGGGAGTAAACCTCATACCCGCATTGCACCACCTGGTATTCATAAACGGTGTAGCAATGCTCCATGACCAGCGACCCAACCAGCACAAGGTCCGGCAGGCCCATCGGCGCAAACTGCGGGATCGTCTCGCCCTTCTGGGGGCCTTCTTCAACCAGCAGGTTGTACAGGTCGGCGCCCAGGGTGATTTCACCCTCGGCAAATCCCAACACAACATCAGGACGTGCGCCGCGAGCGATAAGGGCCAGGGTTTGTCCCATGAGGTTGTCATCGCCTTTGAATTGCGAAGATCCGGAGTCCAGGGCAAAGCTTAAGTTGTTCGCCAGCGTTTGACCGCCTACCGAGTAGGACTTCAGTGCGGTGGACCAGATGTACTCCACGCCCGGCAATCCGGTGTAGACGGACCACGGGAGAAACAAACCCGGGCCCCGGGTTTTGGAGGCGTCGATGGCACCCATCTGGCACGTGCCGGTGCGATCTTTGGCGTTCCAGTCGAACGCTACGTAAGGATGCATCGGGTCAAGTTGACCATTACCGATCAGGTCCTGGAACACAAATGAGCATCGTCCTTCGGCATAGGCGCTGCTGCACGGCAGGCCGATTCCGCCATCCCAATCCAGCTGTTTGAATTGCTCACCGTCATAGTTGGCTGCCAGAAACAGCTGGATCGGCAATGCACTTGTCGTAGGGACGGTTAGCACGTCCGAAGCGCTTTCAACCTGCATCGTGCCCCAGGGCCCAAAACTATAGGGGCGTTGCAGGCAATCGGTGAATGCAAAGGTGCTGGAAGCCCGATAGTCAAACCGGCCACCGGCGAAATGAGTGCGTTTTTCTGGCGGGCAAAGTGTTGAGGTCACCCACGTGATATTGGTGCCTGAGTCAATTGCCAGCTTCAACGGTTGACCAGGGCTACCCAGTGCGAGCGTTGAATACCACGGCGAGGCTCCATTGTTCTGGACGGGGCCTCGTTGCATATGAAATACCAGCCCTTGGGCCGGCGATTGTGTGTCCATGATGAATTCCGTTTCGGGGTGATGTGCGGTCACACCACTGAGTTAAGAGCTCCCCGGTTCTGCGGGGAGCTGATGCCAACCGCATGCATTCAAACCGACTTGTACCGAGGTTGATGTCGGACTGCGTTTTGCTGTTTTGTCTGAAACGGCTGTGATGGCCTGCGGTTCATTGCAAGGCCTTGCCTTCGGTCTCCGGAATAAACGCCACCAACATCACGGTCACCAGCATGAAGGCGTTGATGAGCGAGGTTGTAACGTTGAAGGACGCCCCATAAGCCACCAGCGCACCGATCAACGAGGGGGCCAGGATGTTGGCCACTCGTTGGGCGAAAATTGCCCACCCGTAGCCAATGGTGCGTAGCGGAGTTGGGTACAGTTCGGCCACCCAAGTACCCCAGACACCCCAGGCACCGAGGCTGAAAAAGGCCAGGGCAAAATTGCTCAGGTACAGCATTTGCAGGGTCTGTGCGTTGGCGAAGCCATAGCCGGCTATCACTGAGGCGCCGATAAACCCGATGACGATTTTCTTGCGCCCGAAGCGGTGGGTCAGGTAGGAGGCGGCGACGTAACCGGGGATCATGCAAAGCGCCGACAGCGCAATAAAACCGTAGCTTTGCGGCAAATTCAGGCCACGTTGCTGCAATAAGGTCGGTAGCCACGTCTGCAAGCCCCAATAGCCCCAGGAGAACGTGAAGTTGACGAGGATTTGCAGCGCGCTGACCTTGAACATCGCCCCTGTAAACACATCCCGTTGGCAGCCTCGGGTGCTCTGGTCGACTTGCAACTGGCAACCTTCAGCTATCTGCACAGCCCCGCGACTCAGTCGGTGGATCACCCTCCTGGCCTGCGCTTGTCTGCCAACACTGGCCAGCCAGTAAGGCGATTCCGGGACCCAGAGCGCCACCACCAGCGCCCACAGGCTTCCCATCGAACTCAGCACAATAATCGCGCGCCAGCCCCACGGCATTAGCCACACTGTGGCTCCCAGCGCCAGCAGCATGCCGATCGGCCAGCCCGAGGCCAGGTACACCGTGAGCGCGCCGCGATGGCGCACCGGCAGTAGTTCCTGATAATGGGCAAAGGTAACGACCATCATGCCCACGGCCGCTACGCCCGACAGAAAGCGCAGTACGTAAAGGCTGAGGAAGTTGGGGGCGAGCGCACTGGCCAGCGAAATCACGCCGTAGACCGCCAGGCTCCAGAGAATCGCGTGTTTGCGCCCAACCCGTTCGGCGATTTTGCCCCACGCCAAAGACCCCAGCAGCATCCCGATGAACATGGCACTGATCAGATTGCCGATGGCGAGTGCGTCGAGGGCAAAGTCTTCAGCGATCAGAGGCGCGGTGTAGACGATGATCATCATCTCCCACGCCTCGATGGCAAATACAAAAAACAGCGCGAGGCAGCACTTGAGATGCTCGCGGGTCAAGGGGACCTCTCGGAATACATCGCCTACCTGCTGGGTGGACGCGTTGCTGCCCGACGAGGGCGACTCGGTGACGTTGCTCGTGCTCATGGAAGATCATCCAAGTGAGGGGGGTTATGCCTTGACCCGATTGCCGATCGGAGCCGGCCCCTGGAACAGGCCAAAGGCCTTGATCTCGGCTTCCGGTGGCGGTTCGCAACTACCGACCCGGCTGGGAGCCCAGCCGAAGCGTCGCTTCATACCCGCCATGGCCTCGGCCATCTTGAAGGCGGCTACCACCGGGTCGATCACGGGTACGCCGACCTCGCGCTGCACCTGCTCAAAGAAGCCGAACTCGATGGTGCAGCCCAGCACGATGGCTTCTGCTCCATCTTCTTCGACCGCCAGCGTGGCTTGCTCAATGATTCGGCGACGGGTGAGGGCGGGGTCCTTCTGGAACTCATCGACTCCCATGCCCAGCGGCCTCATCGATGCCAGCCTGTGCGCAGCACCGTAACTGCGCACCCGCTCATGCATCTGTTCCATCCACTTGTTGCGCCCCACGATGATCGAGAATCGGTTGGCCAGATGTTCGACCACCTGCAGGCTTGCCTGGCAAGGGGCGACGATGATCGTGCCGCCCGAGATTTCCCGGGCATCTTCCAGCGCCGGATCGTAGAAACAGCCGATCACCAGCGCATCAATGTTCTGTTGCCCACAGTCGCGGGCGACACGCAGGGTGCGCTCGTAGGTGAGTGCTTCGTACGCCCGATATTCCAGATGCGTCGGGCTGTGCGGCATATCGAAGGACACCACTTCAATCTGTGTCGATGGTTGCTTGATACCGTGCAGCAGGTCGGCGATAGGCGCGTCGAATGTGGGGCAGCCGATTGGGTTCAACCAGCGCACCGTTACCGGTACGTCTCGCGGTGAGGCGGGGGGTGTCAGGGTGTGCATGCAATAGTCCTCGAAAATGTGGCGCGCGCGGTTAGAAGAATTTCACCAGGGCCATGGTCAGCTCATTGGAGCGGGTCAGATTGGCGCTGCGGTAGTACTCGAAGTTCAAATTGGCAGACAGGTAGAGCCCCTGTTGGGCAAACCCGGTATAGGTCATGGATGGGCCGATTTTTCCAACGCGTGATTCAGCGAAGTCAGACGCGGTTTTATTATTGATGTGGTAGACGTGATGCACGCCCAGCCACAGGTCTTCTGTGGTGAGGTACCCCGCGGCAATGTCTGCCAGCCACAAGCTGACGCCGCCGCGCAGGCGTTTGGGGTCGTCGGTGCCCAGGTCGGTGGTATTGCGATTGCGCGAGGCGTAATGAATGCCTGCCGGGGTAAAGGTCGCGGCAAAGTTCCCCACGCGCACGTAATTGGCGAGGCTGAAACTCACCGCATATCGATTCGCAAAGGCGCCGTAACCGGCGATCTCGTCATTGCCATTGGGGAACTCGACCATCAGGGTCGGGTTGGTCCAGAACGTTGTAAAGTTGGCAGAACCGTAGTCGCTGGTGGGCTCGATGACGTTGTAGTAGTAGGCAAAACCCAGGTTCGGAGAAGCGATGCCCCACGGGCTGGTGTCCCGTGCGCCATTGGTGCTTGCGTAGCCGGGAATCGCGCCAACCCAAAACTGCAGTTGGTCGCGGGTGGTGTCGGTAAAGCCTGTCTCGGAGAAGTACGCCAGCACCGTATTGCCACCGGCGCGGACGTTACCGTCTGCCGTGCGATTGAACACCGGGAATGACTCCAGTGCCCATTTCCCCGGGATTCCCGGCTGGCCAAAACCAATGAATTGCTCGGCGTTTGCAGTTGCGCTGAAACCCAAAACCAGAGCAAACGCGGGCAACACCCAAGGACGTGATGGGGTGTACGGTTTCATATCAGTTCTCACTTTTTTGTTGTTGTTCTTAAGTACTGAGGACAGGTGCGTTTGGCGTCATCGCGTCAGCAGCACCTGAAGGTCAAATCTGCAGGCCGTATATCGTTCGAGCCGTTTCGGCATCGACGTAGCCGTTCTTCAGGTCATCCCGCACCGCTTGTGGGGTGCGGTCAGAGGGCGAACCGTAACCACCACCGGCCCCGGTGCGCACGCGTACCAAATCGCCAGCGTCAAGGTTGATACTGCTGGCCATGGTGTAACGCTGTTGCGTACCGTCGCCGCGCGTGACTTCGACATAATTGGGAGTGCCATCCATGCCTTGCTCCAACCCCCAGGGCGGTATCACTGCGCGGGTGTAGCCGCAGGTCAGGAAGCTGGCATCGGCGCGAATGCGGTAGTCGATGAGCAGGCCTCGCCCGCCGCGGAACTGACCATGGCCGCCGGGTTCGTCATTGAGCTCCATGCGCTCGACGTACAGGCCATAGCGGGCTTCGCACACCTCAACCGGGCAGTTGTAGGTTTCGCCGTGCAGGCCGGAGTACACCGCGTTGTTGCCGTCGCGGCCGGGTTCGGCCCCCCAGCCGCCAATCTCGGGTTCCACCAAGGTGAATACGCGCCCGGTGTCGGGATGCACACCGCCGATGATGGTGGCGCATACCGAGGCAAAATTACCGGCAGGAAGGCGGTCGGGGAATCGCTGGGCCAGGCAGCGCAGGATCAGGTCATGAACGCGGATCAGATTCTCGAAATAAAACCCTTCGGCCGCAGGCGGTTGGGCATCAAACAGCGATCCAGGACGGGTCAATACCCGAAGAGGTCGAAAAGTGCCGCCGTTGGTGACGCCTTGTGGCGCGGTCAAGGCCTTGAAGGCCATCTGCGCTGCGACCACTGCGCCATCCCGGCTCAGGTTGGTGGGCCCCACACATTGGTCGGGGTTGTCGCGCAGGTCGATGATCAACTCGCGTTCGGATATCTGAATCGACACAGTGAAGAGGCTGCCATCGTCCTGCATCTCCTCTTGATGAAGGCGAACAGCGGGCAAGTCGCACAGCGCACGCAAGGAGATTTTTTCGCCCAGGTTCATAAACTCCTGCATGGCCGTGAGGAACACCTCAATCCCGTATTTCGCACTCAGCGCCTGCAAGCGCAAGGCACCACTGCGCACAGCGGCGACACCGGCCCATAAATCGCCTTCCATGAAGTCCGGCATACGGGTATTGCAGCGCAGGATCTGCAACACCGAACGAATCGGTTGGCCCCGGCTGATCAGTTTGACTGAGGCCAGGCGCAGGCCTTCCTGGAAAATCTCGGTTGCCTGCGTTGACAACGATCCCGCAACCATGCCACCGATATCGTTCCAGTGGGCGATGTTAGCGGTCCAGGCCAGCAAGCGGCCGTCGACGAACACCGGCATCGCCAGCACCACATCATTGAGGTGAGTGACGCCGCCACTGTGGGGATCATTGGTGATGAACACGTCACCGTCCTCGATCTCCCCGGGCACCGGGTGTTGAATCAGAATCTGCTTGACCGCTTTGTCGAGCACGCCGACAAAAGCTGGAATACCGGCACCCGAGCTGGCGATTTCGCCGTGGGCATCGGTGATACCGGTGCCCATGTCCAGCACCTCATAGATCACCGGGCTCATGGCAGCCTTGCGCATCGCCTCGAACATTTCGTCGGCGATGGCCTGTAGCGAGTTCTGGATGATATCCAGGGTGAATATGTCGATTTTGCTCATGGGGCTGCTCCTTCAGGCGCCGAGGGTGATATGCAGGTTGCCGAGCCGGTCGACGAGTACCTGGTTACCGGGGTGGACCACCACGGTGGAACCAGCGTCCTCGATGATGGCCGGGCCACTGAAGCTCATCTGCGGTTCCAGGCGGGCGTAGTCGTAGATAGCCGTGTCGTGGGTGCCTTCCAGGGCGAAATCCACCCGGCGTTGGCCCTTGAGAGCCTCTGCCAGTGTGCGACCGCTGATGGGCAGGGCTTGCAGGTTCAATTTGCCGATCTGCGCGACGGCCACCAGATGGAAACCGACAATTTCCAACGGTGCTTGCAAGCGGTAGGAATACTGCTGTTCATAGAGGGCGTGGAAGCGCCGGGCGATCGCTGGCCAGTGCACGCAAAGAGATTCTTCATGGCCCAGAGCAACCTCGACCGCGTGCTCCTGGTTCTGGTAGCGCAACTTGCAAGACACCTGCAAGTCGACCTGTTCCGGGGCAATGGCTTCGTCGACAAACTGCGCCCGGGCGTTGTGCATCAGTTCCTGCACAAACACCTGGGTAAGCGCCAGCGCGCCCTCGCGTTCGGTTTCGACAAAACGATTGACGAACAGGTCGCGACGCAGGTCCGACATGGTCATGCCCCAGGCGGAAAACACCGAGGCACCTCGCGGCACAATGACTTTCCTGACCCCAAGTTCCTGAGCCAGGGCGACAGCATGCATGGCACCGCCGCCGCCAAACGCGATCAGGGTCAACTCGCGGGGGTCATGGCCACGGCTCAATGACACCAGCTTCAACGCATTGACCATGTTGTCGTTGGCGATACGAATGATGCCGCGGGCGACCTCATCGGCGGGTAGCTTGAGGCGCTCGCTCAGTTGGCCGAAGGCCTGCGCCACGGCGGCCATGTCGGCAACCAGCTCGCCACCGCAGAAGTAGTCCGGGTTGATCCGGCCCAGGGCCAGGTTGGCATCCGTCGTGGTGACCTGCGTACCTCCGTTGCCGTAGGCCGCAGGGCCGGGCAGGGCGCCGGCAGACTGGGGGCCGACGTGCAGTTTGTCGAACTCGTCGACCCAGGCGATGGAACCACCGCCGTTGCCGATTTCCACCAGGTCCACCACCGGCACCATGATCGGGTAGCCCGCATTGAGTCGATTGCGTTCAATCCAATAGTCAGTCTTGATCGACACCTGGCCGTTACGCACCAGCGAGCATTTGGCGGTGGTGCCCCCGATGTCCAATGCCAGCAGGTTAGGCTCCTCAAGCAGTCGTCCGAGTTCGGCGGCCGCCCAGAAGCCGCTGGCAGGCCCGGACTCGACCATGGTGATGGGAATGTCCCGGGCATGGGTCACGCTGTCGACGCCGCAGTTGGACTGCATGATGTACAACGGCGCTTTGTAGCCGCCTTCGCGCAGACCCGTCTCGAGGTTGTCGAGATAGCGTGCGGCGATGGGCTGGACGTAGGCCGAAAGCACTGTGGTGCTGGAGCGTTCGTATTCACGCCATTCGCGAGTGATTTGGTGCGAGGCGACCACCGAGACCTCGGGCCAGAGCTTCTGTACTTCTTTCAAAACCGCCTGCTCATGCACCGGGTTGGCGTAGGCGTGCAGCAGGCAGATGGCAATGGCTTGCACGCCGTCTGCGCGAAACCCATCGAGTATCTCGACCAGGCCTGAAAGGTCCAGCGGTTCACGCTCACTACCGTCGGTATGCAGGCGGCCACCTATTTCACGCCTCAGGTAACGCGCCACGAAGGGGGCGGGCTTGACCCATTTCAGGTTGAAGTAGTCCGGCCGATTGGCCCGTGCAATTTCAAGGATGTCGCGAAAGCCCCGGGTAGTGATCAAGGCTGTCTTTACGCCTCGACGTTCGGTCAAGGCGTTGATCACCACCGTGGTGCCGTGGGCGAGAAAGTCGACGGTTTCCAGCGCAATGTCGGCCTTGCGGATAACATTGAGCACACCCTTGGCGAAGTTCGCCGGTGTGGTGTCGACCTTGGCAGTGCGGATAATTTGTTGGCCGGTGGCCGGGTTGCTTTCGAAATAGACCAGGTCGGTAAACGTTCCACCAACATCGGTCGCTACACGTACAGTTTTACCGTCCATACCCACAGGGCATCTCCTGATGTGATTGTTGTTATCTCAGGCACGAGAGCGTGATCTCTCGCTGGTTCGACGGATGCTAGAGGGCAGTGAGCGCGAGTTGCTACCGGCGGCACGGGTAGTTCACCGCGAGGGTTTCACCCGGCCTACCCGGATGGGTAGCCGGGTGGGTTTAGAGAGGCGGGTCCAAAACGCCGAGGCGCATGGCAGCACTGATGGCGGCGGTGCGATTGTCCACCGAGAGCTTGGCGAATATGTGTTTCAGGTGAAACTTCACGGTGTTTTCAGAGATATCCAGCGCTTGCGCAATCATCTTGTTTGGCTGGCCGCTGACGAGCAAGGTGAGGATCTGGGTCTCCTTGGCGCTGAATGGCATACGGGCACGCACCGGGTGCGCCCGCCAGCCTCGTAGCCGCGTAAGGATGGCAGCTTGAGCCGCAATGGCGTTCGGGCAGGCCTCCAGGGCCGGCAGCAGGCCTGGTCCCACTTCCAGTAGCAGGCCCGGTAATATCCGCTGAGGTATCGATGCCAGGATCGACGTCATATCCTGCGCTTCAAGCGTTGACTGTCCTTTGCCGTAGGCGGCTAGCGTCAGCAGTTGCAGGCGCCAGGAGGGCAGGCACAACCCCTTGTCTTGCAGCACTTTACTCTCGCGGCGCAAGCGGGTCAGCGCAGCGGCGCAGTTCCCCGAGGCCAGTTGCAGGCGCGCCATTGCCAACGTTGCAGCTTCATGGTTGCGCCAGTCGTGGCGGTTATCGGCAATCCCTTCAAGGTCAACCTGCAATGCTTCCTGGCGGGCCTGCATCAGGTACCCGCATTGCACCAGCAAGTCGACACGCCATGCACTGGCCAGTCGTGTCAGTCGCAGCCATTCACGGTTGGCCGCCAGCTTTACTACCTGTTCCAGTTCAGGTAACGCCACCTGCATGCCGTGACTGCGCAGCGTCGTGCGCCAAGCGACTTCAGCTGTCATGGCGGCGATATCCAGCCAGCCGTCCGTTTGCTCGAGGGATGCCCAACCGTCCCGCCACCAGGCTGTCGTCTCGGACCATGCACCTTGCCAGTACAGGTGCTGCGCTTTAAGGCAGCCGACCAGCGCCCTGACTGAGCTTTCACTGCCAAATTGACTGCTTGAAATAGCCAACGCCTCATCGACCATGCGGCTCGACTGGGCGATGTTGCCCATCAAGGCCAGCACTTGTCCCTCATGGACGCGGCAGTAGTTTTCACCGCGCGGAGTGTTGACCACGCGCATTTTGATATGGGCCGCACGGATAGTTTGCAGCGCAGCGGCCAGTTCACCGCGGGTCATGGCTCCCAGGGCATCTACACATTCCAGAGTCGCCTGGGCCAGGATTTCGTCGCCGTGCAACTGTGCTGCGTCAAACACCGTCGTGTGGCTGTCTTCGAAGCGATCAACGTACGCGTTCACCAGTGTTTGAATGACCTGGAAGTCGCGCATCAGGCGCCTGTCGTTCTGGATGACACCATGTGCCAGTTGCAGCAGTTGAGTGGCCAGCGCGTGGTCTCCCAGCTTGGCGTGCAGGTAGGCTTGGAGCAGCAAAAGATCAGGCTCGCTGCGCCGGGTTGGCTCGTCGAATTGCCGCAGCAGGCTTTGTGCATAGCGTATCCCATGGCTTAACACGGACTCCCATCCTCCGGCACGCACCACCATATTCACCGCCAGCGCGGTGTCGCCGGCGCGCAACGCATGCGAGACAGCCGGGATCCAGTCCTTTTCTTGTGCCAGCCAATGGGCAGCAGCGCGGTGGATGCGCTGGGCGTTTGTGGCGTCGCATTTTTTGCTCAGGAAATCTCGCAGCAGGCGGTGATAGCGGAACCACTGGCGCTTGGCGTCCAGCGGTACCAGCAGGGCGTCCAGGTGGCTCAGTTGTGCGAGCAGTTGGGCGCTGTCTGTGCGGCCGCGTATCGCGTCAGCGAACCCTGCATTGAAACGCTCCAGCAATGATGTATCGATCAAGAAGCATTGGCACGCTTGCGGCAAGCATCCCACGACTTGCTCCGTCAAGTAGGCGGCGATATCGGTAACGTGGCCAGAGAATTCGCTCAAGCTGTACAGCGAGCCGTTGCAACTGGCTCGCCACAGCCGAGCCAGTTGCACGGCCACCGGCCAGCCTTCGGTTGTTTCATGCAGGTGATGCAGGTCTGACGATGAGAGGTCGGGTCCAAGGATCGAACTGGTTTCGCTGGTTGAGAGGGCCAATTCGCGAGCGGATACCTCGTGCACCCATCCCATGGTTTTCCAGCGTGCCAGTGGCCACCGGGGGCGGGTGCGGCTGGTGACTACCCATTGCAGCCAGGGTGCAGCCTGTTCCAGCAACGCTTGCACAATGGGCTCGAGGTGCTCGTTGGCAGCTGTGTGGTAGTCGTCGAGCAGTAGGGTGACGGCGCGATTTTCCCGCGCCATGGCGTGAAGCAAGGCTGTGATGGTGCGTTGTGGGTGTGCATCCAGGGATTGGAACTTCGCCAGCCGAGGCAGGTGCCCGAGATCAAGACCTGCGTGGTCGAGCGCCAGGATCAGGTAGGCCAGGAAACGGTTGGGTTCTGCGTCTGCCTCATCCAGCGATAGCCAGGCAACGGTTGCGTCTGGGGAGGTGTGGAGTAGCTCCTGGCGCCACTGCATCAACAGTGTTGTTTTGCCGTATCCGGGCGGTGCTACCAGCAAAATCAACGGCCCTTCAACCCGCGCTTTTAGTGACGCCAACAGTTCGTGTCGGGGCATTGAAGTGAGTAACGTCAGCGGCGGCGTCAGTTTGCCGATCCAACGCCAGGTGTGCTGGGAATCACTTGAAGGGTCATGGTTCACGGCGGGGGCGCTCGTGTCGATAAGGTAGGTCTGAAGGCTTTATCAGTAATGGGCAACTAGCGTTGAGATGATGAGTAACGGAATGTTTACGTGTTGTGGCACGTTGGGGCCGAGGCAGGACAGTGCGCTAACTTCGTTCTGTGAGATTTCGTAAGCCCTTTCCCTGTTTACTGTAGGAGCGGGGCTTTCTCCCCATGCAGTGCTTGAAACAACACCTCGCTCGGTCATAGCCTGACGCTTTTCCTGATATTGAGGCCCTGCATTGGGTAAGCGAAAAACGGTTTGGCCCACGGAGCGGGAAGTTCGACTGCGCTTTATCCTGCTGGCAATCATTGAAACCGCTTGTGATCGAGGCGTTCCCATCGAGCGACTGTTGCTCTCGTACATCCTGCTGCGCAACAAGCCAACCCAGGAGCAACTTTGGCAGGCAATCAGCGATTGCCTGCTCCTTGAAGAGATGGGCGGCTTCCGATTTGAGCCCGGGTCGGAGGCCGATCAGTTGATGCGCAAAATCAGCGCCGCTGACAATCAGGCCTGACCCGCCACCAACACCGGCGTGCGTGGCGGCACCCGGCGCTTGCTGCCCGTCGACTCATACGCGAAGGCCAATCGCAGCAGCGCCGAATCATCATACGCCCGGCCGGCAAAGGTCAGCCCTACCGGCATGCCGATGTCCGCCATGATGCCCATCGGCACCGTCACCGTCGGTACGCCAAGGTGTCGGATGGCGAGGTTGCCGTTGGCCACCCACACCCCGTTGCTCCAGGCGATATCCGCCGACGCCGGGTTCATATCCGCATCCGCCGGACCTACGTCGGCGACTGTCGGGAAAATCACCGCATCCAGCCCCAGGTTATCCATCCACTCCTCAAGGTCGATGCGCCGAGTCTGTTCCAGGCCGCGCAAGCCGTCGGGCACGGTGCTGATCTTGTCCCACGGAGTGATGCCCCGCTGGGCCATACGCACATACTCGTCCATGCCGGCCGCCAGGTCGTCTTCGCGGTTGGGCAGGGTGCCAGGGTCGTGGGGGAAGATTTTCGGGCCGTCGACATCGGCCAGGCGGTTCAGTGCAGGGTCACCATTGGCGCGCAGAAAATCGTCGAATGCCCAGGCCGACAGCTCCCACAATTCATCGTGAAGGAATTCCTTGGACACCAGGCCACGGGTAAACACTTTAGGTGCGCCCGGGCGGTCGCCTTCGCAATTGGAAACCAGCGGGAAGTCCACCTCGACCACTTCGGCGCCGGCCGCTTCGAGTGCCTTGCGCGCGGCGTCCCACAGGTCGATCACCGAGGCGCGGGTCTTGATTGGCTGGCCGGTGGGGCCGCCGATTCCCGGGTCATCGCTGGTGCCCGCCTCAGGGTCGGCATTGATGTACATGCGAGGCACGCCAAAGCGTTTGCCGGCCAGTGCCTCGCCGGTCGCGGCCAGGGCACCATAGGATTGGGGGCGTACCGAGGTCACGCTCGGGATCGGCACCCAGGGCTGCATCCGCCACAGGTCGCCGCGGGTTTCAGGATCTTCTGCCACCACCACATCGAGCACTTCAAGCAGGTCGGCCATGGTTCGGGCGTAGGGCACGACCACGTCCATGGTCGGGGTCAGCGGCCAGTTGCCGCGTACCGAAATCACGCCTCGGGACGGGGTATACGCACACAGGCCATTGTTGGACGCCGGGCCGCGCCCGCTGGACCAGGTTTCTTCCGCCAGGCCAAACGCCGCGAAGCTCGCCGCGGTGGCCGTGCCGGCGCCGTTCGAGGAGCCCGAGGCGAACGGTGCGGTGAGGTAGTCGGCGTTGTACGGGCTCTCGGCCCGGCCATACACGCCGCGCTGCATGCCACCGTTGGCCATGGGCGGCATATTGGTCTTGCCCAGGCAGATCGCGCCGGTGGCGCGCAGCCGTTCGATAGTGAACGCATCGCGGTAGGCGGTCAGGTTCGCAAAAGCCGGGCTGCCGGAGGCGGCGGTGAGGCCCTTGACCAGGTAGCTGTCCTTGGCCGTGTAGGGAATGCCATCGAGCGGCCCCAGGGTGTTGCCGCTGGCTCGGCGTGCGTCGCTGGCGCGGGCTTCGTCAAGTGCTTGCGGGTTGCGCACCACTACCGCGTTGAGCGCCGTGGCGGTGTTGGGAGCATCAAAGGCGTCGATCCTGGCAAGGTAGGCCTCTACCAATTCAACCGCCGTGGCCTGGCCTGATTCGAGCGCAGTGCGCAGTTGGGCAATGGAAACTTCGGTTACTTCGATCACGTTCTTATCGCCGGGTGCAGAAAAGGGGGAGGGTTTGAGCGCTGACTCAATCCATGCAGTGAAAGTAGCTTACTGATAGATTTTTCGTAGCGCCAGAGCAGGGCATCCCTTACTGTGGCCGCTCACTTTTCTTATCGATAACGGTGCTGTTTATGTCTGCTGAAGTCCGGCTTGTCGTCATCATCAATACCCAGCCTGGGCGGGGTGCAGACCAGTTGGCCGCGTTTGCCAGGCTCGCTCCGCTGGTGCGGGCCGAAGCGGGCTGCATCCAGTACGACCTGCACCCGGTCGACGGCAACAGCGACAGCTTCGTGTTGCTCGAGACATGGGCTTCAAAGGCGGCGCTCAAGGATCATCACGCTGCACCTCACATGCTGGAAGCCGCGAAGCTTAACCCGACATTCCGTGCAGGGCCTGCCAACGTATTGGTGCTGGAACCCGCGGTCCAGAAACCTTGACTTCAACCCGATGGCTCAAGGGTTTATCATTGACCCTTGATTTTTTGCTGCCCGGAAAGATTTCGATGGTGTTTACAAGGACTGTCATGGCGAGCGCACTGCTCGCCGTTCTGGCCACTTCGGCCCACGCTGCCAACCTGGACCTGACCTACGAGGCACCGATCCTCAGCGCTGTCCCTCTCACGCCCCCGGCCGAGCCCAAGCCGCGCTTCCCGGTCAAGAGCCTGGCGCCGGTAACCCTGGAAAATAGCTGCACCGGCCCCGAATGCAGCTACGAAACCGACATCAGCCTGCCCCGTGAAGAGCAGACTGTGCGGCGCGTTTCCATCGGTATTCAATAAAACCCGCTGGCGCCTCAGGCAACCCCATACCTGGCGCTGGCTTGCCCGTCTGAGTGGCTGCAAGCAACGCGCCACGTGCCGCGTCATAGGTGCAATCGGAGCTGGCGGAAGCGGCGGTGAAGGTACAGATAGTGCTCCCGGCCGCCACCGCTACCGAAATTTGGCACGCGTCGGGCATTCTCCTTTCCGCGCTGCAAGAGACGTCGGTCATGACCACCGATAACCTGGTGGACGCGGCATTGGCCGGACTTGACCAAGGCGAAACCATCACCTTGCCGTCGGTGGCGGATGGCACTTTGTGGGATTCTTCGCCGAGTGAGCGAGTATTTTCAGGGTGGTTAGATCGTTTATTTCCTTATGGATGGGTGCCATTCCTCGATCGCATATCCATCGCGCCGGTTCAGCCCTTATTACGGAGCCGGTCGGCGCGATTGCTTCATAACGTCTGTTATCGCGGAGTTATTGGCTGCCTCGCTCCAATAAACCCCCATGGAACATCTATTCCTGCTGCTGCGCCAGCGCCTTGCGCGGTTGTGCGGCTTCTCTAGAATCGGCGCCAGAACTTACTCACTTCCTGTCGATTACGGAGTTTCGAACATGATGAACGCCCTGCAGATGCCAATGAACAACGCGATGCCGATGATGCCGATGATGGGCATGCCGATGATGATGGCAACCATGACCTGCACGATGACCGACGAGGCCATGATGTGCACCGTGAAGCCGGCCGCTGGCATGGACATGGCGATGTTCAAGAACAACGCCGAGATGATGGCGATGATGATGAACTGCGGCATGCCGATGATGATGCAGTGCGCCAACCTGTCGATGATGTGCATGTCCGAAGATGGTCAGGCGGTGATGAACAGCATGTCCGCCATGAACATGCCGATGATGATGCCGATGGGCATGCCGATGCCGATGATGAAGTGCGTCATGGAGTGCAAGATGGAAGCAGATTGCATGACCTGCAAAATGATGCCGATGCCAGGTATGGGCATGGGCATGATGAACAACTGCTGCATGTTGATGATGAAGATGATGAACGACTGCGCCATGCCGATGATGATGAGCTGCAACGGCATGCCGATGATGTGCTGCACCTGCTGATTGGTATGGCGTGAAACCAAAAAGGCTTGGTGAGTGCGGGCAATGTTGTTGGGGTTGGGGTTGGGTTGGGTACATATCCGTTATTTAGGTAATGGCTGCTATTGGTTTCGCTCTTACAGCGAGTCACTTTGCAAAAGCGGCAAAGTAACCAAAGCGCTCTGCCCCGCCTGTCGGCACCTCGCCTAGGCTCGGTGTTCCCTCACTCCGGAATTGCTCCGCGGGCCGCCGCGACGGCCCGTCCCTGGCCCGTCGCGGCTAAACCGGCGTCCTGCCGGTTTACCCGCTCCTCAATCCCTGCGTTCGGCCTCGGGCTGAATGGGGCAGTCAGATCAAGATCAAAAGCAAGAGCACGGCGGCCTGAAAGCCGACCTGAGTGTTAAAAGCCAGGGCAAAAGCTGTAGGAGCTGGCTTGCCGGCGATGCAGGCGACTCGGTCTTTCAGATACACAGAGGCGATGCCATCGCCGGCAAGCCAGCTCCTACATTGGAACCGTGCCTGCTTTAGCTGTTGATCTGGCTTTTAACACTTAAGCCGGCCTGTAGGCCGCTGTGTTCTTGATCTGCTTGTGATCTTGATCTTAGGCGCCCCGTCAACCACGCTGGCCGAACGCAGGTATTACGGAGCGGGTAAACCGGCAGGACGCCGGTTTAGCCGCGACGGGCCAGGGACGGGCCGTCGCGGCGGCCCGCGGAGTAATGCCGGAGTGAGGGCACACCGAGCCTAGGCGAGGTGCCGAGTGGTGGGGCAAGAGCCTTTTGGTTACTTTTGGGCTCCTTTCAAAAGTGACCCGCCGTAAGGGCGGAACCCATACCAGCCATCACCTAAATAACGGATATACACCCAGCCCAGCCCAACCCCAACACAACAAAGGACTGTAGATACTGACGCTGCGCTACGGGTAAACCGCATTGCGGCGAGTGCCAGTTTCAGTCCAGCCGTTCCGGGTAGGTGATCACCAGAAACGCCACGGCCTCGCTGTCTGCCGGGTTGCGGTAGCGGTGGGGCTGGTCGGCGTAGAACAGGATCGAATCACCAGTGGAAAGCAGGTAGCGCTCTTCGTTGACGCTAACCTCCAGCACACCCTGGGCCACCACCAGGTTTTCCTGGATACCCGGCCCGTGACCTTCTGAAACTTCTTCGCCGAGTGCCTTCAGGCGTATCTCGTAAAACTCCGACTGGCGCGCCATATCGTAGGGAAACAGCGCGCGGCTGATAAAGGTGCCGTCGGCGCTCACCAGGCGTTTGCTCTGTTGCGCCGGCAGCAGCTCAACCCCTTCGAACGCACGGTTTTCCAGGAACGCGGCCACCGAGACTTTCAAGCCTTTGGCGATCTTGCACAGTACCTTGATCGACGGCACGCTGCGCCCGGATTCAATCTGCGCGAGCATCGCCCGGCTGACGCCGCAGTTGCGCGCCAAGGCATCCAGTGACAGGTAGCGTTTACTGCGCAGGCGTTGCAGGTTCTGCGCCACGCACTGGCCGATGGCATCATCGTCGCCGCTGTTGCAGTCCTTG
This sequence comes from Pseudomonas sp. Bout1, assembly GCF_034314165.1. Classification (GTDB taxonomy): domain Bacteria; phylum Pseudomonadota; class Gammaproteobacteria; order Pseudomonadales; family Pseudomonadaceae; genus Aquipseudomonas. Next base: position 4,398,528 of record NZ_JAVIWK010000001.1, on the reverse strand, counting down.
GGTTTGGAGGGGAGAGCGGGTACTTCTGGAATCGCGTGCAGGAAATTCATCGCCTCACGCCCGGCGGGTATCGCTGGACGCCGTCGTGTGTACGGTAAACACCGCGACCCCAGCCCGCGCCGCGTACATCGCCCACATCAACTCTGCCGCTGCGCGAGCCTGGCGGCGTTTGCGGTGAAGGGTGAAATCGATGACGGTGGCAGATGCGTGCATGAGGTAAATCTCTGGGGGCTCAATGGCCCTACAGTAAGTCGTGACGCTTATTTCCATAAATACTGAGTTTGCATTTGGTAATTCGATTTTGGACTTAACGCCGGATGAGGGCCATCCGTTCATAAGTGGTGACCCGCCGGGCCTCGCGGGCTTCCCACCACAGACCTTGTGCCGGACCAAGCCCGTCGCAAAAACGAATTCCAAGGATTTACCCCCATGCCCCCCGCGTTTCTGTTCCCCGCCCGAAAAGCCTGGCCCTTGCTGGGTTTTGGCGCCGCCCTGAGCTTCAGCCCGGTCTCCCAGGCCGAAGACACGCTGCAACTGGCACCCGTTGAAGTCAGCAGTGCCGAACTCAGCGCTGATGAACTGGCCCAGGCCCAGCTCAAGAGCGTGCCCGGCGCCACCAACTACATCGACATGAGCCGCGTCGGCCAGGCGCGGGTGAGCACCAATGAAGACGTGTTCAAGTACCAGGCCGGCGTGTACGCCAAGGCCGCGAACAATGAAGGGGTGAAGCTTTCCATTCGTGGCTCGGGCATCAACCGTGGCCCCGGCGCACACGCTTCGGGCCTTTACGAAACGTTCGACGGCCTGCCGCTGACCGGCCCAGGCGGCACGCCCTACGAACTCAAGGACCCGCTGTGGCTCAGTCGGGTTGAAGTGCTGCGCGGCGCCAACGGTTTTGACCAGGGCGCATTGGCCCTCGGCGGTGCAGTCAACTACGTGACCCACACCGGCTACGACGCGGCCAAATTGCAGGTGCGCTACGAGGCCGGTAGCCATGGCTACGCCCAGCGGGAAATCAGCTCGGGGCAGGTGTTGGGTGATGCCGACTACTACATCAGCCTTACCGACTCGCACTATGACGGTTTCCAGGACCACAGCGCCGGCAGCGGCCAAGGCATGGCGGCCAACTTTGGCTACCGCTTCAACCCCGACCTGGAAACCCGCTTCTATTTCCGCTACCGCGAAACCGACAACGATTCCCCCGGCAAGCTGACCCGCGACCAGATCAGCCACGACCCACGCGCCGCCGCCACCCTCAACGTGGCGCGGGACTCCCGGCGCACACAACCAGGCTCGACCTGGATCGCCAACAAAACCACCCTGCGCCTGGACGACAATGCCCAGGTCGAGGTCGGGCTGGCGTATCACGACTACCCGATGGACCTGCGCGAAGGCACCAACCGTCTCAAGGTGGCCTACACCGACGTCAGCGGTAGCGTGAACTACATCCGCCAGGACATGCTGTTCGGGCGCGACAGCAAGACCACCATTGGCCTGCGTACCACCCAGGCGATGCCGAATAACGGCGGCTCGGAATTCGTGCGGATCCCGGTCGGCAATACGGCGGGCTACGCGCCCGGTACCAAGACCCGTGACTACAGCTACCTGGGCTCCGACAGCGTGCTGCATATCGGCAATGACCTGGAACTGGTGCCAAACCTGTGGCTGACCACCGGGCTGGCGGCGATCTACACCCATCGCGAAACCGAAGTCAGCTATCCACAAACCCATGCCCCGGTCAGCCAGCACGATTGGGATTACGCACCGCGGGTTGGCTTGCGTTATGACTTAAGCCCCCAACTGCAGGTGTACGGCAACCTGAGTCGCTCGGTTGAACCGCCCCATGCGTGGTCGATGATCTGGGGTTCCAACAGGTATTTCCCGGCCAACAGCGGCCCGGCGAGCGGGTTGCAGCGCGAAGGCGTGAAGCTGAAAAACCAGAGCGCAACCACCCTGGAAGTCGGCGGGCGAGGCGAGGAATGGTTCGGCCAGTGGGACCTGGCGCTGTACCGTTCCGAGGTGCGCCACGAACTGCTCGGCGTCGAAACCCAGGCCGCGACTTCCACCACATCCGCAATAATTGCCGAGTCCAACGCCAGCCCCACGGTGCACCAAGGCCTGGAACTGAGCCTGACCAGCCCGCTGTGGGACGCCGACCGCAGCGGCCAGCTCGCCTTGCGCCAGGCCTACACCTACAGCGACTTTCGCTACCGCAACGACGACCGCTTCGGCGACAACACCTTGCCCGGCATTCCCAGGCACTACTACCAGGCGCAATTGCGCTACAGCCACCCGAGCGGTTTCTACACCAGCCTCAACGGCGAGCATTCATCGCGGGTGGCCGTGGACTACGCCAACTCCTACTACGCGGCGGCCTACACGCTGCTCGGCGCGACGCTCGGGTATGACGCGCCCAAGCACGACTGGCAAGCCTGGGTCGACCTGCGCAACCTCACCAACCAGCGCTACGCGAATACGGTCACGCCGGGTTATGACGACAAGGGAATGGATGTTGCGCGTTCGACACCGGGGGATGGCATGGGCGTGTACACCGGGGTTTCCTGGAGCTGGCGTTAATCCATAACGTGTTTGACGCTGGCAGTGGGTTACTGCTGGATCATCCCAATTTTTTCCAGGCCACTTGGAACACAACGGGTTGCTTTCAAGGTGGGCACAGGAAGTCGCAGATTCATTGCAGCCCATCACTCCACCCTTGCTCGCCCTGCGTTTTACTGTCATCGTTCGCGCAATTGGTAATCTTTCTTGTTTGAGAAATTTTTGCGCATGCATGACTTTCCTGTCGCTGAGGGTGATATCGCCCGTCGCCAGCAGACCATCAGCACCCTCTACAGTGACCACCATTGCTGGTTGCACGGTTGGCTGCGCAAGAAACTGGGCTGCTCGCAACATGCCGCCGACCTCGCGCACGACGCGTTTATCCGCATCCTGCTGTTGGCCGAACCCCATACCATCAAGGAACCACGGGCCTTCCTGGCGACCACGGCGGGGCGCTTGATGATTGATGGCGCACGTCGGCGGCGGATCGAAAAGGCCTACATGGAAGCCCTGGCGATTCAAAGCGAAGACGCCGGCATGCCCGACCCGGCAGCGATTCACGTGGCACTCCAGGCCCTGGAGCGGATCGCCGAGATGCTGACCGGGTTGCCGGCCAAGGCCCGCGAGGCGTTCCTGCTCAGTCGACTCGACGGGCTGACCTACAGCGAAATCGCCGAACAACTGCAGGTGTCATCCAGCACCGTGAAGAACTATATCTCCAGCGCACTGGTGCACTGCTACCACACCCTGCACGGGGCGGACCCGCTGTCGTGAGTGCCGAGCAGATCATCAGTGAAGCCGCCCGCTGGCTGACGTTGCTGCACGACGAACGCGTGACCGAGGCCGACCGCACAGCCTTCCAGGTTTGGTGCCAGGCCGACCCTCGGCACGCCCTCGCGATCGAGCGCATGCGCAGTGTGTGGGGCAGCCTCGACACCTTGCCGGCCGCGCCGGCGCGCATCGCCCTGAACCGAGCATTTGCCCCGCAGAAATCGCGGTTTGCCGCCCGTGGCACCCAGGCCGTCGCGCTGGTGGGTGTGTTGCTGTGTGGCTGGGCCGGGATTGAGCGTATGCCGGTGTGGATGGCCGACCAGCGCACCAGCGTCGGTGAACGGCGCCAGGTGGCACTGGCGGATGGCAGCCAGGTGCAACTCAACAGCAACTCGGCGCTGGACGTGAAGTTCGACGGCCAGCAACGGGTGATCGAACTGTTGCAGGGCGAGATGTGGGTGGAGGTGGCCAAGGACGCGCAACGGCCGTTCGTGGTGCACACCGACCAGGGCACGGCCACGGCGTTGGGCACCCGCTTCCTGGTGCGCAAGGCCGGGGATGGCTCGACCGTGGTCACCGTGATCGAGTCCACCGTGGCCGTCAAAGGCAACCGCGCAGCCGAGGTGAAAGTGCCGGCGGGGCAACAGTCCACGCTCAAGCACGGGCAGGCCGGCGAGCCGCGCCCCACCGGCAACGCCGACCCGGCAGCCTGGACCCGCGGCCTGCTCAAGGTCGACGACCGGCCCCTGAGCGAGGTGCTGCAAACCCTGGCCGGTTACCGCGACGGCCTGGTGCGCTTTGACCCGCAGGCGCTGCAAGGGATGCGCGTGTCGGGGGTATTCAAGCTCGATGACACCGGCGCGGCGCTGGCGTCATTGGCGGATAACCTGCCGATCAAGGTGGAATACTTCACCGATTGGGTGGTGGTGATCAAGCCGCGGTAAAAAAACCTGAATAAAAATTGCTCTCATTCATGCCCGATTTTCCGACATGGCCGTCATGACTAATAGAACCCCATTTTCCAGGACTTCTCATGTCGCGCCTTGTTCGTCCCTTACAGCCACTCGCCCTTTCAGTGGCGCTGGCTTTTGCCGCCGTCCCCCTTTTGGCCACTCAAGCGTCCTTCGCGGCCGCAAGCCCCGCGTTTTCCATTGCTGGCGGGGACCTCAGCCAGGCCCTCAACAGCCTTGCTGAACAGGCCGGCCTGGTACTGGCGTTTGATTCGAGCCTGACCCGCGGCAAGCACAGCAATGGCCTGGCCGGGCAATACAGCACCGACGCCGCCCTGGCTCAACTGCTGGCCGGCAGCGGCCTGCAAGCTGTGAAGATTGCCGACAACCGCTACCGCCTCGAAGCCATCGCGCACACCGACGGCGTCATGGAGTTGCAGGCCACCACCATCAGCGGCGCCTACCCGTCAGAAACCCCCACCGGCCCGGTGTCTGGCTACGTAGCCACCCGCAGTCTGTCGGGCACCAAAACCGACACGGCGCTGATCGAAACCCCGCAATCGATCTCCGTAGTCACCAAAGACCAGATGCGTGCGCAAAACGCCGAAAGCCTCAACCAGATCCTGCGCTACAGCGCCGCAGTGATCCCGGAAACCCGTGGCTCCACCGCTTCACGCCTCGACCAGTTAACCATCCGTGGTTTCGCCCCGGCCACCTACCTCGACGGCCTGCGTATGCCATCGAGCCGGGATGCCTTGCCGCAAAAAGATGCGTTCGACCTGGAGCGCGTCGAAGTACTGCGCGGGCCCGCGTCGGTGCTGTACGGGCAGGGCACGCCCAGTGGTGTGATCAACATGGTCAGCAAGCGCCCGCTGGACACGCCGTTCCATGAAGTCGGCGTGGAGTACGGCACCTTCAACAAGAAGCGCACCACCTTTGACTTGAGTGGCCCGCTGGACGATCAAGGCGTGTATTCCTACCGCGTCGCCGGCCTGTTCGATGATGCCGACGGGCAGATCGACCACACCGAAACCCGCCGCCAATCCTTGTCCACTGCCTTCACCTGGCGCCCGGACGACAACACTTCGCTGACCCTGCTCGGGCACTTCCAGAAGGACCCCAAGGGCGCGTCCTACGGTTCGATGCCGGCCTGGGGCTCGGTGCTGCACAGCCCGACCGGGCGCAAGATCGACGTGGATTTCTACGACGGCGAAAAAAGCTTCGAGAAGAGTGACCGCGAGTACTACTCCATCGGCTACGCCTTCGAACATCACTTCAACGATGTCTGGACCGTGCGCCAGAACGCGCGATACCTGCGCAGCGAAGGGCAGTACCGCAGCCTCTACAGCAACTACCTGGAGAGTGATTACCGCACCATTCGGCGTTCGACCATCGCCAGCGATGTGAACATCGACGCCTACGCCCTCGACAACCAGTTGCAGGCCAAATTCGACACCGGGCCGTTGCAGCACATCGTGCTGATGGGCGCCGACTACCAGAACACCAGCACTGATACCAAATCCGGCAGCGGCGTGTACACCGCAGGTCCAACACTGGACATCTTCGACCCGGTCTACGGCGCGGCCGTGCCGGTTCCGGCGTATACCAGCGACGCGACTTCGCGCAGCGAGCAAACCGGCGTGTACCTGCAAGAGCAGATGAAGTGGGACAAATGGGTGTTGTTGATGGGCGGGCGTTATGACTGGGCCAGCACCGACAACAGCACCCTGGCCATGACCACCCGCAAGAAGACCAAATCCAGCCAGGACAGCAAGGCGTTCACCGGCCGCCTGGGCCTGGTCTACCTGTTCGATAATGGCTTGGCGCCGTATGTCAGCTATTCGGAATCCTTCCAGCCGCAATCCGGCACGGGCTACGGCGGTTCGACGTTCCAGCCCACCGAAGGCAAGCAAACCGAGATCGGGATCAAGTACCAGCCACCGGGCAGCAACAGCTTCATCACCGCAGCCATCTTCGACCTGCGCCAGACCAACGTGCCGACGCTGGACCCGGACGCTTCCCACCTGTGCAACGGCTCGCGCTGCCAGATCCAGGACGGCGAAGTACAATCCCGTGGCTTTGAGATTGAGGGCAAGGCCAGCCTGAACGACAACCTGGACATCACCGCGGCCTACGCCTACCTGGATAACCGCATCAGCAAGTCCAACAACACCGTGCGCTATGCGCCCATCAGCGACATCGGCGTGGGCCCGGCCGTGGCGGCCGAAGGCACCACCACCTACGCCGTGCCACGCCATACCGCATCGGCCTGGGCCGATTACACCCTGCACGACGGCACCCTGAAGGGCTTTGGCGTAGGCGCCGGTGCGCGGTATGTAGGCTCCTCCTGGGGCGATACCGCCAACACCCTAAAAGTGCCTGGCTACACCCTGTTCGATGCGGCGGTGCACTACGACATTCCACACATCAACCGCCAGGGCGACAACCTGCGCCTGGCAGTGAATGCCACCAACCTTGCGAATAAAGAGTACGTCGCGTCCTGCTATTCCTACTCGTGGTGCTGGTATGGCTCACAGCGCACCGTGCAGGCCAGCGCGACGTATCAGTGGTAAATAAAAAGGCCTTGGCGAAAGGATTCGGGAGCAGCATCGCCAAGGCCAAAAACAGTTAGTTCGCCGTGGGCTCAATCACGTCCAGGATGCGTTTTCCAAGGGCCTGGGCGACGGCCTCTGATTCGATATTGGCAAAGCCCAGCAGCAGGCCGGGCCCGGTCTGGCTATGGATATTCCAGTCGCTCAAGGCCTCTGCGTAAATGCCTGCCTGTGCCAGGCGTTGCACGCACGCGCGGTCGGATTGTTGGGTGTTCAGGCGCAGGACCAAGTGCATCCCGCCCGGTTGGGCATCAATCGAAATATGCTCGCCCAAGGCCTTGCGCAACCCTCTGGCCGTGGCTTCCCGACGCTCACCGTAGAGCTTGCGCATGCGCTGGATATGCCGCGCAAAATGCCCTTCGGCCATAAACGTCGCGACGATCGCCTGGGTCAGTTCCGGGCAACCCCCGAGGAAGGTCTGGCTGACGTGTTCGAAGCGTTCCACTTGAGCCACAGGCACCACCAGATAGGCGAGGCGGATCCCGGGAAACAACACTTTGCTGAACGTCCCGGCGTAGAGCACCCGGCCGTCGCGGTCCAGGCTCTTGAGGGCCGGCAGCGGGCGGCTGACGTAACGGTATTCGCCGTCATAGTCGTCCTCGATGATCCAAGCCTGCTGGCGGCTGGCCCAGTCCAGCAGCTCCAGGCGCCTGGGCAACGACAGCGAGACGCACAGCGGGCTTTGATGCGCCGGGGTGACCACCACCGCGCGGGCGCCTTTGCCCTGTTGCACGGCATGGGATACCTGCATGCCGTCCTGGTCCACGGGTACCGGGGTGGCCTGGATGTTCAGGTAATCCAGCAACGGCCGGGTGAACAGGTAGCCCGGGTCTTCCACCAGCACTCGGTCGCCCGGTTCCAGCAGCGCATGGGCGATCAGGCTCAACGTGTTGCGGTAGCCCGAGGTGACAAACACTTGTGCGGGCGAGCAGTGGATACCCCGGGCAACTTGCAAGTAACTGGCAATTGCCGTGCGCAGCGAGTTCAAACCGTACACGCACGGGTTGGCCATGTCTGCGACCTGGGTGGCGCGCGCGCAGCGGGCGGCGATCTTTGACCAGACCTTGCGCGGGAACGCATCCAGTGCCGGCAGGCCCATTTGAAACGGCAGCACGGCGGCTTTTTGCCTCACGGCATTATGGTCGCTGAGGGTGGCGGGGCGTTCCGGCAGGTTGGCCTTGATCCCTTCCGCCACCACGGTGCCGGCCTGGCCACGGGCCTGGATATAGCCTTCGGCCGCCAGCAGCGCATACGTGGTGTCGATGGTGCCCCGGGCCAGGCCAAGCTCCTTGGCCAAAGCCCGGGCGGCCGGTATACGTTCGCCGGGCTTGAGCAAACCGTCGGCAATCGCGCTGCGGAACCGCCAGTAGAGTTGCCGGTAGATCGGCTCTGTGGAGCCGGCGTCCAGCGGTGAAAAAGCCTTGGTCGAGGTGCTCATCCGGCGGCGGGTCCTGTTCAGGTTGCGAAGTAGTCGTGTAGCGCCTGGTCGGTCTGGCGACGCGTCTGAGCCAGTGTTTCCGGGCGTGAAGCAGTGCCCTCGACGCTGAAGAAGGTCACGTCGTGCAGGCCGATCATGCCCAGGATGGTTTTCAGGTACGGCGTCAGGAAATCCGGCTGGTGCGCGCGCTCCCCGGAAAATCGCCCGCCTGAGGCCACGGCAATGAACACTGGCCGGTCCTGCAATAAGCCGACCTTGCCCTGGGCCGAGATATCGAAGGTGCGGCGCACCCGTGCAATGTGATCGAGCCATAACTTGAGGGCCGCTGGCACCGAGTAGTTATGCATGGGGGTGGCAATCACCACGACATCGGCCAGCTCCAACTCGCGAACCAGCCGCTCGGACTGGGCCATCGAACCTGCCTGCGAGATATCCGCGGTCGACTGCTGGGACGTTGCGTAAGGCTCGTCCAACGGCGCCATGGCATCACCGGCGATGAGCCGCTGGGTTACCTCGGCGGCCGGGTGCCGCTGGCGCAGGCATTCAATGATTTTTTGGGAGAGCGCGTTGCTCTCCGACGCTTGCCCGCGAGGGCTGGCACTGACATGGAGGATATTCATGGTGCGGTGCTTCCTGGGTTGACGGCCTTCAGTCTACGAACCCCATGACCCATGCCAAAGAGCCAAGAATCAAGATTGAGACTAGGCCATGTCGGCGCATTCATGGCCTATTGTTCAAGCCAGATCATGGATCTTTTGGGGTAGGCCATGGCGCCGCAAGATGGCGTCTTCATCCAACCTCTACAGGATTTCACCATGACAACGCGTCTCGACTACTCCAAAGCCTCCCCTGAAGGTTACAAAGCATTCGGCGGGGTTTACGTTTACCTGCAAAACAGTGGCCTGTCCAAAGAGCTGATCGACCTGGTCTACCTGCGAGTTTCGCAGGTCAACGGCTGCGCGTTTTGCATCGACATGCACTCGCGGGACCTGCTCAAGCAAGGCCTGGCCGTGGACAAGCTGGTGCTGGTGCCGGTGTGGCACGACGCTGGCGCGGTCTTCACCCAGCGTGAACGCGTGGCCCTGGCGTTTGCCGAAGCCGTTACCGCCAGCGATGTGTCGGACGCGGGCTACGCGGCGGCCGCAGCCGAGTTCAGTGACAAGGAACTGGCCGACCTCACCTACGGCATTGCCTTGATGAATGCCTTTAACCGCCTGGGCATCACCTTCCGCACCACCCCAGCGGCGGCTGCCAAGGCATAAGCCAACGCGGGTTCGATGTGGCGGGGCGCCTCGCCGCACACTCACTGTATTTTCTGAGGGCTCACTCCATGGCATGGCTACTGCTCGGCTTGGCCGGCATTCTTGAAATTGCTTTCGCGTTCACGATGAAGGCCTCGGATGGCTTCACCCGATTCACCCCCGGATTGCTCACCGTGGTGACCGGCGTTTGCAGCGTGATCCTGCTTTCGATGGCGCTGCGCACGCTGCCGGTGGGCAGTGCCTACGCCGTCTGGACCGGAATCGGCGCCGCTGGCACCGCGATTATCGGCATGGCATTGCTGGGCGACTCCACTGCGCCGTTACGGGTTTTGTGCATCGTGCTGATCCTGGCAGGCGTGATCGGCCTCAAACTGGTCTCGGCAAATTAGCCAAGAAGGCAATTTGCTGGCCCCTTTGTAACAAAATTCTCGCCAAAATCACTTTTATTTTCAGGTGGTTAGACGGGGATGCAAATGCGCAAGGTTGGAATCATGCTGATCGCCTGTTCCCTGGCAGGTGGGGCGCTTTCGGTAGAGGCGCGGGAGCTGCGGGATAATGACAAATACATGTGCAGTTGGGGCGCGGGTACGGCGGCCCGGGCGCAAGAATTGAAACTGTCGGGCGTCTCGCTGTATGCCGCCCGGCAGAAGCTGAAGAGCTACCAGTTCAAGAAGTCCTGGATGCACATGATGGCCATGGGCATCACCGAGCAGACCTACGACAGCCGTTCACGGGTCAAGCCCGAGGTGATTCGCCAGAGCTTTTACCAGGACTGCCTGCGCTACAAGCTGGCGCGTAAATGATTGCACCGCCCAGTACAAAATCTGCGTAAGCCTGTCCAACTTCGCCCTGGTGCCGTTGCGCATACTGGCCCCAGGCAACCGAAGAGGCATACGCCATGACCCGCTACGTCATCACCCCCAACGACATTCCATCCCTCGCCATCCACGGCGACGACGCTCGTTTCGCGCTGCGCCGGGTATTTTGCGTGGGGCGCAACTACAGCGAACATGCCCGCGAAATGGGCCACGACCCCGACCGCGAGCCGCCGTTCTTTTTCATGAAACCGGCCGATGCCGTAGTGCCGGCCGAGGGCGTGATCGCCTACCCGCCAATGACCGCCGACCTGCATCACGAGGTCGAATTGGTGGTGGCCATCGGCAAGGGCGGCGTGGACATTGCCCCGCAAGACGCTTTCGCGCATATCTGGGGTTACGGCCTGGGCATTGACTTGACCCGCCGTGACCTCCAGGCCGAGGCGAAAAAGCTCTCGCGGCCGTGGGAATGGGCCAAGGCCTTCGACGAGTCGGCACCTTGCACTGCGTTGCGGCCGGTGAGTGACGTCGGCCATCCGGGCAGCGGGCGCATCTGGCTCAACGTCAATGGCCAGCAACGTCAAGTGGGCGACCTGGCGGACCTGATCTGGTCGGTCAGCGAGGTGATCAGCCATGCGTCCAAATCCGTGGCGCTGAAGGCCGGCGACTTGATCTTCACCGGCACCCCGGCGGGCGTCGGGGCCTTGCAACCGGGCGATGTGGTGACCGCCGGCATTGACGGCCTGGCCGAGCTGAACTTCACCCTCAGCCAGGGTTGACGCTACAGTGGTGCCCTGGCCCTTCGAGAAATACCTATGCCCGGCACCCGCATCACCACCTACGGCATGGAACAACGCAGCGACCGCCCCGACTTCTATATCCGCGACAAACGGGGCAGGGCGGCGCTGACCAGTCCCCATCGCCACGAGTATTTCCAGATCCAGATCAACCTGGGCGGTGACACCGTGCAGCACATCGGCGGTGCGGTGCGCCCGTTCCCGAAAAAGGCCCTGGCCTTTATCCTGCCTCATCGCCTGCACGTGATTCCCCATCCCGAAGACGGCGATTTCATGCTGATCAATTTCAGCCAGGGATTTTTCCTGCCGCAACTGACCTGCGACCCGCTGGACCTGGAAGACATTCCCATCGGCCAGGCCCCGGAACTGTCGCCGTTTCGCTTTCAGGAACAGCTGGACTTCATCCTCGATGATGCCGCCTTCGAGGAAGTCAAAACCTGGCTGGAGCAGATGCGTGCCCTCGATGCCCAGCGCAGCTTCGGCGCCCGGGAGCGGCTCAAGGGTTACCTGTTTCAGTTGATCGGGTTGGTTTGCCAAGCGTATGCCGAGCCGCTCCAGGCCTTCGCCGCCAACAACGCCACCCGGCGTGGCCGCAAGGACGCCCTGGCCCGGGTGCAGGGCTACATCCGTGAGCATTTGCACGAACCCACCCTGAACCTGACCGACGCGGCGGCGGCCGCTTTCCTGTCGCCCAACTACCTGACCCACCTGCTGCGCAAGGAAACCGGCAAACCCTTCTCCCAGTTGGTACTCGACCGTCGCATGCAACTGGCGCGTACGCTGCTGCTCAATAGCCCGCAGATGATTGGCGCAATTGCGCACCGTTGCGGGTTTACCGACGAGGCCTATTTTTCCCGGTGTTTTCGCAAGGCCCACGGGCTGGCGCCAGGGCAGTTCAGGCGACGTGAACAGGATTAACGCGTAATCCGGATGACTGTTTTACAAATCCACCACAACCGATGTGTTTCAATTTACATACAATTGAGCGTCTCATTGGGAAGCGGTGCGCATGGGTACGGTTATTCGGTTGGCAACGGCGGACGAGATCAATGCCATTTTCCAGATTTGCACCGCAGTGGTGCAGGTGAGTGGAACCCTGTGTGACGACGTTCGCTATCAGAAACACACGGTGCAATGAGCGTATGAGCGAGCTGGAGCCCCCTCAATCCAACGCCTTCCGTTACTTTGTCGTCGGGGTTCTGTGCACGGCCGTGGTGCTGGGCGCCTATTTCGTTCGGGTGAATGCCCAGGTTGATCGGCAGCGCGAAGAAGCGGCGGAGCGCCTGGCGTTATGCCGCCAGGCAGCCAGTGTCTCGCGCACCATGCCCCAGAACGAACTTGAACTGGTGGATCCGTGCAAACACTTGAATGAACGTTATCTGAAGTCGCCCACGCCCCTTTAATCAATGAGCTTGTTTTTGTCGCGGAATAAACATTTCGGTATGTTTAATCGCGCTGGGTATTGCACCAAAAAGTGGCGCTTTAAAAATCGGATCCATTAAAAAAGTGTGGTTATTGAACGACTTAGCGTTGTTTTAATCCGACGAAAGGTTGAAGATTATCTTGTTGCAAGTTTCCCCTGTGGGTAAAATAGCCGTGCGTTCACCTCCCACGGTTTATGCATTTTTAAATCCCAAGTTTCCATCAGCTACTTGGGATTTTTTTTGCCTGCGATTCAAGCATTGTATCAATCCGCCACGTCGGCAAACTCCGCGCGCATCCGGCCATTGCGCTTGGCCTGGTACAACAACTTGTCGACCGCCTCGACAAATGCCAGCGCCGCGCTGCCCGGTTTTACCGTGCAGGTGCCCACGCCCAGGCTCAACGTGAGCAGGTTGGACACTGCCGAATGCCCGTGCTCGATCTGTTGCTGGCGCATCAGGTGCAAGCAGCGATCGGCCACGCGCCGAGCGGATTCGGCATCGGTTTGCGGCAGCAACCACACGAACTCCTCGCCGCCAATGCGTGCAATGAAGTCCAGTGGCCGGTTGGCCGCCAGCGATAGCGTGCGCGCCACCTGGCGCAGGCATTCATCGCCCTTGATATGCCCGTAGAGATCGTTGTACTGCTTGAAATAGTCGATATCCAACAGGATCAACGACAGCGGCAATTGGCTGCGCAGGGCGCTGGCCCACTCGCGCGCCAGTACGGTGTCGAACATGCGGCGGTTGGCGATGCCGGTCAGGCCGTCCTGGAATGAATATTCCTCCAGCTGTTTCTGCAGGCGAATCAGGTGTTCTTCAGTCTTCTTGCGTTCGCTGATATCGAACATGAAGCCGATCAGCGCCTGCACCTCGCCGTCCTTGCGCTGTACGTGCACCACGTCGCGAATCCACACGTACTCGCCGCTGGCGGTCAGCGCCCGGTAATCGGCTTCGTGGTCGACGCCGGCGCGTGACTGCGAGACGCAGAAGTTGACCACGTACTCGCGGTCGTCCGGGTGCATGCGTGCCACCCAGTCATCCACGGTGGCCCAGCTCTGCGGTGTCCAGCCCAGCAGCGCCTCGATTTGTGGGCCGATGTAGCTGAATGTCATGGTTTGCCAGTCGATGCGCCAGGGAATGGCCTTGGTCGATTCCAGCAACGTCTTGTACACGGCACTGTCGGGTTCGCTTGGCGGGTCGATGTTCATGCGGGAGGTACTCGGAGGGTGGCAAACGCCCAGAGCATCTGGCCATCATCGCCAGGAATCAAGTGCTTCGCGCGGCATCGGATGGGAGGTCGTGACGTGGTTTTTCTGGCGTCAACCGGCCAGCGGTTTCAGGCTAAATGAGCACTAAGTATCACTTTTGATTTAATTCCCGGGCAAGCTGAAAAAGCTCATCTACCCTAGACGGATCATGTCCTCCGAGCCCGGTCCAGGGAAAGGGTGCCCAATGCTTTCAATTGCCGAGTTTTGCCACATCATGGAGTCCGGCTTCCTGCCGCTCGCCTGTGACTGCTCGTTGAACAGCGACGGTTCGCTGCGCATCAATATCTTCGATCCCACCTCCGGGCGCGTCGACTTGCTGCTGCCTCGCGTGTCTCCCCAGGGCCTGGACAGCGTCCGTGCCATCTCAAACCTTATCGGCGAACTGCGCACCGAGCTCAAAGCCGGGCGCAGAGGGTTTGCAGCCTTCGGTTAGCGACTCAGGAGATCGCTTGTGCAGTCGGTGCGGTGACTACCCCGTACCCGCGCCAGCAGCAGTGCTCGCGGTGCCCCGGCAGGAACACGCAGCCGCCAAGGTTCATGAGCAGGACGGCGGCAACCAGCAGTGAAATTCGACGAGACATGGTGATTTCCTCAAGGTAGTGAACGCTGCCAATCAACAGATGAGCCTGCCGATTGCCAGCGGTTAACCCTTGAACGCGACCGCCTGGCCAAATCCGTCGCAGCTTTTTGCATATTTCATCAAACCCCCGCAAACCCTGGTCAATACTGGCCCTGCCTGACGTGCGCAGTGGTCGCGAAAAAAGTTGATTCCAGCGCGACGGATTTCCTCGGCACCTGCCGTTCAACCCTACAGCTGCGATCACTGGCGATCGCCGATGAAGGAGTTGTCATGAGACTTGCACGACCTTTGGCCGCATTCCGTTTTGCCCTGTTGATCCCGCTGGCATTGGCCGCCCTGGTCAGCACGCCGACCTTTGCCCAGACCGAAGTGATCATTCGCGATGCGCCGCCGCCGATGCGCGTCGAGGCGGTTCCCGTCGAACGCCAGGGCTATGTGTGGGACCGCGGGCACTGGCGTTACGAAGGGCGCGGCTATGCCTGGGTGCCGGGTCACTGGCAGCCGGTGATGCGCAACGCCCGCTGGGAGCCAGGCCACTGGGAATCACGCGGCCCCAACTGGTACTGGATGGAAGGGCACTGGATTCGCTGACAGCTTCGTCAACCTGACCCTTAGCCACCGGACCGAGACTTGCCCTATTGAAAGACACTGATCCGGACGTTGAGCTGTTGGCCCGCATCGGTAACAACGAACCGGCGGCCATCAACGAAATGGTGACGCGCAAGCTCCCGCGTTTGCTCGCGCTCGCCAGTCGGATCCTCGGGGATGCCGACGAGGCCAGGGACGTGGCCCAGGAAAGCTTCCTGCGTATCTGGCGCCAGGCCGCGAGTTGGCGCAGTGGCGAAGCACGCTTCGACACCTGGTTGCACCGCGTGGTGCTCAACCTGTGCCACGACCATTTGCGCCGGCGCAAGGAGCGCCCGTTGCACGACGAAGAGGCCATGCACGAAGTGCTCGACAGCGCGCCCGCCCCCGATGAACAGCTGGAAGCGGCCGCGCGCAGTGAGCACATGGCGCGGGCGTTGGCGTCGCTGCCTGATCGCCAGCGCGAGGCAATCGTGCTGCAGTACTATCAAGAGCTGTCGAATATCGACGCCGCGGCGCTGATGAACATCAGCGTCGAGGCACTGGAGAGCTTGCTGTCACGGGCGCGGCGCAACTTGCGCAGTTACCTTGACGACATACCCGGGCCCGCCCGCCCAGGAAGGGGAAAACCATGACGCCTGAACGATTTGCCCAACTGGCCGAGGCTTACGGCGGCCACCTGCACCGCTGGCCCCGCGCCGAACAGGCGCAGGCCCAGGCACTGCTGGACGCAGGGAATAACGGCGTACTTGAGGTGCTGCACCAGGCGCGCTGGCTCGATGGCCAGTTGGACGGCTATCAACTGGCGCCCGTCGACCCGGCGCTGGCGCGGCACATCCGCCAGTCATTTCCCCAGCGCCGGTCCTTCTGGGCGCGCTACGCCGGCTGGCTGTCGCCGGCCGGGTTTGTCGGCGTGGGCGTCGCGGGGATCGCCGCCGGCATCCTGGTCGCGTCATTGAGTGTGCCGCTGCCCATGCTCGGTCCTGAAGTGCTGCCGAGTGTCTTCGACCAGGGCGACGCCGATGTCGTCTTTACCGTCAACGCCGAGGAAAGCGAGCAATGACCCCGTCACCCAAGTACCTGAAGCCGCTGCTGGTTGTGTCGGTGTTGTTCAACGTGTTTTTGATCGGCGGTGTCGGTGGTGGCCTGTACCACTGGCTGGCGACTGCCAAGCCCGCCGAAGCGGTGGTGAACCAGCATGGCTTGCGCCAGGCGATGGTCAAGCTGCCGCCGCAGCGGCGCAAGGAGCTGCGCCAACTGTTGCGCCAGAACCGCGCCGACAGCCAACCGCTGGTGCTCGCCGGGCGCGAGGCGCGGCTGGATGTGATCAAGCAATTGGAGGCACCGACCCTGGACCGAGAGGCCTTGGTGACAGACCTGGGCAAAGCCCGGGAAGCGGACATGGCGCTGCGGGCTTTGGTGGACAACACCCTGGCGCAATTCGCCAGCACCTTGCCCCGGGATGAGCGCCAGCGGCTGGTGGAGGCGTTGTATTTGAAAGGGCAGGCGAAGGGCAAGGTAGCCAAAAATAACTGAGACGGGCGACGGATTTTCCCGGCTGGCAGCGTTTAACCCGGGTAAGCCCGCCACCCAGGCGACGGCTAGTTTCATTGGGGAACCGTGCCATGTCCCGTCTATTCAAGGCCACGCTCACCGCCACATTGATGGCGGCTGCGTTGTCTGGTTGCATCGTTGAACCTGTTCACCCACGGCGCCCGCCGCCGTTGGTTGAAGTAGTGCCGGTGGCTCCGGCGCCGGGGTACCAGTGGGTGCGGGGGCATTACCGCTGGGGGAACGGGCAGTGGTTGTGGGTGCCGGGGCATTGGCGCTACTGATCCTTAACCACTTTCAGCAACAACACCGAACCCCTGTGGGAGCTGGCTTGCCTGCGATGGCATCACCGCGGTCTTACTGACAGACCGAGGTGCCTGCATCGCGGGCAAGCCCGGCTCCCACATTTGATCGGGGCAGGCGATCCAATAACGCATGCCCCAATACCCTCAACGCTCCGTCAGCACTTTCCTGAACGTCTCCACCAACGGCCGCAAATTGATCCGGTGCCACGCCGCCCACAGCGGCGTGGTGTAGGTCAGCCACGGCAGTTCCCGCAGCACCACGCCGGGCGGGGCGTTGCGGCTCAAACCCTTTTGCACCATCGCCACACCCAACCCCGACGCCACCAACCCCAGCGCGGTAAACGGCTCGCTGGCTTCCATCGGAATCTGCGGGGTAAAGCCCGCACGAATGCACGCGGCGACAAAGTCATCCGCCGGGTTCGCCCCAGGCTTGCGTTGCACACCAATCCATTGCTGCTCGGCCAGGTGTTCGGGCAGCAACTCGCTGACGCTGGCCAGCGGATGCTGTTCGGGCAGCGCCAGTAACATTGGGTCGTCCAGCACTTGCAGGGCCACCAGGTCCGGATCGTCCGCTGCCGATGGCTCACCCACCAGGGCGATGTCCAGGCTGCGTTGGCGCAAGCCTTCCAGTTGCTCGATGGAGGGCAGGTTGTACAGGGCGATGTGCACGTTGGGCCGCGCGTCGCGCAGCACTTTCAAGGCATTCGGCAGCACGCCTGCGTGCATGGCGTTTTCGATATAGCCGATGCACAGACCGCCTTCTTCGCCTTTGCCCAATCGCCGGCCCAGGGACTCCAGGCGGTTGGCGTGGGTCAACAGCGCCTTGGTTTCGGCCAGGAACGTCTGGCCGTCGCGGGTCAGGCGGATGCGCTGTTGGCTGCGCTCGAACAGGGTCAGGCCCAGGCGTTCTTCCAGTTGGGCGATCTGCCGGCTCAGGGGCGATTGGGAGATGTGCAGCCGTTCGGCAGCACGCCCCACGTGTTCTTCTTCAGCGACTACAACGAAGTAGCGCAATTGACGGAAATCGATCATGTAAGACCTGTAGGGACTCAAGTTGGTCGCAGTATGTCTTGGACGGTCCGATCTCTGCAATCTACGATCTGCTCAACGGTCAACACAGCGACCTTGAACACTTGAGGATTTACCCATGAGCTTGAAAGACAAATTGCCCGGCGTGCTGGGTTTCGGCACCGCCCCCTTGGGCAACATGTTCCGCGCGATTCCAGAAGAGGAGGCACAGGCCACCGTCGAGGCCGCTTGGAACCAGGGCGTGCGTTACTTCGACACCGCACCGTTCTACGGTTCGGGCCTGTCGGAAATCCGCCTGGGCCAGGCCCTGTCGAACTACAACCGTGACGACTACGTGCTTAGTACCAAGGTCGGCCGGGTGATCCTGGATGAAGTGGAAGAAAGCGCCCGCGACCTGGGTGAGAAAAGCGGTGTGTTCGAACATGGCCGGCCGAACAAAATGGTCAACGACTACAGCGCCGATGCCACTCTGCGCTCCATCGAAGACAGCCTCAACCGCCTGCAAACCGACCGCCTCGACATCGTGTGGATTCACGACATCGCCCAGGACTTCTACGGTGACCAATGGCTCGACTACTTCAACCAGGCGCGCACCGGTGCCTTCAAGGTACTGACCCGCCTGCGTGAAGAGGGCGTGATCAAGGCCTGGGGCCTGGGCGTCAACCGCGTGGAACCGTGCGAGTTGACCCTGGACCTGACCGAAGCCCAGCCTGATGGCTTCCTGCTGGCGGGCCGCTACACCTTGCTCGACCACGAACGTGCCTTGCAGCGCCTGATGGACGCAGCCCTGGCGCAGAACGTCGAGATCGTGGTCGGCGGCCCATACAGCTCGGGCATCCTGGCGGGCGGCGCACATTTTGAATACCAGAAAGCCAGCCCGGCAATTATCAGCAAGGTCGAGCAGATCAAGGCGATTGCTGCGGCTCATGGCGTGAGTGTGAAAGCCGCTGCGCTGCAATTCTCCCTGGCTCATCCGGCAGTGGCGGCGGTGATTCCGGGTGCCAGTCGTCCGGGTCGAATTGCTGAAGACGTCGCGGCGTTGTCAGAGAAGATTCCCGCAGCCTTTTGGCAGGCCCTGCGCGATGCCCGATTGATTTCGGCCCGCGCACCGCTGCCGCTCTAACCACAGGAACGCGAACGATGAAAATTGATATCAGTGGCAAAGTCGCAATCGTCAGTGGCAGTACCGCCGGCATAGGGCTGGGCATCAGCCAGGCGCTGGCACAATCCGGCGCCACGGTGGTGGTGATCGGGCGTGAATCGGGCAAGGTCGACGAGGCGCTGGCGACGATTCGCCAGGCGGTCCCGGGTGCCGAACTGCGTGGGCTGGTGGCCGACCTGGGCACCGTCGAGGGCGCAGAAAAACTCTTCGCCGCCGAACCTCGGGCCGACATTCTGGTGAACAACCTCGGGATCTTCAACGACGTGGATTTTTTCGACGCACCCGACAGCGAGTGGACGCGTTTCTACGAGGTCAACGTGATCTCCGGCGTGCGTTTGTCGCGGCACTACACGCCGGGCATGGTCAAGCAGGGCTGGGGCCGGGTGATCTTCGTGTCGTCGGAATCGGGCGTGGCAACGCCGGCCGACATGATCAACTATGGCGTCACCAAAAGCGCCAACCTGGCAGTGTCCCATGGCTTGGCCAAACGGCTGGCGGGCACCGGGGTGACGGTCAACGCTATTTTGCCGGGGCCGACCTTTACCGACGGCCTGGAGCACATGCTCAAGGACGCGGTGGCCAAGTCCGGGCGCAGTGCGCGGGACGAGGCGGATGTATTTGTGCGCAACGCCCGGCCGACATCAATCATCCAGCGCGCCGCGAATGTGGATGAAGTGGCTAATCTGGTGGCGTACATTGCTTCACCGTTGTCCTCTGCAACCACCGGTGCCGCGTTGCGGGTCGACGGCGGCGTTGTCGACAGCATGGCAATCTAATTTTTTGAATGGTTTGGAGTATTAATCGTGGCAAAAGCATCTGCTGTTATTGAAATCCCGGTGTCGGCCGAACAGGTATGGCAATTGGTTGGCGGCTTTAATGCGCTGCCGGACTGGCTGCCCTTTATCGCCAAGAGCGAGCCGAGTGAAGGCGGGCGTGTGCGTCATCTGCAAACTGCAGACGGTGGTGTGGTGGTGGAGCGGCTGCAAACGTTTGATAACGTCGCACGCACCTACAGTTACTCGATCAGCGAGTCGCCGTTTCCGGTGAGTGAGTACCTGGCGACGTTGAAGGTAGAAGGGCTGACTGCCAGTTCCGCCAAGGTCACCTGGTCGGGGGTGTTTACCCCGGTGGCCGGTGTGACGGATGCGGCGGTGGAGGAGTTGTTTGCCGGTGTGTATAGCGGTGGGCTGGAAGCGCTGCGGGGCAATTTCCCGGGTTAATAAGGCCCAATTGTAGGAGCTGGCTTGCCGGCGATCGCATCAGCTCGGTGTACCTGATACACCGAGGTGTCTGCATCGCCGGCAAGCCAGCTCCTACATTGGGGTTGGGGTGTTCTTCAGGCTTCGGGCATCAGTTGTTGGCGGCATTCCAGGATCAATTTTGCGCCGCCGCTTTCGCTGCTGCCTACTTCCAGTTTGAAGCCGTGCAGGTTGATGATCGCGGCCACGATCGATAGCCCTAACCCAAACCCGCCTTGTTGTTGATTGCCTTCGTCTACCCGGTAAAAGCGCTGGAACACGGCTGCACGTTCCGCTGCCGGAATCCCGGGGCCGGAGTCGAGCACTTCGATGCGGGTGCTGCCGGCATCGTTTACGCCCCGCAAAATCACTTCGCCGCCCGGTGGGGTGAACTTGATCGAGTTGCTCAACAGGTTGGCCAGCGCTTCGAACAGCAAGGCGCGGTCGCCGGTGATCCAGGGCAACGAAGGCGGCACTTGCAGCAGCAGCTCCATCTGGCCTTCTTCCGCCAGGGGCAGGTAGAAGTCGTGGAGTTCCTGCAGCAAGGGCAGGGGGTCGAGCACCAGGAAGCCTGAACGGCGCTGGTGGTCTTCCAGTTCGGAAATCCTCAGCAAGCCGCGAAAGCGTGCCATCAGGGTGTCGGTTTCGGCGATGGCCGCGTCCAGTTGCAGGGCGTGGGGTGCGTCTTCATCGGCTTGCTGCTGGATCCGATACAACTGCGCCCGCAGGCGGGTCAGCGGGGTGCGCAGGTCGTGGGCGATGTTGTCGCACACGCCCTTGACCTCGTTCATCAGCTTCTCGATGCGGTCGAGCATCGCGTTGACGATGGCCGCCAGCATGTCCAGTTCGTCGCGCCGGTCTGACAGCGGCAAGCGGTGGGTCAGGTCGCCGGCGACGATGGCTTCGGCGCTGGCCTGGATCCCGCGAATCCGCCGCAACGGGCGCCGCCTGAGCAGGTGCCAACCGGCCGCGCCAGGAATGATCGTCAGGGTGATGCCCCATAGCAAGGCGTGCAGGATGATGCGTGTCACGCCGAACAGCGAGCCATTGGCGCGCACCAGGATCAGCCAGCGGCCGTCTTCGGTGTGGGTGGCCACGGCGTCGCAGCTGTCGCGCGGCAGTTTCGGGTCGTCGGAATCGATGCAGTTGGCCAGGGCATGGATGTGTCCGTCCATCGGCAGGTCGGGCGGTATCACGCGGATCGGGCCGCTGATGGGGTTGAACTGATCGTCGAACAGGCCGTAGGCGTCAACGCCCTTCATGTCGAAGGTCATGCTGGTGGTCAGGGCTTCCACCAGTTCTTCGCCGTCAAAGCGCTGGAACAGGTGCTGGCGTTGCATCAGCGAATGGCGCGAGAGGTCGCCCAGGTAACCGGACACCTCGTAGTACAGCACGCCCATGAGGATGCAGCTCCAGGCCACGAACAACGAACTGTAGAGCGCCAGCAGCCGGCTGCTGGAGGAGCGCCAGCCTTTAGAGGGGTTCAGCAATGACATACCCGGAACCTCGTACCGTGCGGATCAGCGGCGTGAGGCCCGGCGGGTCGATTTTTTTGCGCAGGCGGCCGATGTGCACGTCGATCAGGTTGGTGCCCGGGTCGAAGTGATAACCCCAGACTTCCTCGAAGATCATCATCCGCGACAGAATCTGCCCGGTGTTGCGCATCAGGAATTCCAGCAATTTGTATTCAGTCGGCAACAGGCTCAGGGGCTGTTCGGCGCGGCTGGCTTCACGGCTGATCAGGTTCAGTTCCAGATCCGCCACACGCAGGGCGGTTTCGAATTCCTTGACCGTGCTTTTGCGGCGCAGCAGCACTTCGACGCGGGCAGCCATTTCGTCGGAAGCGAATGGTTTGGTCAGGTAGTCATCACCACCGGCCCGCAGGCCGCGTACCCGTTCGTCCACGTCGGACAGGGCGCTGATCATCAGGATCGGCGTCGACACGCCAATGGTGCGCAGGGTGGTGACGATGGCCAGGCCATCCAGCTCCGGGAGCATGCGGTCGAGGGTGATCAGGTCGTAATCACCGCTGACGGCGCGGACCAGGCCTTCACGGCCATTGTCTACCCAGTCTACGTCCAGTCCATGGCTACTCAGCTCGGCAACGATCTCGCGGGCCGTTACGGCGTCGTCCTCGATGGTCAAAATGCGGGTCATAAGGGTTACCTGGTGAGCGATTCACACTGAAGTGCGGGCATTTTGCCAAGAAATGATAGCCCGCTTCCTAAATAAAAATTTATGTAGGCATAAACGACACAATTCACCTTACCCCGCTGATTCTGAACGAATGCTGTGTGTGTAGGATTTTTTGCCCAGCATGGCGTGCGCGCGGTTGTTTCCTACGAGGAATGCATAACGCCCGCTGCTTGAGGGCATATCTTGCAAGTTGCATGGTTTGAGTTAGTTCAAATTACTTAACATGTTGAAAAATATAGGTTTTTATTTTTTAAGTTCCTGGCACGGCGACTGCACTGTCCCTTTTGAGACTTGTAACACTATTTTTCATGCCTGGAGCAAAACAACAATGATCACATCCTCATCCACGCTGCAAGAATCGAGCGCGCTCTCCGGGGTTTCCTGGGGCGCGATCTTTGCCGGGGCTGCTGCGGCAGCTGCGTTGTCCCTGATCCTGGTATTGCTGGGCTTCGGCCTGGGCTTTTCGGCGGTTTCGCCGTGGGCCGACAGTGGCATCAGCGCTAAAGGGCTTGGCATTTCCACCATTGTCTGGCTGGCAGTTACGCAAATCATCGCGTCGGGGATGGGCGGTTATCTCGCCGGTCGCCTGCGGGTGAAGTGGGCCAATATGCACGGCGATGAGGTGTACTTTCGCGACACCGCCCATGGCTTCCTGGCCTGGGCCGTGGCGACACTGGTGACGGCGGTGCTGATCGTCGGTTCGGTCAGCAGTGTGGTCAGCGGTGGTGTAAAGGCCGGTGCCAGCGTGGCCTCGGGTGCCGCCAGTAGCATGAGCCAGGCGGCGGGTGCTGCCACCAAGGGTGAAGACTTCGGCTACTACGTCGACAGCCTGTTCCGCGATGATCGCCCAGCGGCCGTCAGTGATGACGCGGTGCACGGCGTCGTGGCGCGCATTTTTGCGCGTACCGTAAGCAATAACGGCCAGCTGGCCCCTGAAGACCGTGCGTACCTTGCACAGTTGATCAGCCAGCGCACCAACCTCAGCCAGGCCGATGCCGAGGCGCGTGTTGACCAGGTTTATGGCCAGGCCCAAAAAGCCCTGGATGACGCCAAGTTGAAAGCCAAACAGGCTGCCGACACAGCTGCGAAAGTGGCTGCCTACACCTCGCTGTGGACCTTCGTGGCGCTGTTGATCGGTGCGTTTTTTGCCAGCCTCGCGGCAACCTTTGGCGGTCGTCGCCGGGATGCCGTGGTGTACCTGGAAACCGATGCCTACACCACCTCCACTTCGCTGCCACCTGTTCGTTAATTCAAGGAGAACGTCATGCGCTCATTACTATTGTTTTTCCTCGGTGTGCCTATCCCGGTCATCATCCTGATCGCGATTTTCATGCACTGATCCTGCTGTCTGTTTGACCCAAGCCGCGCCTGCTCCAGCAGGTGCGGTTTTTTGTTGCTGCGCCTGGAAGCCAAATCTCCGGTTTTTGTTAATTGTTGCTTAACCGCCTTTTGTCTAGACTCTCGCCCCATGAGCCGCTATCTGCGTTTTTTCCTGGTCCTGCTGTTGAGCCTCACGCTTCCCCTGACCGGGATGGCGGGTGTGGCCTCAAGCACCGAACCGTGCCCGATGCAGATGTCCGACATGCAGATGATGGGCGACATGTCCCCCGACTGTTGCGCGGACGGTGCCGGCCACGCCGACCACGGCAAGAGCTGCAAGCCAGGGCAGGAATGCAAGACCGGCGGCATGTTGCAGCTGTCGATGCCAGTGCTCAAGTCACCTGTTGCTGTCTCCAACCCCGTGGTGGCAAGCCTCGGTTCTGATTTCATCCCCGACCGCACGCCTTCCGGCGTCTGGCGTCCGCCGCGTACCTGAATCCTGTTGCACCTGAAGACTCGTCCCTGACCCGGGATGGCCTTGCTGTGGGCCGCGTAAAGCGGTGCGCAGCGCAACAGAACAGGAAACTTCAAAATGAATTCCCTATGCGTGCGTGCCCTGGTGGTGGGCGTGCTGGCGTGGCCGACACTGGCGTCTGCGCTGACCCTGGACGAAGCCTTGCGCCTGGCGCAAAACAACGCGCCGTCGCTGACGGCTGAATCTTCCAAATTGCAGGCTGCGACCCAGGCGGCGATTCCGGCGGGTGAACTGCCCGACCCGAAACTGGTAGTCGGCCTGCAGAATTTCCCCATTGGCGGGCCCAATCGCGGCACGTTGTATGGTGATGACATGACCGAGCAAATGATCGGCATCCAGCAACAAGTACCCAGTCGCGACAAGCGCAAGGCGCGGGTCGAGTTGGCTTCGGCCACGGTGGATACGGCTGCCGCCGAAGGCCGGATCGAACGCTTGAACGTACGGCAGGCCACCGCCCAGGCGTGGATTCGCGCCTATTCGGTGGAACGCAAAGTGGCACTGTTCCAGGACTTCTATCAACACAATCGCCTGCTGCAAGACACCGTGCGTGCGCAGTTGGCCGGCGGTCGTGGCCAGCCTTCCGACGCGGTGATCCCCCGGCAGGAAGCCGCCGACCTTGCCGAGCGCGAGGACGAGCTGACTCAGCAACGTGCCCAAGCCCGCGCCGCGCTCAAGCGCTGGATCGGCCCGGCCGCCAGTGAAGCCCCCAGCGGGCAGTTGCCGAACTGGAAAGTCGACACCACCGGCTTCACCCACAACCTGCACCAGCATCCGGTTCTGCAAGCCTTTGTGCCGCGCACCCGCGAGGCCGAAGCTCGACTGAACGAGGCCAAGGCGCAAAAGACCTCGGACTGGAGTTGGGAGGTGGACTATCAGCACCGTGGCCGTGAGTACGGCGACATGGTCAGCCTGCAACTGACCTTCGACTTGCCGATTTTTCCCGGTCGCCGACAGAACCCCGGCATCGCGGCCAAGCAGGCCGAGCTCGACCAACTGGATGCCGAACGCGAAGCGAAGACCCGTGAACACACCCAGGAACTCGAAGACGACCTGGCCAATTATCAGCGCCTGGACCGCGCCGTGCAGCGCAGCCAGGACAGCCTGGTGCCGTTGGCGGAGGAGAAGGTTTCCCTGAGCTTGGCGGGTTATCGCGCGGGCAAGGGCGACCTGATGAACGTGGTCAGCACCCGCCGCGAGCTGGTCGAGGCGCGCTTCAAACAGATTGATGCCATTGAGCAGCGCGCCCTGATCGGCGCCCAGCTGTATTTCGCTTACGGGGAATCTGCCAATGAATAACCGAATCGTGAACGTAGCCCTGCTGGGCGGGGTATTACTCCTGGGACTGGGTGGCGGCTATTGGCTGGCGCAGATGCGCGCAGCGCAACCGTCCATGGCCGGGGCGATGCAGGCGTCGGACGAGAAAAAGGCGCTGTACTGGTACGACCCGATGTACCCGCAGCAGAAGTTCGACAAGCCGGGCAAGTCGCCGTTTATGGACATGCAGTTGGTGCCGCGTTATGGCGGTGGCGACGAGGAACGGGCGGCGATTCATATCGATTCGAGCCTGACCCAGAACATCGGTGTGCGCCTGGCCAGTGTCAGCCGGGGGGTGTTGGCGTCGAGTCTTGAGTTGTCGGGAGTCCTGGCGTTCAACGACCGTGAGGTGGCGGTGGTGCAGGCCCGCGCTGTCGGGTTTGTAGAGCGGGTTTACGCGCGTGCGTCGGGTGATGTGCTCAAGGCCCAGGCGCCGCTGGCTGACATTCTGGTGCCGGAATGGGCGGGCGCCCAGGAAGAGTTCCTTGCCTTGCGCCACAGCGACCCCGGCCTGTTGGCCGCCGCTCGCCAGCGCTTGCGCCTGAGTGGCATGCCCGCCGGGCTGATCACGCAGATGGAACGCAGCGGCCGGGTGCAATCGGTGATGACCATCACCAGCCCGCTGGGTGGCGCGTTGCAAACACTGGAGGTGCGTGAGGGCATGACCGTTGCGGCGGGCCAAACCCTGGCGCGCATCAATGGCCTTGCCACCGTGTGGCTGCAAGTCGCCGTACCTGAAGCCCAGAGTGGCGCATTGGCCGTTGGGCAATCCGTCGAGAGCCGTTTTGTCGGGTTGCCGGGGCGCGTCGTCAAAGGCACCGTCGCCGCGATTCTGCCGGCCACCGCCATGGACAGCCGCACGGTGCAGGTTCGCGTCGAGCTGCCCAACCCGGACGGCATGTTGCGGCCCGGCATGACCGCGCAGGTGCATCTGGCGCAAGCCACCGGGCAGTCGGTGCTGTTGCTGCCAAGCGAGGCATTGATTCGCACCGGCAAACGCGTGCTGGTGATGGTGGCCGAGGAGGGCGGGCGTTATCGCCCGGTAGAAGTTCAGGCCGGTGCCGAAAACCAGGACCAGACGGTAATCGTTGCAGGCTTGCAGGAAGGCCAGCAGGTGGTCGCCTCGGGTCAATTCCTGCTGGACTCTGAAGCAAGTTTGAAGGGAATTACCGCTCAATCGTCCGATGGTTTTTCAAATGAGGGGTCCAGGGACGGTATGAGCATGCAACCGGGAGCCCGGCCATGATCGCCCTGTTGATTCGCTGGTCGGTGGCCAACCGTTTTCTGGTGCTGCTGGCCACGCTGTTTGTCACCGCCTGGGGCCTGTGGTCGGTACAAAACACCCCGGTGGATGCCTTGCCGGACCTGTCGGACGTGCAGGTGATCATCCGCACGCCCTACCCGGGCCAGGCGCCGCAGATTGTCGAGAACCAGGTCACTTACCCGATGACCACCACCATGCTCTCGGTGCCGGGGGCGAAGACCGTGCGCGGCTTTTCGTTCTTTGGCGACAGCTACGTCTACGTGCTGTTTGACGAAGGCACCGACCTGTATTGGGCGCGCTCGCGGGTGCTGGAATACCTGAGCCAGTTGCAGGCGCGTTTGCCCGCATCCGCCAAACCGGCGCTGGGCCCGGACGCCACGGGTGTCGGCTGGATCTACCAGTACGCCCTGGTGGACCGCACCGGCAAACATGACCTGGCGCAGCTGCGCTCGTTGCAGGACTGGTTCCTCAAGTTCGAACTCAAGACCCTGCCCAACGTCGCCGAAGTGGCGACCATCGGCGGCCAGGTCAAGCAGTACCAGGTGCAGATCGATCCGCTGGCGCTGGCCAGTCGCGGCATCACCCAGGCCCAGGTGGTGGAAGCCATCGGCAAGGCCAACCAGGAAACCGGTGGCTCGGTGCTGAACATGGGCGAGTCGGAATACATGGTGCGCGCCTCCGGTTACCTGAAAACCCTGGAGGACTTTCGCGGCATCCCCCTGCGGCTCGCCACCAACAACGTGCCGGTGACCCTGGGGGATGTGGCGACGATCCAGTTGGGCCCGGACATGCGCCGGGGCATCAGTGAGCTGGACGGCGAAGGTGAAGCGGTGGGCGGCGTGGTGATCCTGCGCAGCGGCAAGAATGCCCGCGAGGCCATTGCGGCGGTCAAGAGCAAGCTGGAGCAACTGAAAACCAGCTTGCCGCCCGGCGTGGAAATCGTCACCACCTACGATCGCAGCAAACTCATCGACCGCGCCGTGGACAACCTCAGCCACAAGTTGCTGGAAGAGTTCCTGGTGGTGGCCTTGGTGTGCGGGATTTTCCTCTGGCACCTGCGCTCCTCGCTGGTGGCGATCATCTCGTTGCCGGTGGGAGTGTTGATCGCCTTTATCGTCATGCGTTTCCAGGGCATCAATGCCAACATCATGTCCCTGGGCGGGATTGCAATCGCTATCGGTGCAATGGTCGATGGCGCAGTGGTGATGATCGAGAATGCCCACAAGAAAATCGAGGCCTGGCACCACGCGCATCCGAACCGCGAGCTGAAGGGCGATGAACATTGGAAGGTCATCACCGACGCAGCGGTGGAGGTGGGACCTGCGCTGTTTTTCTGCCTGCTGATCATCACCTTGTCGTTTATCCCGGTGTTCACCCTGCAAGCCCAGGAAGGCCGGTTATTCGGCCCGCTGGCCTACACCAAGACCTACGCCATGGCCGCAGCGGCAGGGTTGTCGGTGACCTTGATCCCGGTGCTGATGGGTTACTGGATTCGCGGGCGCATCCCCGACGAGCAACGCAACCCGCTGAATCGTGGCCTGATCAAACTCTATCAACCGGCCCTGGAAGCCGTATTGCGCTGGCCGCGCATGACCTTGCTGGTGGCGCTGTTGATGGTCGCCAGTGCGCTGTGGCCGATGTCGCAGCTGGGCGGTGAATTCCTGCCGCCGCTGGATGAGGGCGACCTGCTGTACATGCCGTCGGCGCTGCCGGGGCTGTCGACGCAAACCGCGGGCGCGTTGCTGCAACGTACCGACCGCTTGATCAAGAGTGTGCCGGAAGTTGCCCATGTGTTTGGCAAGGCTGGCCGTGCAGAAACCGCCACCGATCCGGCGCCGCTGGAAATGTTCGAAACCACCATCGAGTTCAAGCCGCGGGACCAATGGCGCCCCGGCATGACCCCGGAAAAACTGGTGAAGGAACTCGACCGTGTGGTGCAGGTGCCAGGGCTGACGAACATCTGGATCCCGCCGATCCGCAACCGCATCGACATGCTCGCCACCGGGGTCAAAAGCCCGATTGGCGTGAAGGTCGCGGGCACCAGCCTGATGCAGATCGACGCGGTGACACAGGCCGTGGAAAAAGTCGCCAAGACGGTGCCCGGCGTCAGTTCGGCCCTGGCTGAACGCCTGACCGGCGGGCGTTACATCGACGTGGATATTGATCGCCCGGCGGCTGCGCGTTATGGCCTGAACATCGCCGATGTGCAGTCCATCGTCTCCGGGGCGATTGGCGGTGAAAACATCGGCGAGACCGTCGAAGGCCTGGCACGGTTTCCCATCAACCTGCGTTACCCGAAAGAATGGCGCGACTCGGTGAGTACCTTGAGCAACCTGCCGATTTACACCCCGTCGGGCAGCCAGATCACGCTGGGCACGGTGGCCAACATAAAGGTCACCGAAGGCCCGCCGATGCTCAAGAGCGAAAACGCCCGGCCTTCCGGCTGGGTGTACATCGACGTGCGCGACCGTGATTTGGCGTCGGTGGTGAAGGACCTGCGTGAGGCGATCAACCAGCAAGTGCAGTTGCAGCCGGGCATGAGCCTCAGCTATTCGGGGCAGTTCGAGTTCCTGGAGCGGGCCAATGAACGCCTGAAACTGGTGGTGCCGGCGACCTTGCTGATCATCTTCGTATTGCTGTACCTGACATTCCGCCGGGTGGATGAGGCGCTGCTGATCCTCGCCACATTGCCGTTTGCGCTGACCGGTGGGGTCTGGTTGTTGTACTGGCTGGGCTTCAACCTGTCGGTGGCGACCGGCGTCGGGTTTATCGCATTGGCGGGTGTGTCGGCCGAGTTCGGCGTGATCATGCTGCTGTACCTGAAAAACGCCTGGGCTGAACGCCAAGGAGGAGGGGACCGGGCGTTGCTGCAAGCCATCATCGAAGGTGCCGTACTGCGCGTGCGCCCCAAGGCGATGACCGTGGCCGTGATCATCGCCGGCTTGCTGCCGATCCTGTTGGGCGGCGGCACCGGCAGCGAAGTCATGAGCCGGATTGCCGCGCCCATGATTGGCGGCATGCTCACAGCGCCGCTGCTCTCACTCTTCGTCATCCCGGCCGCCTACCGCCTGATGCGCAAATCCCAAGCACAATGAAAATCTAACGTGGGGAGCTGGCTACTGTAGAAGCTGGCTTCTGTGGGAGCTGGCTTGCCTGCGATAGCGGTGTACCAGTCACCTGATAGGGTGACTGACACACCGCTATCGCGGGCAAGCCCGGCTCCCACATTTGAATCTCCTCTATCCTTCAAACCTCACTCAGCCTGACCCACCGCTCCTCCTTGGCCGCCACCCGAATCGCCGTCGCCAACCGCTCAACCTCCCACGCCGCCGCAAAATCCGTCCCATCGCCACCCTTGCCAGCCAACGCCATCAGCAGCTCATGCACCTCCAGCGTCTTCAACTCGTTGTACCCCAACTGATGCCCCGGCGCCGGGCTGAACGCCGCATACCCCGGCAACGAAGGCCCCGCCAGCAAGCGCTGAAACCCATCCTGCCCAACCCGAAACAACTGCAGTTCATTCAACCGCTCCTGATCAAACAACAACGTGCCCTGGGTGCCACTGATCTCAAAACTCAGGTGATTCTTATACCCATGCTTGAGCCAACTACTGCTCACCGTCCCCCGCGCACCATTGGCAAAGCGCAGCAACGCATGCACCTGATCATCCACTGCAATCTCCCGCAGCGTCTCACTCCCGGCAGTGCCGGGCCGCTGCGCGTGCACCGTCTGTGTATCGGCACACACACTCAGCACATCCCCCACCAAATACCGCGCCATCGACAGCAAATGGCTGCCCAAGTCCGCCAATGCACCGCCGGCATGCCCGACCTCACAGCGCCACGACCAGGGCGACGCCGCATCCGCCATGAAATCCTCGCTGAACTCGCCCTGAAAACTGATGATCTCCCCCAACTCGCCGCTGGCGATCAACTGCCGGGCCAGGCCAATCATCGGGTTGTGCTGATAGTTGTAACCCACCCGCGTCACCACCCCGGCCTTGCTGGCCGCCTCGCGCATGGCTGCCGCCTGCTCCAGGCTGACCGCCAGCGGCTTCTCGCAGTACACCGCCTTGCCCGCCGCCAGCGCCGCCATGGCCATGGGGTAATGCAAATGATTCGGCGTGGTGATGGCGACGACATCGACCTTGGGATCGTCGATCAACTGCTGCCAGTCGCCATGGGCCCTGGCAAATCCCCAGTCATTGGCGCAGCGCGTAGCGCGCTCGGTATCGGCATCGGCCAGGGCGGCCAGTGTGAGCTTCACCGGCAGCTCAAACACCGCCCGCGCGTTATTAAAGGCCAGAGCGTGGGCACGCCCCATAAAGCCTGTGCCAATCAGGCCGATTCCGAGTTCGCGCATAGCCGGGTTCCTTCAAATTATTATTTTGAGAAGCCTATTTATGGAATAAAAATTCCCAAAACTCAACACATAGAATAAATATTCATTCCCAAACCTCACACCTCACCCGTGGCGAGGGAGCTTGCTCCCGCTGGGCTGCGCAGCGGCCCCCAAAAAGCGTGGGAGCGCTGCGCACTCCAGCGGGAGCAAGCTCCCTCACCACAACGGCCCCCTCCACGGATCACCGCTGCTGATAGCACTACATTCAGCACCGGCCCAAACCCCTCCAGTTAACAAAACATAACGTAGCGCCGATTGTCAGACGATTCCAAAGCCCGCTAGGATGGCCCAGCTTGCCCAAGGCGCTCTAGATTGCAGGTTTCAGGGCTCCGCACGGCAAGACGACCTAACAATAATAAATGGGAGAAAGGTCTATGAGTGAGCCTGTCATGGGTGTGGTGTTTTACCGCCCGAAGGCCACGCGCAGGGTCGCATTGCTGGCCACAGCGCTCTCGTTGCTGGGCGTTGTCGCGTTGTCGACACCTGCCCACGCCGCCACTGAAACCACCGGCGCAGCGGTGTTTGCCATTGATTCCCCCAAGGCCGCCAAAAGCCTGATGATCGACGTGGTGCACGCAGGCAAGCGCCTGGTCACGGTCGGTGATCGCGGGCACATCCTCTATTCCGACGACCAGGGCGCCACCTGGACTCAAGCCAAAGTCCCCACCCGGCAACTGCTGACGGCGGTGTTTTTCGCCGATGACAAACACGGCTGGGCGGTGGGCCATGACGCACAGATCCTCGCCACCACCGATGGCGGCGAGACCTGGGCCCAACAATTCCAGGACCTGAAACGCGAAGCACCGCTGCTCGACGTCTGGTTCAAGGACGCCAGCAACGGTTTTGCCGTGGGCGCCTACGGTGCGCTGATCGAAACCACCGACGGCGGCAAGACCTGGGATGACGTCAGCGACCGTCTGGACAACGAAGACCAGTTCCACCTCAACGCCATCGCCGAGGTGAAAGACGCCGGGCTGTTTATCGTCGGCGAGCAGGGCAGCATGTTCCGCTCCCACGACGAGGGCCAAACCTGGGAAAAACTCGAAGGCCCCTACGAGGGTTCGCTGTTTGGTGTGATCGGTACCGCCCAGCCCCAAACCCTGTTGGCGTACGGTCTGCGCGGCAACCTGTTTCGCTCCACCGATTTTGGCAGCACCTGGGAGCCGGTCGAGTTGAACGCCACCCGCGGCGCGCTGGAGTTCGGCTTGTCGGGGGCGACCCTGCTGGACGACGGCTCCATCGTGGTGGTGGGCAACGGCGGCAGCGTGGTGGTCAGCCACGACGACGGGCTGACCTTCAGCGTATTCAATCGCCCGGACCGTATTTCGCTGTCGGCGGTCACGGCGGCGGGCAACGGCAACTTGATTCTGGTGGGGCAGGGTGGCGTACGCGTCGCAACGCCGACCGGTGCCGAGCCGATAAAACAATAAGAAGGCGGGGACACCATGAGCAGTCATCACAACGACAAGGCCACGTTTCTCGAGCGCCTGATTTTCAATAACCGCCCGGCAGTGATCATCATCTGCCTGGTGGTGAGTATTTTCCTGTTCTGGCAGGCGACGTTGATTCGCCCGTCCACCAGTTTCGAAAAAATGATCCCCTTAAAGCACCCCTTCATCGAAAAGATGATGGAGCACCGCAACGACCTGGCGAACCTGGGCAACACGGTGCGCATCTCGGTGGAAGCCAAGGACGGTGACATCTTTACCAAGGAGTACATGGAGACCCTGCGTCAGATCAACGACGAGGTGTTTTACATTTCCGGCGTTGACCGCTCCGGGCTCAAGTCCTTGTGGAGCCCCAGCGTACGCTGGACTGAAGTTACCGAAGAAGGCTTTGCCGGCGGTGAAGTGATCCCGCAGAGCTACAACGGCTCGCCGGAAAGCCTCGATCAGTTGCGCAACAACGTACTCAAGTCCGGGCAAGTCGGGCGGTTGGTGGCCAACGATTTCAAGTCGAGCATCGTCGACATTCCGCTGCTGGAGTCCTACCCGGACCCGCAAGACCAGGGCAAGCTGCTGGCCCTGGATTACCGCAAGTTTTCCCATGAACTCGAAGACAAGATCCGCGACAAGTTCGAGGCACAGAACCCCAACGTCAAGATCCACATCGTCGGCTTTGCCAAGAAGGTCGGCGACCTGATCGACGGCCTGGTGATGGTGGTGCTGTTCTTTGGCATCGCGTTCGTCATCACCCTGGTGCTGCTGCTGTGGTTCACCAACTGCCTGCGCAGCACCATCGCGGTGTTGAGCACCACGCTGGTGGCGGTTATCTGGCAACTGGGGCTGATGCATGCCCTGGGGTTCGGGCTGGATCCCTACTCGATGCTGGTGCCGTTCCTGATCTTCGCCATCGGTATTTCCCACGGCGTGCAGAAGATCAACGGGATCGCCCTGCAATCCAGTGATGCCGACAACGCCCTGACTGCCGCCCGGCGCACCTTTCGCCAGTTGTTCCTGCCGGGAATGATCGCGATCCTCGCCGATGCGGTCGGTTTTATCACCCTGCTGATCATCGATATCGGCGTGATCCGCGAACTGGCGATCGGCGCCTCGGTGGGTGTAGCGGTCATCGTGTTCACCAACCTGATCCTGCTGCCGGTGGCGATCTCCTATGTGGGTATCAGCAAGCGCGCCATCGCCAAAAGCAAAAAGGACGCGCACCGCGAACACCCGTTCTGGCGCCTGCTGTCGAAGTTCGCCAGCCCCAAAGTCGCGCCGGTGTCGATTGCCCTGGCATTGGTCGCCTTCGGTGGCGGCCTGTGGTACAGCCAGAACCTGAAGATCGGCGACCTCGACCAGGGCGCGCCGGAGCTGCGCCCGGACTCACGCTACAACAAGGACAACAACTTCATCATCAACAACTATTCCACCAGTTCCGACGTGCTGGTGGTGATGGTCAAGACCCCGCCCGAAGGCTGCTCGCGTTATGAGGCCATGGCACCCATCGACCAGTTGATGTGGAAGATGCAGAACACCGAGGGTGTGCAGTCGGCCATCTCGCTGGTGACCGTGTCCAAGCAGATGATCAAGGGCATGAACGAGGGCAACCTGAAATGGGAAACCCTGTCGCGCAACCCGGATGTGCTGAACAACTCCATCGCCCGCGCCGATGGCCTGTACAACAACAATTGCTCCCTGGCGCCGGTGCTGGTGTTCCTCAATGACCACAAGGCCGAAACCCTCGACCGTGCGGTGCATGCAGTGCAGGACTTCGCCAGGGAAAACAACAGGGACGGCCTGGAATTCATCCTCGCCGCGGGTAACGCCGGGATCGAAGCGGCCACCAACGAGGTGATCAAGGAGTCCGAGCTGACCATCCTGATCCTGGTGTACCTGTGCGTGGCCACCATGTGCATGATCACCTTCCGCTCGTGGGCAGCGACCCTGTGCATTGTGCTGCCGCTGGTGCTGACCTCGGTGCTGGGCAACGCGCTGATGGCGTTCATGGGCATCGGCGTCAAGGTCGCGACCTTGCCGGTGGTGGCGCTGGGCGTGGGGATTGGCGTGGACTACGGCATTTACATCTACAGCCGCCTGGAGAGTTTCCTGCGCGCCGGTTTGCCGTTGCAGGAAGCCTACTACCAGACGCTCAAGTCTACCGGCAAAGCCGTGCTGTTCACCGGCCTGTGCCTGGCGATCGGCGTGTGCACCTGGATCTTCTCGGCCATCAAGTTCCAGGCCGACATGGGCCTGATGCTGACCTTCATGCTGCTGTGGAACATGTTCGGCGCGTTGTGGCTGTTGCCGGCGCTGGCGCGCTTCCTGATCAAGCCCGAGAAACTGGCGGGGCAAAAGGGCAATTCGTTGTTCGCCCACTAAGCCTTGCGCTTTAACAAAGCCGCACAGTGTGCGGCTTTTTTTGGCGTCAGAGTTTCAGAAACAGCTTCTCATCGAGTGGCGATCCAATACGCGCCCGAGTGATTTGCTCGACCACCCGGTTGTTGCCGGCTTCGGCAATCAAGTCCTTCTGGGTCTTGGTGCGCTGGGACGGGATTTTCAGATGGGCCGCCGTATAGAGATTGCGTGGCGAGCCTTTGGCCGGGTAGTGAAAGTGGGCATACCACAGCACCTCACCCTGGTCTTTTTTGCGCACCGCATACTCGGTAAACACGTCGCCGCTTTTGGTCGCAATATCCCGGCGTAACAGGTTTATGTCGACAAACCCGTGCTGCCATAGAAAATCGACGTTTGCGGGTTTGGGTGGCAATGCCATGTAACCGTCGGCGCAATGCTGGCGGGCGTTTTTGCGCATCTCGCCAACGGCACTGTTCCACTGCTTGACCAGTTCAGTGGCCTCTGGGTCGGTGCCATGTTCGGCGGCGGTTCGTTGTGCCATGCGTTCGAGCCTTTCGGCCTGGGCTTCGAGCATGTCGTTCCAGTCCAGCGGGTTGAGGCTTTCCCTGCGCAATGGGTCCTCAAGCTTTTTTTTCTGGAACAAAATCGAGCGCTCGATCGAGGCGCCTTCGTCCATCAGCCGTTGGCCGTCTGACCTGTAGGATGCCAGGGGTTTGGGGGAGGGCGTAGCCGGGGCTCTGGGTACCGGTTGAGCGGGGACGATCTTTACCCATTCACCCTCTGTGGGGTGTTCGCTGTAACTGGCAATGGGGCGCCCGGTTTGTGCGTCAAGTACGTCGATGATAGGGTGCGATTCCCCGGCTTGGGGGCGCCGCAGGCTGCCAATCAAGGTTTCTTTATCTCGGGTGTTGAACACCCGTTGGTTGGCCGGTTTACGCTGTTTTTCGGCATGCTTCGCCACGGCGGGGCTCAACGATTGCTCCTCTCCCATCACCTCGGCCAGTTGCGTCCGGGCATCGTTGATGACGTCGTTGAGGCGATCCGCAAGGGCCTGGCGGTATTCATCGCGAAAGAATGCGGGGTTTTCCTCGTGCAGCGAGGTCATATCGCTCAAGGACCGTTGGTATTTGTCGATCACCGTCTGCAAGGTAGCCTTGCGCTCCGCCAGGGTATAGCCGCTGTATTGCTGCTGTTCCAGAAAGGCGCTGGAGACCGATTTGAGGTCGTTGTCTTTGAAGCGCTGCAAAAAAAACATCTCGGAGGGTTCGGTACTGCGATTCATTCGGTTAAGAGCGAGTTCCTTGAGATGTGACAGCACCCCCAGCCTCATCTTCAGAACGGTAAAGGCGGGGGGCCAGGCCTTCTGGGTTTTCAGGTGCTCCTCGGCTTTTTTGTTGCCGTACGCGGAGTCGTTTTTCCATTTTTCGAGGGCGGTCTGCGTGGCTTGCGCCGCTTCACACAGCTTTTCACGGTCGTGGTAGCCACGCTTCAAGGTTTCCTGCAATTCGTCATAGGCCAGCCTGTTGCCCGTCCCCGCGTCGCGCAGTACTTGTCCTATGGGGGCACCGCCAACGCCGAAGGTATTACTGTCATTGACCAGGCCGATGCGCAGGCTTTCGATATCGCGGTAAATCGTGAACATGCCCTGATAGTCAATGGAGCGCTGGCGTTTGTTTTCCGAGGTGTCGTCCCAGCCGCCGAGTTTTCTCGGGTTCAGGGTCTCGACCTGTTCCTGGAGGGCGGCGCAGGCGGTGTTGGTTTCTTCCTCCAGCTTTATGAGGCTTTTCTCCAGGTCAGCTTTCAGCTTATTGGTGGCCTCTAGTTGGGTTTTAATTTGCTCGGTGAGCTGCCCTCGTTGCTCGTCCAGGTTGTTCTCTGTCCAGAGCTCATGGAGTTTCTTGCGAGCGCTGTGATAGTCGGTGTTGATTTCGAGCGTCTGATGCTTGATTGCATCGCGCGCGACGAATACCGGCAAGTTAGCGTCAGCGCGCGCACTGTGCTGGGCCTGCATCTCTCGCTCGACCTGCGCATTCTTTTTCAGCCGGGCGGCGATACTTTTGGCGTTACCGGCCCCGCCTCTCAATTTGGGCCGGGTATCAAAACTCCAATGGCCTTGCGCGTCATGGATCAGTGGCGGCCCGGTACGTGCCTTGTGGTTTGCATCAATGATGAACACGCCATCCAGGTCACTGGCGGCGCGAAACCAATGGCCATCAACCTGCGCATACAACCTCTCATGGACCCGGTACAGGCCCCTTTGCGGGCCTTCGGCAATCGCAGCTCCAACACCGGACGGGGCGGGCACTTTGAACGAATCAATTTGCGCGTGCTCCCCAGGTGTCAATGCCCGTGGGCTGGAGAAGGAAAAATCCAGCGCGGTGCTGTGGTTACCAATCACGCCAGGGGCGTCCGGGGCCGGGCTTTGGCGGGCCATGGCACGCGGTGGCGCCGGTTCAGCGTTGGGTTGGCGTAGCGCCGGGCCTGCGGGGCGCGCCGTCTCCTCGAATTTTTCCATGGGCGTGGTCGAACCGGACGTATCGGCATGGGCCAACAACAAGGCGACATTGACCAGAAGGTCGACCGTTGCCGCCGAGGCGTCCTGGTTATCCAGGTTGGTCAGCTTCTTGATGTCCTCTTCGGTATTGGCCAACTGCACCAGCCAGCCCGCCATCGCACCCGGCCCCCGCAGAACAGGGAGCACGGTGTTGAACAACAGCCAGCCAAGCTCCTTGTAGGAGGCCCAGCGGCTTTGCGTGTCGGACACTGACTGCCCTTGCGCGAGGTCAACCAGGCTACGGGCATTGGCGTTGAACAGATGCTCCATCAACCGGCCGTCGTGCAGGTCACGGGCCAGGGTCTTTGCTGGCGCATAGCCGTCCGTGGCCAGTGCCGTGGGCGCCGGTGTATCGGGGGCGTCGAACTCATTTGAGCGGTAGTAATGAGCAATATTCGGAATGTTGAAACCACCATTGCCATACACCGCACGTGTACGGTCGTCGGGTAGCCAGGCCAGTATGCTTTGCTGCAGCGGGCCGGGTTGTTGCACCGCCTCCAGCAGGGCCTGGCGGGTGGCAAATTCCTGCAGCGCAGGCGCCAGCATGGGCCGGTAGAGCAGGTGCGGGCCGTTGGCCGCGTTTTGGGGTTCAATCACAAACATGTTGGTGACCACATCGGGAGTTGCCCCCGGCTTGCGTAAAAACGCCAGGGGCCGCATGACGATAGGGTGGCCATCGACGGTTTTCTCGCCGACACCGGGTTTGAGCACGGCTTCAAGGTGCTGGTAGCCACGCGCACTGATACCGGCTGCGCCCTTGAGCTTGAGCTCCAGGGCTTGCATCGACAACTGGATGGGCACTTGTTCGGCGAACAGGGTGCTGCGCTCGCGGGCGGTGGGCGTGTCATCGAGCAACTGGCGTTGAAGCAAGGCCGGGTACGTTGTACCGATGTCGACCTGGGTAATGATCTGCTTGAGCTGTTGTGGCAGGGCGGCGTCGCGCAGCAGTTGGCCGTGGTGGCGCACCTCCATCTCGCCCTTGGGCAGCCCGGCGAGATTACGCAAGGCCATGTCGGTCAGGCTCATGGGCACCCGTTCGATATAGCCGCTGCCCAAGTCACCCACCGGCACCTTGAAGGTGACCTGTACCTGGTCGGCCTGCAAACCCAGGGGCTGCAGCAAGGGTTGCAGTTGTTGCCGGGTAAATCCACGGATGTCGGGAATGTCGGTGAGGAAGGTGCGCCCCTGGTTGCGTTGCACACTGCTTGCCAGCTCCAGCGTGCGGGTGCTGTAGGCGAGGCGTTCTGCCGGGGTGGCCCGGCCCATCCAGGTGGGGAGTTTCTCGCGCATCTGCTCAAGCGTGCCCACTGGCGGAGTATAGGCATCGGTAAACCAGGGGGCCGGATTGCTCGCCCGGGCAAAGGCCTGCTCCAGCTCGTTGAGGGTGCCCTTGCCGGGCACTGCAATGGACGTTAGGTTCTCCAACTGCCAATTGAGCAATAGTGCCGCCTGGGTATCGAACACATTTCCCTGGGGTTCCTGGCGTTTCCAGCTCAAGGCCTCGAACACATAGGCCTGCTCCAGTCGCTTGCCCCATGCCTTGCCGAAGTCTTCCAGAGAAGCATAGGGCGTGATGACGCCCGCCGCAGTTGCATGCAGCACCCGGGTCTGGCCATCGATTTGCCGGGTAATCAGCAGGTCCGGACTGAGCATGGTGGAGGTACTGCCGGAGTGCGTCAGGGTGGAGTCGAGCACGAATACGCTGGCGGCATCTTTACCCTTGGCGCGCTGGCGTTGGGTGCTGTCGGGCCAGGTCACGATCTGGTCGAGGGTGTCCTGGTGCGCGTCGGTAAGCCCCGGCTGAGTCAGCGCTGCGGTGCGCAAGGTGTTGCTGAGGGTGTTGCTGAGTCCGAGCCAGCGGCTGCCGGTTTCACCCGTGCCCGGCTCGCTCCAATAGCGGGTGAGGGCTTGCTGGAATGCGGGCTTGAGTAGTTCGCGAAGGCTGCGTATCGCCAGTTCGACGGCCTGCTTTTGCGGGTCGCTCAAGGGCGGGTCGAAGGTCGCGTCGTTGAAATCCAGTTCGTCACGGTCAATTAGGTGATGCAGGGCCACTTCCAGCAGTGGGGTCGGCCGTTGTTGCGCCGAGGTATCTGCGGCCGCTCGCGACAGCGAGGTGTGTGCCAGGTCCAGTTGCAGGGTGGGCAATAGCTGTTTGATCGCCTCATCCAGTACCTGCGAGACCACCGACCGGACCGTGGGACGTGTCGCAAAGCGTACGTTCACCCCTTGGGCCGTCGTCTGCGCGGGCGTCGGCACTGGCGGGGCCGGCGAGCGGGGCAGGGGCAGGGGACGCGCAGGGGGTGGCCCCGGGGAAGGAGCAGAGTTCAGCGGGGCGGGTTCAAGCGGTCGGGTGACGGTCTGGAAAGCACGTGGGGCTCTGCTGCTGGAAATCATGGAAACGCCTCCTTACTGATGTGGAACCCTCGCGGGGTGCACCGCGAAAGTGCTGGAAAAAATACGTCAGCAGGCTTTGGGTTTCTTGGGGAATACGTTGGCAACTGTTTCGCGGCGGGCTCCTGCCGCTGTTCATGGCGCTGTCACCGCCGAGCGAATTTATGGCCGGATGTGAACGATGGTATTTGCCATCAACCGGCCAATGCCTGTACGCACGGGTGATATCGCAATGCCGCCTCTGATGGCGGCTTAGGCCGATGCAACGATTTGACCTATCATGAGGTCTTTCCTCTTGATGATTGATGGTTATGACTGCCGACACCGCTACCTTGCTCGACGCGTTTAAAGACTGCCAGATGGTCGAAATCGATGGCCTGCATACCTTTGATTTCAGCCTGGATGACCAGAAGTTACTGATCAGCTGCATGGACGGTCGCGCCGAGAAGCGCTGGAATTTCAGCCTGGAGCAGGTCAAGGCAGCGACCTTTGATCAAACCCTGCAAAGCTGGACCCTTACCGGTGACTCGGGCGAACACCGCCTGGTCTGCATGAGCGGCGTCACCGGCAACAATAATGACGAGGATGAAGCGGATGATGATGCGTAAATTCTGGCCCCTGCTGATGGCCGGCAGTGTAGGCGCGATGTCGGTCCAGGCCGCGCCGGTGGATACCTTTGAATTGCTGGTGGGCAGCTACACCGCTGGCTCCAGTGAAGGCATCTACCGTTTGCAGTTCGACAGCCGCACCGGGCAGTTCAGCGGCCAGCCGGTGCTCGCCGCCAAGGCGGCCAACCCGTCGTGGCTGACCCTGTCCAAAGACCAGAAGCACCTGTTTGTGGT
Organism: Pseudomonas sp. Bout1; assembly: GCF_034314165.1. Classification (GTDB taxonomy): domain Bacteria; phylum Pseudomonadota; class Gammaproteobacteria; order Pseudomonadales; family Pseudomonadaceae; genus Aquipseudomonas. The sequence continues at coordinate 4,357,571 of NZ_JAVIWK010000001.1, read as the reverse complement.
GAATGAAAACGGCCCGGGCCAAAAAGACCCGGTGGGGCGCGTGAGCAGCTACAGCATCGACCCGAAAAACCATCAGTTGACGCTGATCAACCAGGTGCAGAGCCTGGGCAATGAGCCGACCTATTCCAGCCTGGCCGGCGACGGGCGCTACTTGTTCGTGGCCAACTATTCTGTGCTGGAAGATCCAGGCGGAAGCCTCGCGGTTTTGCCGGTAGACGCTGAAGGCAAGCTGTCGCCGCCGGTGCAGTTGAGCGGGCACCCGGCCAGCCGGGTCAACCCTGAGCGCCAGGCGTCCAACCATGTGCATTCGGTGGTGTCTTCGCCAGACGGCAAATACGTGTTTGTGCAGGACCTGGGGGCAGACAAGATCTTCGCCTACCACTACGACCCCAAGGCCAACCATGAACTGCCGCTGACCCCGGCCGACCCTGCGTTTGTGCAATTGCCACCGGGCAGCGGCCCGCGGCACTTGCTGTTCACCGCAGACGGCAAGCACGCCTGGCTGACCACCGAGATGAGCGCGCAAGTGGCGGTGTTCGATTACAACGACGGTAAGCTGACCCAGAAGCAACTGGTCAACTTTGCAGATGGCCAACCTGTCTCCGACAAGGCCGGCGCCGCGCTGCATACCTCAAGCGACGGCAAGTTCCTCTACGTGAGCAACCGTGGCACCGCCAACCAGATGCTGGTGTTTGCCATCGACCCGGCCACCGCGCAGTTGAAAGAGATCCAGCGCCGCTCAGTGGAAGGTGATCATCCCCGCGAGTTCGCCCTCGACCCAAGCGGCAAGTTCCTGCTGATCGCCAACCAGAAGAGCAACCAGATTGTGGTCGTGGAGCGCGACCCCAAGACCGGCCTTTTGGGCAAAACCACGCAGAAACTGGCGATTGATGCCCCCAGCGACCTCAAGTTCCTGGCGCGACAATAAGCCACAGGCCCCGCACAGCGGGGCCTGACCTCTTGTATTAATCGTATTGATAGCGGCTAGTGTTTCAATGAATTTCTAAGGCTAACCCCTCGGGCGTAAGTTTGGTTCCAAGGCCAACACAGGCCACTCAGCCAACCGAACACAAGGGTTACCGACATGAACTTCAATCTCTTCTCGATCATCGCCGCTTCCGCTGTTTCCGCCACTGTTGCGTTGCCAGCCAGCGCCAGCGTTGAGATCAGCAGCAAAAAAACCAGCACCAGCGCCTACACCCAGAAATACCTGCAACAAAGCGCCAACTTCTACGCAGCGCTGGACCACAAAATCCAGAACTGAGCGCAATACTCTTTAAGAGCAGGCTTGTTGTGGCGAGGGAGCTTGCTCCCGCTGGACTGCGCAGCAGTCCCATTTTTTGGGTCGCTTCGCAACCCAGCGGGAGCAAGCTCCCTCGCCACAACAAGCTCTGACCTCAGGTTTTTGCCATCACCGCGACAAACAACGACGAATCCAGAAACCGCTGCAACCAGTCCTGCAACCGCGGATACGGCGCCTGGGCAAACCACTCCCGATCCACGTGCGCAAATTGCCGCACAAACGGTGCGAGTGCCACATCCGCCAGGCTCAAATGCCCGGCCAGCAAATACTCCCGCCCCGCCAGCAATCCCTCCAGCTTCAACAAAAATACTTCACCCTCGGCCCGATAATGTTCCATCGGCTGCTGCGGATAACGCTCGGCATACTTGTATCGATTCAATTGATATTTGAAGGCCTGATCGTTTTCTTCAATCAGCGCCTGCGCCGCCGCCTCATCCTCCAGCAACCAACCCTCGGGATCATTCTGAGCCAAGGCCCAGCGCATGATCGCCAGGCTCTCATCGATTACCCGACCGTCCACACTCAGCACCGGTACCGTGCCCTTGGGCGACAGCGCCAACATCTCAACCGGCTTGGCCTTGAGGCTGACCTCGACGATCTGCACCGCCACCTGCGAATACCGCAGGGCCATCCGCGCCCGCATCGCATACGGGCAGCGCCGGAACGAATACAACACCCCCTGGCTCACTTGACCTCCAGGGTGCTCAAGCCATTGCCCTGGCGCTTGACCTGGATCTGCACCGGAATCCGCTCGTGCATTTCCTGCACGTGGGAAATCACCGCCACCTTGCGGCCCTGGGCCTGCAAGCCGTCGAGGGCGTCCATCGCCAGTTGCAGCGATTCAGGGTCGAGGCTGCCAAAGCCTTCGTCGATAAACAGCGACTCGATCTTCAATGTGCTGGACGCCATCGACGCCAGGCCCAAGGCCAGGGCCAACGACACCAGGAAGGTCTCGCCACCGGACAACGAATGCACCGAGCGCAATTCGTCGCCCATCTCTGTGTCGAGCACCAGCAGGCCGAGCATGCTGCCACCGCGCTTGAGGCGGTAGCGGCGCACCAGTTGGCGCAGTTGCACGTTGGCGTGGTGCACCAGCAGGTCGAGGTTGTAGGCCTGGGCGATCTTGCGGAAGGTATCGCCGGTGGCTGAACCAATCAGGGCATTGAGGCGGGCCCAGCGCTGCCATTCCTCGTAGGCCTTGGCGATCTGTGTTGCCAACGCCTGGTTGGCGTCCTGGCGTCGTTGGTCGTCAGCCTGCTGGGCGCGCAGTTCGGCGCAGTGTTTTTCGCCAATCGCCAGTGCGGTATTGAGTTCGGCCAAGGCATTGTCCAACTGCCCGGCGTCGAGGTTGCCGTTGTGCAGCGCCTGGTGATCCTTGAGCCGCTGTTCGCGTTCTTGCAGCAGCACCTTGGCCTGTTCGACGGCTTTTTCGCTGTGTTGCAGTTGCTGGCGCAACTCGGCCACCTGCGGCTCATCGAAGCCCACCAGGCGCGCCAGGCCTTCGTCATCAAGTTCGGGGTGCAAGGCGCGCCAGTCGCTGAGGCGCGTAGTGAGGGCCAGGTGCTCGGTGTCCAGGGACTGTTGGCGCTCGTGCAGCGACTTAAGGTCCGCAGCCAATTGGGTCAGCTGGTTGCGGGTGTCCTGCAACTGCTGGTTGGCCTCGCTCTCATGCTGTCGAGCCTGCTCGACGGCCTGGTCCAGTTGCTGCTGCCAGTGTTCGGCGCTGGGGTTTGCGCCCAGCAGGCCGGCGAGTTTTTCTTCGGCGGCGTGTTGCAGGGCGCTGTGTTCGGCGAGCTGTTTTTGCAAGCTCTCCAACTGCTGTTGGCGATGCTGCTGGCGGTCCTGTTCTTTCTCGATGGCTTGCTGGCGCTGCAGCTGTTCGGCCAGTTCTTCGTTTTGGTTATCGAGTTGCTCCAGGCGCTGGCTGACCTGTTGGTCGAGCACCATGAAGGTCGCTGCCGGCTCGCTGCGCAGGCCGTCCAGGGTCTCGCTCGGCAACAGGCTGGCGAAGGCATGCAGTTCTTCGTCCAGGCGTTCGCGGTCGTTGGACAGCTCCCGTTGCTGGTCGATCAGCAATTGACGCGCCTGTTGGCTGGCGTCCTGGGCAGCTTGCAGCTGTTGCTGCATACGCCCGGCGTTTTGTTGCAGGTTGAGCAGGGCGCCCTGGCGTTGCTCATCCTGGGTGAGGCTTTGACTGAGCTGGCTCAGTTGCTGGGCGAGCCAGGCATCGCGTTTGGTGGCGTCCTGGTTAAACAGCGAAGCTGACAGTGGGTGGGCTTCAAGGCTTGGCACCAAGGCCTGCAACTGGCTGGCGAGCTGCTCCTGCTGTTGCAGGAATTCCTTTTGCTGGGCGATCAGGCCGCCCACTTCGCCGCGCAGCTCGGTGAGTTTTTCCTTGAGCACATCGACGGCTTGCTGGGCGTTGGCCTCTTCGCTTTCGTCGTGCCGGGTCAGGCTTTGCAGCATGGCTTCGGGCTGGTGATACGGGTGCTCGACGCTGCCGCACACCGGGCAGGGTTGATCGTCCTGAAGCTGGCCGCGCAATTCCTCGACGCTGGCACTGCGGGCCAGGCGCTGGCGTTCCAGCAGTTGCTTGGTGACGGCCAGGGTCTGTTCGGCGACAGTCAGCTCGGCCTTGGCTTGCAGGCCGCTCTGGTTCAACAGCTCTCGTTGTTGCTGGGCGAGGGTCTGTTTTTGCGTCAGGGCCTGGCTTTGGCTGTCCAGTTGCTGATGGCTGCCCCACAGCCGCGCCAGGTCTTCAAACGCGCGATGTTGCTTGCGATTGTCCTGGAGCAGGCTGCCGAGCAATTGGATCTGTTCGGCCACCGCATGGGGCTCGGCGCCGGCTTCGTGGTACAGCAGGTCCAGGGCCTCACGTTGTGCGGTCCATTTTTCAGCGAGGCGGGTGCTGCGTTCTTCCAGTTGCGGCAGTTCTTCAGTGCCTTTTTTAAGGCGACCGCCGATCACCATCAACTGCTGCAGACGCTCGCGCTGGTAGGTCCATGCCTCACTTAACGGCGCGAGGGCGGCGCTACGTTCAAGCTCTGCGGCCAGCCTATTCAGGCGTTCAGCGACAATTTTCTGCTTGTCGAGCAAGCCGGTCAGCGCCGCCTGGCCTTCCACACAGGCGGTTTCGCCCAGCTGTTTTTCTTCGCTGCGTTTAGTCAGCTCACGGGTCAAGTGGGCGAGGGTGGTTTGCTCTTCGAAGGCCTGGCGCAGCAGGGGCACGGCGTCGGTTTGTTGCTGCTGTGCCCGGGCGAGGGCGGCGTGCACCTCAGTCTGCTGCTGCTGCAGTTGCGTCTGGCGGGTGTGCTGCGCGGCTTGTTGCTCAAGGTGCTGCTGGATCTGCGCAGCGAGCGGCTGCAGGTGCGTCGTCAGTTCAGCCTGGCGGGCAAAGTGATGGCGTTGCGGCGCCAGTTGTTCCAGGCGGCTGAGGTCCAGGCGTTGCGGGCCCTGGCTTTGCCAGTGGTGCTGGGCTTGTTGCAGTTGCTCGACCGCGCCTTGTTGGCGTTCCTGCCATTCGCGCAGTTCCTTGAGCCAGGTGTGCTGCAGCTCAAGTTGCTTGAGTTGCGCCTGCTGGGTCTTGAGTTGCAACTGCGCGGCGGCAAGCTGTTCGTCCAGCTCGGCGCGGGCTTCAGGGGCCAGCGGGGTAACGCCGGTGGCCTGGTCTTGCAGGTGTTTGTGGGCGTCCCGGGCGTCCTTGGCCTTGTCGAACGCGCGGCGGCCGAGTTGGGTATACAGCGCGGTGTCGGTGAGCTTTTCCAGCAGTTCGCTGCGCTCGTTGTCGTTGGCCTTGAGGAACGCGCTGAACTCGCTTTGCGCCAGCAGCACGGCGCGGGTGAACTGCTCGAAGTTCAGGCCCAGGGCCAGTTCCAGTTGGGTCTTGTATTCGGTTTTCTGGCTGGCCAGCAGTTGCTCGCTGTCCAGGTCGATCAGGCTTTGGCGGCTGGCTTGCAGCTTGCCACTGGCCTTGTCCCGGGCGCGGTTGGCTTCCCAACGGGCGCGGTAGCGACGGCCGCTGACGCCGACAAAATCCACTTCAGCATAACCGCCCCCGGTGCCCCGGCGGATCAGGGTGCGCGGGTCGCCGATGGAAATGTCGGTGTCGGCATCCGGCATCTTCGCCTGGCCGGTATCGCCCAGGCGCGGCACGGCGCCAAACAGGGCCAGGCACAGCGCATCGAGCAGGGTACTTTTACCGGCGCCGGTCGGCCCGGTAATCGCGAACAACCCGGCACTGGCGAGGGGCTCGGCGGTAAAGTCGATTTCAAACGGCCCGGCCAGGGACGCGAGGTTTTTCAGGCGAATGGCGAGGATCTTCATGGCTGTTCGTCCTCCTGTTGCACTTCCTGGAGCAGCACGGCGAAGTCCTTCAAGGTCTGTTCGTCCACGTCACTGCCGTAGCTTTCCTGCCAGGCGCGGCTGAACAGTTCCTGGGGTGTGAGCTGGTCGAGTTCGATCAGGCGGTCTTGCTGGCTGTCTTCGCGGCTGCCGCTGCCGGCGTATTCCGCCGCGATGCGTACCAGGCGCACGGCCTTGCCTTGCAGGGCGTTTTCCACTTGCTGGCGCAGGTCGGGTTGCGGCTCGTCAAGGCGCACGCGCACTTCGAGCCAGGGTTGGCGCTGGGTTTCGGCCAGCAGGTCGATGTCGGGCAGGTCGGCCAGTTGCTTGAGGATGTCGGCCAGGGGCGCGGCGTCCAGACGTTGCAGGTTGACCGAGCGCGGGATAAGTCGGGATTCGACGCTGACCAGGGTTTCGCCGTCCAGTTGCACGTCGAGGATCTGGTGCTGGTAGCCGATTTCCGAAAACGACAGCGGAATCGGCGAGCCGCAGTAGCGTATACGCTCCTCGCCATTTACCCGCTGGGGTTTGTGCAAATGGCCGAGGGCCACATAGCTGACGCTGGCATCAAACAGGCTGGCGGGCAGCGCCTCGGCATTGCCGATGATCAGGCTGCGCTCGGAGTCTTCCGACACCGAGCCGCCGGCCATATGGGCATGGCTGATGGCAATCAGCGCCTGGCCCGGCTGGCGCTTGGCATTGGCGGCGGCGATCAGCCATTCGTGAACCTGGCCGATGCCCCGCAGGTAATCGTCGCCCAGTTGCGCGCCGGTCACTTCGGCCGGGCGCAGGAAGGGCAGGGCCAGGCACCAGCCGGCGATTTCACCGTCGGCACCGGGCAATGGAATCAGCAGGCGCTCGACGTCCAGTTGCCCGTCATCCAGCCACAACACCCGGCCCAGAGCGTGGGTGCGCAGGCGGCGCATCAACGGCGCTGGCAGTTCGATGCGCGAGCCGGAATCGTGGTTGCCGGCGATCATCACGATGGTCAGCCCGGGATTTTGCTCGTGGGCGCTGATGATGAAGTCGTACAGCCGCTCCTGGGCCTTCAGCGGCGGGTTGACCGTGTCGAAGATATCGCCGGCGATCAGCAGCACATCAGGGCGGTGCAGGCCCAACTGGCCCAGCAGCCAGTCGAGGAAGCAGGCGTGTTCGAAGTCGCGTTCCTGGCCGTGCAGGTTTTGCCCAAGGTGCCAGTCGGAGGTGTGAAACAGACGCAAGGCGATCTCCGTAAAAAAGAGGGTGACCGCTCAAGACAAGGTGGCGGTACGCAGAACCGCCAATTCTACTGTGCTAATGAGCCTATTGCGCGCATGCCCTGCTTTTGTGATGAGGAAGTTTTTGTGGAAAAACGCGCTTTTGTGGCGAGGGAGCTTGCTCCCGCTGGGCTGCGAAGCGGCCCTGATCTGGCTGATGCGGTTTGTCAGAAAGAATCGCATTGCCTGTTTTGGGGCCGCTTCGCAGCCCAGCGGGAGCAAGCTCCCTCGCCACAGCAAGCTCCCTCGCCAGAGCAATCTCCTCGCCACAGCAAGCGCCCTCAACATAATCAGGGTGTTTGGCGACGTTAAACGTCGCGCATCAGAAGGCCAAAGCGCAGGTCCATTTCTGCCGGAATCGGCACATACACCGTATGCCCGTCACCCGGCGCGACCTCGATCGCCTCGCCCTTGGCGTTGTGCAGCGTGGCCAGGTCAAAGTGAAAATTTCCCGCCGGGGTCATCAGTTCCAGGTGGTTGCCCACCGCAAAACGGTTCTTCACCTTGACCTCGGCCAAGTGGCCGCGCCGCTCACCGGTCAGCTCGCCCACGAACTGCTGGCGTTCGGACACTGAGCTGCCGTTCTGGTAGTTCTGGTATTCATCGTGCACGTGCCGGCGCAGGAACCCTTCGGTGTAGCCGCGCTGGGCCAGGGATTCGAGGTTGGTCATCAAGCCTCGGTCAAAGTCGCGTCCGGCCACCGCGTCGTCAATCGCCTGGCGATACACCTGGGTGGTACGGGCGCAATAAAAGTGGGATTTGGTGCGGCCCTCGATCTTCAGCGAATGCACGCCCATGCGTGCCAGCCGCTCGACGTGCTGCACCGCCCGCAGGTCCTTGGCGTTCATGATGTAGGTGCCGTGCTCGTCCTCGAAGGCGGGCATCTGTTCGTCGGGCCGGTTGGCCTCCTGCAACAAGAACACCTGGTCGGTGGGGGCGCCGAGGCCCAGCGTCGGCTCGGGCGCGTATTGCTGCACGATGTCGCCGACGGCGTTCTCCACCGCAGGCGTGGCCTGGTATTTCCAGCGGCAGGCGTTGGTGCAGGAACCCTGGTTGGCATCGCGCTTGTTCATGTAGCCCGAGAGCAGGCAGCGCCCGGAATACGCCATGCACAGCGCGCCGTGCACAAACACTTCCAGCTCCATGGCGGGCACTTGCTGGCGAATCTCGTCGATCTCTTCCAGCGACAGCTCCCGCGACAGGATGATCCGGCAGATGCCCTGGGACTGCCAGAATTCCACGCTGGCCCAGTTCACCGTATTGGCCTGCACCGACAGGTGGATCGGCATGTGCGGGAAGTGCCGGCGCACCAGCATGATCAGGCCCGGGTCGGACATGATCAGCGCATCCGGGCCCATGGCGATCACCGGGGCGAGGTCCTTGAGGAAGGTTTTCAGCTTGGCATTGTGCGGCGCGATGTTGACCACCACATAGAAACGCTTGCCCTGGGCCTGGGCTTCCTGGATACCCAGGGCGAGGTTGGTGTGGTCAAACTCGTTATTGCGCACCCGCAGGCTGTAGCGCGGTTGCCCGGCGTAGACGGCGTCGGCGCCGTAGGCAAAGGCATAACGCATGTTTTTCAGGGTGCCAGCGGGGGCGAGCAGTTCGGGGGCGATAACGGGGGGCATGGGCTCGGGTCGCAAAAGGGCGGCAGGTTAGCCGGGCCAGCCGCAGGGTTTATTGATTCAGGTCTAATAAATAGGGCACTCGCAGGATTTGCAGCGGACTAACCATCAGGGTGCACACGAGTGTCCTGCGTTTTTTTGAGATGGATCGGAATGAATCAAACCAACCTGCAATTCAAAACCCTGCTGTTGCTGCTCGCCCTGGTGACTATCGCGTTTATCTGGATTTTGCTGCCGTTCTACGGCGCGGTGTTCTGGGCGGTGATCCTGGGGATCATTTTTGCGCCGATGCAACGGCGCTTCCAGCAACGTTTTGGCTGGAACCGCAACCTCACCTCATTGGCGACCCTGACGGTGTGCCTGGTAATCGCCATTTTGCCGGTGATCATCACCAGCGCCTTGCTGGTGCAGGAAGGGGCCACGCTTTACAAGAACGTCGAGAGCGGCAAACTCGACGTGGCCGGGTACATCGAGCAGTTCAAGAACTTTCTGCCGCCATATTTCCAGCACCTGCTGGACCGCTTTGGCATGGGCAACCTGGAAGGCCTGCGCGAGAAAATCGTCAAGAGCGCGATGCAGGGCAGCCAGTTTTTTGCGAGCCAGGCGTTCAGCTTTGGCCAGGGCACGTTTGATTTTTTGGTGAGTTTTTTCATCATGCTGTACTTGCTGTTTTTCCTGCTGCGCGACGGCCCCGAGTTGGTGCGCAAGGTCCGCACCGCGGTGCCGCTGGCCGAACCGCAAAAGCGTCGCCTGCAACTCAAGTTCAACCGGGTGGTGCGGGCCACGGTCAAGGGCAACGTATTGGTAGCGATCACCCAAGGCGCGTTGGGTGGCTTGATCTTCTGGTTCCTGGACATTCCCAGTGCGTTGCTCTGGGCGGTGTTGATGGCGTTTCTGTCGTTGCTGCCAGCGGTGGGCGCGGGGATTGTGTGGGGGCCGGTGGCGGCGTATTTTTTGTTGAGCGGGTCAATCTGGCAAGGCGTGGTGCTGGGGTTGTTCGGGGTGTTTGTGATCGGGCTGGTGGATAACGTGCTGCGGCCGATCCTGGTGGGCAAGGACACCCGGATGCCCGATTACCTGATTCTGATCTCGACCCTGGGAGGCTTGTCGATCTTTGGCCTGAACGGTTTTGTCATCGGGCCGCTGATTGCGGCGCTGTTCATGTCCAGTTGGGCGCTGTTTGTCGAAACCAAACCACGGGTGCAACTGCCTTAGGCATGAAAACAATGCGCCATCTTCCGCGACAGGGCCTGGGCGGCCGGCAACGAGGTAAGTGGACCGCTGATGGCCTCGCCATCGCGTACCAGGTACCAGCAGGCGAGCAAACCCAGTTCCCGCAGTGAGGCGGGCACGGCACTGCCGATGACGGACATGATTTGAATAGTGGGCATGACGACCTCCAATACGCTATGGAGGTGACAGTATGGTGTGGAGGTTTTAAGGGGAAATTAACCTGCGTGATAGTCGACATCACTGCTATCGAGTAGCGCGTCGTCAGTCGACTACCTGGTCGAGCATATGCACCACTTCCTGTTCGCTGATCAAGCCCTTGCGCACCAGGTTTTCCGTCAGCAGGGACAGGAATTTGGCGTTGCGGTGACCTTCCAGGGCCTTGAGCTCGGTCAGTACGCTATAGACCTTGCTTGAGGTGCACAGGCCGGCGGTGCGGTGGGGGTTTTGCGTGGGCATGGGCAATCGTCCTTTTTGTTATTGGCTGGACAGTGTCGATAGTGGAAGCCTTTTGAGACACAAACATGACAGCGCAAGCCGTGGTCGGGCAAGTGCCAATTGAGCTTAATGATGTGGGATTTGGCCACGGCCATTGTCCTTATAACGACACTGGCAAGATTTATTCAGACCTGCTGGCCCAAAAAAAGGCCCCGCTTTTAGGGCGGAGCCTGTTCAGGTGTATCAGTTCGTGCTTACCAGCCGCGACCGTAATAACCGTGTGGAGGGCCGTAGTAGCCGCGCGGTGGGCCGTAATAGACCGGCGCCGGGCGGTAATAAACCTGTTGTTGCACATACACCGGCGGTGGCGGTGCGTAGTACACCGGCGGCGGAGCGGCATACACCGGCTGCGGCTGGACATACACCGGCTGTTGCACATAAACCGGCTGCTGCTGGTTGGCGACAATCGAGCCGCCTACCACTGCACCGACAATGGCGCCCAGTGCAAGCGGAGCACCCCAACCACCACCGTGGGCGGAGGCTTGTCCTGCTATAGCGAGTGCGCCGATAAGCAAGGCGATCTTGGGGATTTTACGAATCATGGTCATTCCTCGGTTAGCCCCTGCGCTTGTGGTCTGCAATCAATAGACTCAAGGATTGTCGCGGGGATACTTTTAAGACAGCGTATTTCTAAAAAACAGCACAGCCGATAGGTAAAGGTTGTGTAAGGTCTGTATCGGCTGGCTTACACAAGCGGCTGGGCACAGTGCGTATGATCCACGACAACCCGCAGGCGCGGGTATTCCGTCTATCCGAAACCGCCTCTGGAAGGGCTTCAAGGAGTTACCGATGCAGATGAACCCCAACAAGGACACCCAATTGTGCATGTCACTGTCGGCGCGCCCCGGGAACTTTGGCCTGCGCTTTCATAACCATCTGTACGAGCAGTTGGGGCTGAATTTCTACTATAAGGCGTTCAGCAGCCAGGACTTGACCGGCGCCGTGGGGGGTATTCGTGCGTTGGGCATTCGTGGGTGTGGCGTGTCGATGCCGTTCAAGGAGGCCTGTATAGCCCTGGTGGATGAGCTGGATGATTCGGCGCGGGCCATTGCGTCGATCAATACCATCGTCAACACCGACGGGCATCTGAAGGCATACAACACTGACTATATCGCTATCGAGCAACTGCTGAAGAAGCACCAAGTGCCCAAGGACTCGACCTTCGCCCTGCGCGGCAGCGGCGGCATGGGCAAGGCGGTGGCCAGTGCCTTGCGTGATGGCGGTTACGCCAATGGCGTGATCGTGGCGCGCAATGAAGTGGCGGGCCAGGCGCTGGCCCAGAGCCTGGGGTATGAGTGGCAGGCGCAGCTGGGGGCTTTGCGCCCGCAGATGTTGATCAACGTGACGCCGGTTGGCATGACGGGCGGGGCGCAGGCGGACGAGTTGGCGTTTGACGCCGACGCCATTGATTCGGCCGAGATCGTGTTCGATGTGGTGGCCATTCCCTCGGAAACCCCACTGATCCTGCGCGGCCGCGCCCAGGGCAAGCGGGTAATTACCGGTTTGGAAGTGATCGCCATCCAGGCGCTGGAGCAGTTTGTGCTGTACACCGGTGTGCGGCCGACGGATGAGCAGTTCCAGGCGGCGGTGGCGTTTGCTCGAAGCTGAACATCACCGCTGACTGTGTGGCGAGGGAGCTTGCTGTGGTGAGGGAGCTTGCTGTGGCGAGGGAGCTTGCTCCCGCTGGAGTGCGTAGCGCTCCCATTTTCTTGGGGCTGCTGCGCAACCCAGCGGGAGCAAGCTCCCTCGCCACGCACATTACTCAAGACGGGAAAGGCGCTCTTCCAACGCCGCAATCCGCGCCTCCAGCTCTTCGATACGCTCCAGTGAAACGCCACCTCCCGCACCACGCTCCACCGGATTGCCACGCGCCGCCAGGATCGCTTCAATATCCGCCGGGTCGCCCAGGGCGTGCATGTACCGATCTTCACGCTGCCCCGACTGACGCGGCACCAACAACGCCAGCCCTCGGGCTATCAGGCGTTCCAGTTGATGCACCACCTGCTCGGCGTCTTCAAAGTCGTGCATGCGCCCGCTGCGGGTCAGCAGTTCGTTGACCGTCTGCGGGCCTCGCAGAAACAGCAGGCCGCTGAGAATTACCTGGGCCGGCACCAACTCCAGCGCCTTGTCCACCCGATGCTCCCAGCGGTCGGCGCGGCTGCCCATCACCAGCCGGGTAAAACCGCGACCTTCCAGGGCCCGCAGGCTCTGGCCGACCTGGCCCTGGCTGAGGTTCATCACCGGCTCGCGGCTGGTTTTCTGGTTGCAGGCAATCACCAGCGCGTTAAGGGTCAACGGGTAGGTTTCGGGGCTGGTGGCCTGTTTTTCGATCAGGCAGCCAAGGATGCGGATTTCCGTGCTGTTCAGGCGCGGTTCTTCAGAAGTCGTGTCGTGCTCGGTGGTCATCGCGCTTTCCCTAATGCAGTGAGCCCACTAGCCTAATCCTGAAAAAATAAAAGACAAGCGGCGCCGGCTGCCGGCATGTCTATAATCGCCGCTGTTTCAAACCCTGCCACAACTGTCGAGACTGTCATGACTATTTCCCTGTACGCCGCTTCCCTCCCGGTCTTCAAGCAAATGCTCAACGCCCTGAGCGATGTGCTGAACAAGGCCGAAGCCCACGCCACCGCCAAGAACATCGACCCGAACGCCTTCCTGCAAGCGCGCCTGTACCCGGACATGTTCCCGCTGGTGCGCCAGGTGCAGATCGCTGTCGACTTCGCCAAAGGCGTTTCTGCCCGCCTGGCTGAGATCGAAGTACCGAAATACGACGATACAGAAGTCACCTTCGCTGACCTGCAAGCGCTGATCGCCAAGGTCCTGGCGTTTATCGACACCATCACCCCGGCCCAGGTCGACGGTAAAGAAGGCATCGAAATCATCACCCGCCCTGGCACTCCGAAAGAGAAGCGCTTCAGCGGCCAGTCGTACCTGTTGAGCTACGGCTTGCCGCAGTTCTTCTTCCACGTCACCACCGCTTACGCCCTGCTGCGCCACAACGGCGTGGAAGTGGGCAAGCGCGACTACATGGGCGCGTTCTAAGCCTTTGTAATAAAAAAGCCCGGGGCGGTTCATTGAAGAATCGCCCCGGGCTTTTTTGTGCGCGCAAGGTTTACGCGGCTTGTTGTTCCTTGCCCAGGCACGCGGCAGCGGTGAACAACACGTCGGTGGACGAGTTCAGCGCGGTTTCCGCCGAGTCCTGCAGTACGCCGATGATGAAGCCAACAGCCACCACCTGCATGGCGATTTCGCTGGGAATACCGAACAGGCTGCACGCCAGCGGGATCAACAGCAGCGAACCCCCGGCAACGCCCGACGCCCCACAGGCGCACACCGCGGCGACCACGCTCAACAGCACGGCAGTGGGGATGTCCACGGCAATGCCCAGAGTGTGCACGGCGGCCAGGGTCAACACAGTGATGGTAATGGCAGCGCCAGCCATATTGATGGTGGCGCCCAGCGGGATCGATACCGCATAGGTGTCTTCATGCAGGCCCAGGCGCTTACTCAGCGCCAGGTTGACCGGGATGTTAGCCGCCGAACTGCGGGTGAAAAACGCGGTGATGCCGCTTTCACGAAGGCACATCAGCACCAGCGGGTAAGGGTTGCGACGCAGTTTCCAGAACACGATGGCCGGGTTGATCACCAGTGCCACGAACAGCATGCAGCCAATCAACACCAGCAACAGGTGCGCGTAGCCCAGCAAGGCGCCGAAGCCGGAGGTGGCGAGGGTCGAGGCCACCAGGCCGAAGATCCCCAGGGGCGCGAAGCGGATCACCATGCGTACGATCAGCGTGACGCCGTTGGACAAGTCGCCCAGCACGGTGCGGGTGGTGTCGCTGGCGTGGCGAATCGCTATGCCCATGCCGATGGCCCAGGCGAGAATGCCGATGAAATTGGCGTTCATCAGCGCACTGACCGGGTTGTCCACCACGCTGAGCAACAAGCTTTGCAACACTTCGCCGATGCCGCCGGGCGCGCTGACGGCTATGTCGTGAGTGGCCAGCACCAGTGAGGAGGGGAACAGCGTGCTGGCGATCACCGCGACCACGGCAGCAGCAAAGGTACCCAGCAGGTACAGGAACAGGATCGGCCGGATATGGGTTTCCTGGCCGTGCTTGTGGCTGGCAATCGAAGCCATTACCAGCACAAACACCAGGATCGGCGCGACGGCCTTGAGCGCCGAGACGAAAACCTTGCCGATAAATCCGCTGGCTTGCGCAACGTCGGGTAACAACAGGGCCAGCACGATACCAGCGATCAGGCCGATGACGATTTGGGTGACCAGGCTGATAGACATCAGCCGTTGAAAGAGAGAAGGGGCAGCAGTCATAAAAGAGTTGTCTCTGGTTTTTTCTAATTAGATGCAGCTAAGGCAGCGTGAATCTGGCAGGGGCGAAGTCTAGCATCTGTAGGAAACGTCTTATTCGGGTGCGGCGTTGCGTCGCCACGAAGGGACACATTCTGTTAACATTGCCCATCCTCTTATTTCTTCTCTATCAGCGGGCCTTCCGGGCTTTCGTTGATGTCGCTGTTTTCTGGAGTTTTTAATGCTGTTTCCGATTTTGCTGTTGTCAGCGGCCGGTTTTACCGTGCTGACCACAGAGTTCATCATCGTCGGCCTGTTGCCAGCCATCGCTTCGGACCTTGACGTGAGCGTGTCCCAGGCCGGTTTACTGGTGACGCTGTTTGCCTTTACGGTGGCGGCGTTTGGCCCGTTCCTCACCGCGTATTTCGCGCGGTTCGAGCGCAAGCGGCTGTTTATCACGATCCTGATCATGTTCGGGCTGGCCAACACCCTGGCGGCGATGGCGTTGAATATCTGGGTCATGTCCCTGGCGCGGTTGATCCCGGCGTTGGGGTTACCGGTGTTCTGGGCCCTGGCCAGTGAGACGGCGGTAGACATCGTGGGCCCGGATTCCGCCGGCCGTGCGATTGAAAAGATCGGCTTCGGGATCGTTTGTGCCACGGTCTTCGGCATCCCGGTGGGCACGCTGATTTCCGATATGTTCGGCTGGCGCACCGCCTTTGGCATTCTCGCGGTGGTGGCGTTCGCCAAGGCGCTGCTGCTGTTTATCTACTTGCCGAAGACGCGGGCGAAGAACGACCAGGCCAGCTTGCGCTCGCAGTTCAAGATCCTGCGCAGCCCTTTGATGCAGGGCCATATCCTGCTGTCGATCCTGGTGTTCAGCGGCATGTTCACCGCGTACACCTACCTGGCGGACATTCTCGAGCGCCTGGCGGGTTTCGATGGAACGCTGGTGGGCTGGTGCCTGATGGGCTTTGGCGCCGTGGGCCTGATCGGCAACTCATTGGGCGGGCGCATGGTCGACCGGCATCCGCTGATCGCCTCGATGGTGTTCTGCGGCTTCATGATCGCCGGCATGGTGGCGCTGGTGCCCGCCATCCACTCCACCGTCGGGCTGGCGGCGGCGATGGCCGTGTGGGGCGTGACCCAGGCGGCATTGTTTTTGGTCAGCCATGTGCGGCTGATGAAGGCCGCGCCTCATGCGCCGGCGTTTGCTGCCTCGCTGAACATTGCCGGGGCCAACCTGGGGATTGGGCTGGGAGCATTGGTGGGTGGGCATGTGATCGACACCCTGGGCCTGGGCAGCCTGGGGTTTGCCGCCGCCGGTTTTATCCTGCTGTCGATCCTGCTGGCGCTGTGGCTGATGACCGCCAAGACCCGCTCCGTCTGCGCCTGAGCCGTCAGGGCAGGGAGGTAAACAACTCCCGTCTTGCACCTTCGGTAATCGCCACGATACCGGGGTGCTTGACCTTGCGTTCCACCGAGATCGCATAAAATGACTCGGTCACCGCATCCGTCTGGCCGATCAGCGCCACGCCGTACTGGCGCTCCACCTCGTCGGCAATCACGCTGGGTGCGATAAAAATCCCGCTGCCGGATTGGCCAAACGCCTGCATCAACGCGCTGTCGTCGAACTCCCCGACAATCCGTGGCTGAATCTGCTGCTCGGCAAACCAGCGCAGCAACCGGCTGCGCACCACCGTCTCCGCCCCTGGAATCAACAGCGGCGCACCCTGCAGGCACTGTGGGAAATCGCCGCGATGCTGGTCAGCCAATGCCTGGGTCGCAAAAAAACTGATCCCGCATTCCCCCAGCTTCTGGCTGTAGCCCTTGATGTCCAGGTGCGGGGGCATCGGGCTATCGGAGATCACCAGGTCCAGGCGCTGAATCGCCAGGTCCGCCAACAAGCGCTCAAGCTTGTCTTCACGGCAGGTGATGCGGATCGGCTCACTCAGCTCCATGGTCGGCGCAATCAGCCGATAGACGATGGACTTGGGCACCACATCCGCCACGCCGACCCGGAACAGGATCTGCTGCTCATTGGGCTGGGTGCGCAGCATCGCTTCAAGCTCATTGCCCAGCTGAAACATTTGCTCGGCATAGGGCAGCGCCTGGCGCCCGGCTTCCGTCAGTTCCAGCTGGCGCCCGACCTTCTGAAACAACGCCACGCCAAACGTCTGTTCCAGCAGGCTGATCTGCCCGCTGATAGTCTGCGGCGTGAGGTTCAGTTGCTCGCAGGCGCGCACGATGCTGCCGGTCTTGGCAACGACCCAGAAGTAGTGCAGTTGTCGATAATTGAGCATGGCGGCCAACACTTCGTGAAAACCGAAGTATAAACGAAAAAAATACGAATTTTCCTGAAGTGTTTGGCTGCATAGAATGCGTCGCTATCGAGGGGCCACTACTTGGACCCGACGGTTCTAACGAGGAACGCATCATGAAACTCAATTCCCTGGGCGCAACGGCGTTACTTGCGCTTTCATTAGTGATGCTCAGTGGCTGTGACCAAGCGGAAAAAAGCGCGCAACAACTGCTGGGTAAAGCCACCGAGTCGGCCAAGCAAGTGATTGACGACACCCACCAGGCTGCCGAGCAGGCCTTGAGTGATGCGACCAAGGGCTTGATCGCCCCGCCGCAAAGCGAGGAGGAACAGGAACGCAAGAAGCCTGAGCCTGCCTCGCAAGAAACCTGATCCCCGAACATCACACCAGGACTGACCTATGGATTACCTTTTACAACTGGCCGCCAGCCCGACCGCATGGATCGCACTGGCCACCCTGATCGTAATGGAGATTGTGCTGGGGATCGACAACCTGATCTTTATCTCGATTCTCACCAACAAGTTGCCGGTGCAACACCGGGCCAAGGCCCGCCGCATCGGTATCAGCATGGCGTTGATCCTGCGTCTGGGCCTGTTGAGCACCATTGCCTTTATCGTGCAGTTGACCGAGCCGGTCATCGACATCCTGGGGCAGTCGTTCTCCTGGAAGGACATGATCCTGATCGCCGGTGGCCTGTTCCTGGTGTGGAAGGCAACCACCGAGATCCATCACAGCATGGACCCTGAAAAGGAACATGTAGATACCGGAGCGCCGAGCGTGACCCTGGGCTTCGCTTCTGCGATTGGCCAGATCCTGCTGCTGGACATGGTGTTTTCCATCGACAGCATCATCACCGCGGTGGGCATGACCGAGCACTTGCCGATCATGATCATTGCCGTGGTGGTCTCGGTGATCGTGATGCTGGTCGCGGCCGAGCCGTTGGCCAAGTTCATCAACGACAACCCGACTATTGTGATGCTGGCCTTGGGCTTCCTGATCATGATCGGCATGACGCTGATCGCCGAAGGTTTCGGCGCGCATGTTCCAAAAGGCTATGTGTATGCGGCCATGGCGTTCTCGGCGGCTATCGAGTGCTTGAACATGATGCGACGCAACCGGCATAAACGGCTTGCTGCCAAACACTAAGGGCTGAACATAAAGGCCGACTGCATGCAGTCGGCCTTTTGCTGTCTGCTAGAATCCGCCCACTTGACGCCTTGAGGGACACCCATGAACGAGCCTATTCGCCTGACCCAATACAGCCACGGTGCGGGTTGCGGTTGCAAGATTTCACCTCAGGTACTGGAAGTGATCCTCGCCGGCAGTGGCGCGCAGAACCTCGACCCCAAGCTCTGGGTTGGCAACGCTTCGCGCGATGACGCGGCGGTGTATGCCATCGACGAGGAGCGCGGCGTGGTCTCCACCACCGATTTTTTCATGCCGATTGTCGATGACCCCTTCGACTTCGGCCGCATTGCCGCCACCAACGCCATCAGCGATATCTACGCCATGGGCGGCGATCCGTTGATGGCCATCGCGATTCTTGGCTGGCCGGTCAACGTACTGGCCCCGGAAATTGCCCGGGAAGTGATCCGCGGCGGCCGCTCGGTGTGTGACGCGGCCGGGATTGCGCTGGCTGGCGGCCACTCTATCGACGCCCCCGAGCCGATCTTCGGCCTGGCCGTTACCGGGCTGGTGGAAAAACGCCACATGAAGCGCAACGACACCGCCACAGCGGGTTGCCAGCTGTACCTGACCAAACCCTTGGGCATCGGCATCCTGACCACCGCAGAAAAGAAGGGCAAGCTGCGCGAGGCCGACATCGGCCTGGCCCGTGACTGGATGTGCACCCTCAACAAGCCCGGCAGCCGTTTTGGCAAGCTGGCCGGTGTAACGGCCATGACTGACGTCACCGGTTTCGGCCTGCTGGGCCACCTGGTGGAAATGGCCGACGGCAGCCACCTGACGGCGCGCATCGAGTACGAAAAAGTCCCACGCCTGCCCGGGGTTGAGTACTACCTTGAGCAAGGCTGTGTACCTGGCGGCACCTTGCGCAACTTCGACAGCTATGCGAGCAAGCTCGGGCGCCTGAATGAGCTGCACAAGCGCGTGCTATGCGACCCGCAAACCAGCGGCGGCCTGCTGGTGGCGGTCACCCCCGAAGGCAATGCCGAATTCCTCGCCGTGGCAGCGGAACTGGGCCTGGACCTTGAGCCGATCGGCGAACTGGTTGAGCGACAGACCAACGCGGTAGAGGTGTTCTGATGCCCGTCGACATCACCGATTACCGCGACATCTTTCTCAACGACCGGCCAATGATGGATACCCGCGCGCCGATCGAGTTCATCAAGGGCGCGTTTCCCGGGGTGGTCAACCTGCCGTTGATGACCGACGAGGAGCGTGAGCGGGTGGGCACCTGTTACAAGCAGCAGGGCCAGCAGGCGGCGATCGTCCTCGGTCACAAGTTGGTGTCCGGAGCGATCAAGGCTGAACGTATTGAGCAGTGGGCGCGCTTCGCCCGGGCCAATCCTGATGGCGTGCTGTATTGCTTTCGTGGCGGGATGCGTTCGCAGATTGCCCAGCAATGGTTGAAAACCGAGGCGGGTATCGACTACCCGCGCGTTGGTGGTGGCTACAAGGCCATGCGAACGTTCCTGCTTGATACCGTTGAAGACGCCACCGCGCAATGCGACTTCGTGTTGCTGGGCGGCATGACCGGCACCGGCAAGACCGAAGTGCTCGGCCAGTTGAGCAATGCCCTGGACCTGGAAGGCCACGCCAACCATCGCGGCTCCAGCTTCGGCAAGCGGGCCACCACCCAACCTTCTAACATCGACTTCGAAAACCGCCTGGCGGTGGACCTGCTGAAAAAGCGTGCCGCCGGTATCGAGCAGTTTGTGGTCGAGGATGAGAGCCGCATGATCGGCAGCTGCGCGCTGCCACTGCCGTTGCACAAGGGCATGCAGGGCTTTGCGATGGTCTGGCTGGAAGACAGCGTTGAAGGCCGCGTGGAGCGCATCCTGAAGGATTACGTAGTGGACCTCTGCGCCGAGTTTGTCGCGGTGTTTGGTGACACTGGCCAGGAACTGTTTGCCGAGCGCCTGACCCAAAGCCTGGGCAATATCCACAAGCGCCTGGGCGGTGAGCGGTTTGCGCGGTTGCACGCGGTGATGCAGGACGCCCTGGTAGAGCAGGCCCGCAGCGGCGCGGTGGAGATGCACCGTGGCTGGATTGAAGGGTTGTTGCGTGAGTACTACGACCCGATGTATGCGTTCCAGCGGGAAAGCAAAGGTGCGCGTATCGAGTTTGCGGGAGAGCAAGCGGCGGTGGTGGAGTATTTCCGGGACAGGCTCGCTCGGCGTAAGTAATTGATTGAGTTTGCCGGCCCTTTCGCGGGCAAGCCCGCTCCCACTTCGACCGCATTTATCCTGTAGGAATGCAGTCAAAATGTGGGAGCGGGCTTGCCCGCGAAGGGGCCCCCAACTTCACCCAATAACTAAAGGATAAACGCCCCGATCAGCCCACACGCCACGCCCATCAGCATGGTCAGGCCGGCCACGGTCACCAGCACCCGCGCATCGAAATCCTTGCGCAGCATCAGCAGCGACGGCAGGCTCACGCTCGGCAGGGTCATCAGCAAGGCCACGGCGGGGCCGGTGCCCATGCCGAGGGTCATCATGGTTTGCACGATCGGGATTTCGGCAGCAGTCGGGATCACAAACAGCGTGCCGACAATCGCCAGCGGCACCAGCCACACCAGGCTGTTGGCCATTGCGCCGTCAACATGGGGAAACAGCCACACCCGCGCCGCGCCCAGGATCAGCACCGCCAGGATGTACACCGGAATCGTGCTCCAGAACAGCTGCCACAAGGTGCGTAGCCAGCGGCTCAGGAACGGTTCGGTCTCGGTAAGGCTGGCTTGGGCCACGGCGTCCAGCGCAGCTTCCGGCACCTGCTCCGGCCGCGCGATGCGTTGCGCTACCAGCGACACGCCCACCACCAGTACGATCCCGGCCACCAACCGCAAGGCGGTAAAACCCCAGCCCAGCACGAAGCCCATGAACACCAGTGTCGCCGGGTTCAGCACCGGGTTGGCGATCCAGAAGGCCAGCGCGGCGCCTACCGAGACGTTTTGCCGACGCATGCCGGCGGCCACCGGAGCCGCGCAGCAACTGCACATCATCCCCGGCAAGGCGAACAACCCACCCCGCAAGGTAGACCCCAGCCCGGCGCGGCCAAACAGGCGCAACAGCCAGTCCCGCGGGATCAGCACTTGCAGCAGCGAACCAAGGATTACAGCCAGCACCGCGGCTTTCCAGATCGCCAGGAAATACACCTGGGCATAGGCCAGCGCCGCCGCCAGTGGTGCGCTTTGCTGATCGTTGAGGATCGAGGCGCCGATGCTGTGGTTATCCGCCGCAATAAACGCCTTGGCGTAGTAGGGCGACCATTTCACGTAGTAGAGACCGATACAGGCCACCAGCAGGAACAGCGCTGGTTTCCACCAGAAAGACCAACCCCTGGCAGGGTGGGTGGAGGAGAGGTTGGACATGTGGATGATCCGCAGGTGAGTCAATAGCGAGGCATCATACGCTGTACAAGGCCGCCCCCGAAGCATTGTGGCGAGGGAGCTTGCCGTGGCGAGGGAGCTTGCTCCCGCTGGGCTGCGAAGCGGCCCCAAAATTCTGGGAGCGCTTCGCACTCCAGCGGGAGCAAGCTCCCTCGCCACAGCAAGCTCCCTCGCCACGGTTCTTCAGGGGCGGTCAGATATCGGCGCTGACTTGCGTCGCCTCCGGGCACGTCTGCTGGCCGTTATCCAGGCCCTGCTTGTAATTGCGGCTGAACAGAGTGGCCTTGCCGTTGTGCCACGTCAGGGTCAGCACATACAAGGTATCGAAATCGCTGCCGGACCAATCGTCGGTAATCACGTGTTTTTCACCCACCGCTTCACTGGCCACCTTGTTGATCAGGTCCGGCAGGTAGCCGTGGGACCAAGCGGTGTAGATGACGGCGTTGTGGTACTTGTCTTCCACCAATTCGTCCGCCAGGGCGCTGGTGTCATTGGCCGAGAACTTGATGTTCACCGGCAACCCGAGCTTGATGGCGCTGGGGCTGATGGTCATCAATGGGCGGATGTAGCTGTAGGAGTTGTCTTTTTCGCCTTCCTCGACATTACGCGTCGGGTTGGGCGCGAACACGAAGTTGGCTTTGCCGAACTTTTCTGGCAGCACGGTGGCCAGGTTCATCGCGCGGTTCAGGCCCTGGCAGTTGAGTTGGCCAAGGCCGCCGGCAGGTTTTTCGCCGTGGCGCAGGAACACCAGGGTTTGCACGCCGTCGACAGGCTGGGCGCGGCTGATCCTGGATTCAAGGGTCAGGCCGACAGCAGCGGTGACCAGCAATACCGGCAACAGGACGTAGGTGTAGCGTTTAAGACGTTTGGCAAGGCACAGAGGCTTGATGGTCATGATGGTTCTAAGTCTCGGTGCGAGGAATCGGGGCGAGCAAGCCCGGCCAGCGGGCGCTCTGTAAGAGTGCCCCGAGGCAGTTTGGTTCGTTTCGCAGGGGAGATGGGGCGGCATCCTTGCCGTTTGCAGCAGATTAACCGGCGGATGTTGCGGATTTAAGACGGGTGCAGGACGCCCATCAAGCCACTATTATCAGGGCATCTATCAGGAGTTATGCAATGAACTCACTTTCCGACTTCCCCATCAGCGCCAAATGGCCTGCCCTGCACCCCGAGCGCCTGCAGTTGTACTCGTTGCCAACGCCCAACGGAGTCAAGGTGTCGATCATGCTGGAGGAGCTTGGGTTGCCGTACGAGGCGCACAAGGTCAGCTTCGAGACCCAGGACCAGCTCTCCAGCGAATTCCTGTCGCTGAACCCGAACAACAAGATCCCGGCGATCATTGACCCCAACGGCCCGGGTGGCCAGGCGCTGGGGTTGTTCGAGTCGGGCGCGATCCTGATCTACCTCGCCGAGAAGAGTGGCGAACTGCTGCCCGAAGACCCGGCAATGCGCTACGAAACGATCCAGTGGCTGATGTTCCAGATGGCCGGTATCGGGCCGATGTTCGGCCAGTTGGGCTTCTTCAACAAATTCGCCGGTGCGGCCTACGAGGATAAACGCCCGCGTGACCGCTACGTGGCCGAGTCGCGCCGCCTGCTGGAGGTGCTGGAAAAACGCCTGCTGGGCCGTACCTGGATCATGGGCGACGAGTACAGCATTGCCGACATCGCCACCTTCCCGTGGGTGCGCAACCTGATCGGTTTCTATGAGTCTGGCGAACTGGTGGGCATTACCGACTTCCCGAACGTACTGCGGGCCCTGGACGGTTTTGTCGCCCGGCCAGCCGTGATCCGTGGCTTGAACATCCCAGCATAAGGAACCGCATGCCTTCTTTCGACTTCAAACAGCTCGACGTTTTCAGCGACGTGGCGCTCAAGGGCAACCCGCTGGCCGTGGTGCTGGGTGCCGACAGCCTGAGCGACCAGCAAATGGCGGATTTTGCCAACTGGACCAACCTCAGTGAAACCACGTTTTTGCTCAAGCCCCGTGATCCACGGGCGGATTACCGCGTAAGAATCTTCACCACCCTCAAGGAATTGCCGTTTGCCGGCCATCCGACCCTCGGCAGTTGCCATGCCTGGTTACAGGCCGGCGGCCAACCGGCTGGCGAGCAGATCGTGCAGGAATGTGAAATCGGCCTGGTACACATCCGTCGCCAAGGCGCCGAGCTGGCGTTTATCGCGCCACCGCTGTTGCGCTCCGGCCCGCTGGAGCCCGAATTGGTGGAACGTGTTCGACGGGCATTGGCCCTGGAACCCGGGGCGATTGTGCGCAGCCAGTGGGTGGATAACGGCGCGGGTTGGCTGGCGGTGATGCTGGCTGATCGGGAACAGGTACTGGCGCTGCGTCCGGACTATTCACAGTTGGAGGGGTTGGCCGTGGGCGTGATTGCCCCATGGAACCCGGAGCGTGATGGTGATGAGGCGCAATTTGAAGTGCGTGCCTTTATTGCCGGCGATGGTGCGCCGGAAGACCCGGCCACCGGCAGCCTGAATGCCGGTGTCGCCCAGTGGTTGCTGGGCGAAGGCCTGGCACCCAGCCGCTATGTGGTCAGCCAGGGCACCGCCATGGGCCGCGCCGGGCGCATCCGCGTGGAGCAGAGCGGTGAGCAGATCTGGGTCGGCGGCGCGGTGGCGGTGTGTATTGAAGGGCAGTTGAACCTTTAACGGTTGTTGGCGGCCAGCTTGATCCCAAACCCGATCAACGCCAGGCCTGCCACGCGGGTTGCGATTTTACGCGCCAGCGCAAAGGTTCGCAGGCGGATCACCAGCGCGTTGCCTACCAGCACCAGCAGCGCCTGGTACACAAAGCCGATCAGCGTGACGTGCACCATCATCGCCACCAAGGTGCTGCTGGGCGAATCCGGGCGGATGAACAACGGAAAAAACGCCACGAAAAACAGGATCACCTTGGGGTTGGTCAGGCTCACCGCAATGGCCCGGCGAAAGTAGATCCAGCCGGAGCGTTGCGGTTCTTGGCCGACCACATCACGGTTGACCGGGGTGAGCAGCAGTTGCAGGCCCATCCAGCAGAGGTAAGCCGCACCGGCCCATTGCAGTGCCATGAACAGCATCGGGTTGGCTTTCATCAGGGCCGCTAGGCCTGCGGAAGCAGCGAGCATGAAGATCAAATCGCCCAGCACCGTACCGAACACCGCGCCAAATCCGGCGCGGATGCCATTGCGCGCCGTGGCATGCAGGATGGCAAAGGTGCCTGGCCCCGGGATCAACTGGAAGATCAGGATGGCCGCGATAAAACTGCCGTAGTTCTGGATATCAAACATGCCGAGCGCTCCTTTGCTGTTTTGCCGAGCATAGCCGCAAACATCATTGTTACGGAATAAGAAAAGCACTGTTATCGAACGGACGTTTGTGCTCCCGGTCAATCCGGGCATAAGCTTTCGCCCTTAAGCTATGTGCCTCGGCCCTTTTTTTCAGGAGCATCAATGTCCAGCCAGTTCCCCGAAGCCCGTCCACGCCGCCTGCGCCGCTCTGCGCAGTTGCGTGGCTTGTTCCAGGAAAGTGAGTTCACCCTCAACGACCTGGTGCTGCCGATCTTCGTTGAAGAAGAAATCGACGACTTCGTACCGATCACCAGCATGCCCGGGGTGCAGCGCATTCCCGAGTCGAAGCTGGCCTTCGAGATCGAACGCTATGCCAACGCCGGCATCAAGTCGGTGATGACCTTCGGCGTGTCCCACCACCTGGATGCTACGGGCAGTGACACCTGGCAAGAGCGTGGCCTGGTCTCGCGCATGTCCTCGATCATCAAGGACGCGGTGCCGGAAATGATCGTGATGTCCGACACCTGCTTCTGCGAGTACACCGACCACGGCCATTGTGGCGTGATGCACGGCGCCGAGGTCGACAACGACCGCACCTTGGTCAACCTTGGCAAACAGGCCGTGGCCGCCGCCCGCGCCGGTGCCGATGTAATCGCGCCGTCTGCTGCAATGGACGGGCAGGTGCAGGCGATTCGCCGGGCGCTGGATGAAGCGGGTTTCAGCCATATTCCGATCATGGCCTACTCCACCAAATTCGCCTCGGCTCTTTACGGCCCCTTCCGCGAAGCTGGCGGCAGCGCGCTCAAGGGCGACCGCAAGAGCTACCAGATGAACCCGATGAACCGCCGCGAAGCGGTACGTGAATCGTTGCTGGATGAGCAGGAAGGCGCCGATGCGTTGATGGTCAAGCCGGCCGGCGCTTACCTGGACATCATCCGCGACATCCGCGAAGCCTCGCGTTTGCCGGTGGCGGCGTACCAGGTCAGCGGCGAGTACGCGATGATCAAGTTCGGTGCCCAGGCGGGCGCCATCGATGAAGCCCGCGTGGTACGGGAAACCCTGGGTTCGATCAAGCGCGCTGGTGCAGACTTGATCTTCACCTACTTTGCAATGGACCTGGCACTGGCCGGGATCTAAGTAACCTGTGGCGAGGGAGCTTGCTCCCGCTGGGGCGCGCAGCGGCCCTGAAAATGGGCCTGCTGCGCAGTCCAGCGGGAGCAAGCTCCCTCGCCACTAGGAGCCTGTTCGCTGCTGCCCGGCGCGGCGAATACGCTGGCGCGCTTGCCGGCGGTCAGCCCCGGTGGGCACGGTGAAGATTACGCCGGTGCCGGGAATCAGTACGACGATCAGGCAGGTGGTCAGGAAGTTCAGGCTGAACATGGCATTCAAACGCCTTGCAGGAACGACGGGTGCCTGATCCTTCATGTTCTGCATTCATTGGCGAGTGCAGCAGGACGGCGAACCCCGGTTAGACTTTCCGGTCGATATCTGCCAAGACTGGCCCATCGTCGCCCAAGGAAGCCCCATGCATTCGTCTCGCCTGATCCTGTGCCTCACCACCTTGCTGGTGCTGGCCGGCTGCTCCAGCCAGCGCACGCAGCCACTGCCCGAGCGCAGCGAAGCCGAGGTGAAGGCACAGGTCGTGCGGCTGATGCCGGCCAGCGTGCCGGATCGTGGCGGCTGGGCCCAAGACATCTACACCGCCTTCAATACGCAGAAAATCTACCCCAGTACCGAAAACATCTGCGCCGTGCTGGCCGTGACCGAGCAGGAGTCCACCTATCAGGTCGACCCGCCGGTGCCGAACATGGGCAAGATCGCCCAGGACGAAATCCTGCGCCGCGCCGCTAAAGTCCATGTGCCGGCGGTGCTGGTGCGCACGGCACTGCAACTACGCTCGCCCACCGGCAAGTCCTACGCCGAGCGCTTGAGTGCTGCGCGTACCGAGCGGGATTTGAGTGGGATCTTTGACGATTTCATCAGCGTCGTGCCCTTGGGCAATACCCTGTTTGGCGGCTTCAACCCGGTGCATACCGCAGGCCCGATGCAGGTCAGCATCGACTTCGCACAAAAACAGGCGCGGGATTACCCCTACACCGTGGATGGCAGCATCCGCCGAGAAGTGTTCACCCGTCGGGGCGGCATGTACTTTGGCATCACCCATCTGCTGGGCTACCCGGTGCACTACGACCAGATGCTGTACCGCTTCGCCGATTTCAATGCCGGTTGGTACGCTAGCCGCAACGCCGCATTCCAGGCGGCGGTCAGCCGGGTCTCGGGTACCACGCTGGCGCTGGACGGCGACTTGATCAACTATGGCTCGTTCCTGCCGGGCACCACCGAACTGGCAGTACGCTCCCTGGGCAAGGCGCTGGACATGCGCAACCCAAGCATTCGCAGCCAGCTGGAGCAGGGCGAGCGCCTGGACTTTGAAGACACCACACTGTACCAGCGCGTGTTCGCCCTGGCCGACAAGGCCGCCGGCAAACCACTGCCACGGGCGATCCTGCCGGGCATTGTGCTGAAAAGCCCGAAAATCACCCGCAACCTCACCACGGCCTGGTTCGCCAAGCGCGTGGATGAGCGTTATCAGCGCTGCCTGAGGCGCTGATTTAAAGCCTGAAGGTGCTCACCAGGTTTTGCAAGTGAACGCCCAGGCGCGCCAGTTCGGTACTGGAGGCAGCTGTTTCGTCGCTGGCGGCTGCCGTTTGCTCGGAAATGTCGCGCACGTTGATCACGCTGCGATTGATCTCCTCGGCCACCGCACTTTGCTGCTCGGCGGCGGCCGCGATTTGCAGGTTCATTGACTCGATATCCGCTACGCAACGGCTGATGCTGGCCAGCGAAGTGCCGGCCTGGCGGGTCAGTTCCACGCTGCTGTCGGTCAAGGTGCGGCTGTTTTCCAGGCGCTGGGCGACTTGCTGGGTGCCGTGGTGCAAACCGCTGATCAGCCCCTCGATTTCCTCGGTTGAGGTTTGGGTGCGTTGAGCCAGGCTGCGCACTTCATCCGCTACCACCGCAAAACCACGCCCGGCTTCGCCCGCACGGGCGGCTTCGATCGCGGCGTTCAACGCCAGCAGGTTGGTTTGCTGGGCCACCGACTTGATCACATCCAGTACGGTGCCGATCTTGGCGCTTTCGCGCTTGAGTCCGTCCATGGCCTCGGTCGAATGCCCGACCTCAGTGGCCAGCCGGCTGATCTGTTCAATCGCCTGATTGACCACCTGGTCACTGGCCCGCGCTTCGTGGCCGGCGTTCACGGCGGCGCTGGACGCCTGCTCGGCGCTGCGTGCGACTTCCTGCACGGTCGCCGTCATCTCGTTCATCGCGGTCGCCACCTGATCGGTCTCGACCTTCTGGCTGTTGACGCCGGCACTGGTTTGCTCGGTGACGGCCGATAATTCCTCGGCTGCGCTGGCGATCTGCACCACACCGTCACGCAACTCGCCGATCAAGCGGCGCAGGTTCAGTGTCATGCGCTGCATGCTGGCCTGCAACAGCCCCAACTCGTCGCGCCGGGACACGTGGATGTCCTGGCTCAAATCACCCGAGGCCACCCGTTCGGCGTTTTTCAGGGTTTCCATCAACGGCGTGACGATCAACCGGGTAATGATCCAGGCGGCCAGGATGCCGATCACCAGCGCCAGGGCCGAGGCGCCGAACAACAGTTGCCCGGCGACTTTTACTTCCTGGTCGCGTTTCTCGGTTTGCGTGTCTGACAGTTGCTTGCAGGCTTCAAACAGGCTCGCGATGTCGGCGTTCAAGGCTGCCTGGGCCTGCCTGGATTTATCCTCGTCGTGGGCATCGGTGGCGCTGGCGAAGTTCTGGAAGTGCGCGCGATAGTTTCTGATTGCAGCCTGGCCCTGTTGAATCCAGCGCTGGTCTTCGGGAGCCTTGAGCATCGCGTCGACCAAGCCGATTCGACGATCCAGGTCATCCAGGACTTTTACCACCGCCGCGGCATTCAAGGCTTCGGGCTTGAGCGTGTAACTCAAGCGAGCGATGCGCACGTCGCGGGAGTCATCATTGAGCTTGGCGATCGTGCTGAGCTTTACCCCCCGCACGCCAAGGTTGCCCAGCCCAGTCCAGCCGGTGATTGCAATCAACACAGTCAGTATCAATACGAGTGCAAAACCCAAGGTCAATTTCGCCCTGACGCTCACATTACCCAACATCTTTGCAGCCGAATTCAACATTGCGACATCCATGCGATTAAGAGTTTTTAGGCGGGAGGGGGCCATCAGGACGTGTTGGTCAGGTTGCGACCCTGCCGTGCAGCTGACCTATATCGACAGGGCAGGCAGAAAGATGAAGGAGTTATTACAAAAAGTTTCTGGATGCGCGGGCACGTTCCTGGAGGCTTATCCCACGGGATTTACCAGGTTGATGATGATGGTTGCCGGCCGCTGGCTGCGTTACACCCATGGCTCATCACACGGAAGGCCACTTTATGAGCACTCTCGCCGTCCCCGAAGGCTTCACTCGTTTGTCGCGCAGCAGCCCGCTGCTGGACCTGCTTGGTCCGGTGTATTGCCGTGGCGAAGGCTTGCAACTGGAGATCGGCCTGCGCGCCGACAACCGCCATGCCAACGGGCGCGGCACCGTGCATGGCGGCGTATTGGCCACGCTGGCGGATGTGGGCATGGGCTACGCCATGGCGTTTTCCAGTGAACCGCCGCTGCCGTTGATCACGGCGAGCATGACCCTGGATTATCTCGGGGCAGTGCAGGTGGGGGAGTGGATCGAGGTGCGGCTGGAGCACCACAAACGCGGTCGGCAGATGGCATTTGCCACGGTCAGCGTGCAGGTTGGAGAGAAGGTGGTGGTGCGGGCCAATGCAGTATTTGCGGTGCCCCAGGCGCGGGACTGACCGCTCGCAGCCTGTAGTGAGGGGGCTTGCCCCCCGATGGGCTGCGCAGCGGCCCCCAAAAACCTGCGATGAGTTCTACCTCAAACACCGAGGTCAATTTATTGGGGCTGCTACGCAGCCCAACGGGGGACAAGCCCCCTCACCACAGGCCGAGCCTTTTCATCATGGGCTTGGAAATCAGCCGCGTTCGAGCGCCAGTGCTACACCCTGACCGCCACCGATGCACAGTGTGGCCAAGCCTTTCTTGGCATCCCGCTTGATCATTTCATGCAGCAAGGTCACCAGCACGCGGCAGCCTGACGCGCCAATCGGGTGGCCGATGGCAATCGCGCCGCCGTTGACGTTGACCTTGGCCGCATCCCATTCCAGTTCTTTACCCACCGCCAGTGACTGTGCGGCAAAGGCTTCGTTGGCTTCGATCAGGTCCAGGTCGCCCAGGCTCCAGCCGGCCTTGTCCAGGCAGCGGCGGGTGGCCGATACCGGGCCAATGCCCATGATCGCCGGGTCGACGCCGGCGTTGGCGTAGCTGGCGATGCGGGCCAGCACTGGCAAGCCAAGTGCCTTGGCTTTATCGGCGCTCATCAGCAGCACCGCAGCGGCGCCATCGTTGAGGCTCGACGCATTGCCAGCGGTGACGCTGCCGTCTTTCTTGAAGGCCGGCTTGAGCTTTGCCAGGGACTCGGCGGTGGTGCCGGCGCGTGGCTGTTCATCCACCGCAAAGGCAATCGGGTCGCCCTTGCGCTGGGGAATCAGGATCGGTGTGATCTCGTCGCTGAAACGCCCGGCTTCAATGGCCGCCGTGGCTTTCTGCTGGGAGGCGGCGGCGAAGGCGTCCTGGGCTTCACGGCTGATGCCGTACTTGTCCACCAGATTCTCGGCGGTGATGCCCATGTGGTAGTCGTTGAACGCATCCCACAGGCCGTCGGTGATCATGCTGTCGAGCATCTTCGCGTGGCCCATGCGCAGGCCGGTACGGGCGGCCGGCAATACGTAGGGTGCCAGGCTCATGTTTTCCATGCCACCGGCGATGATCACCTGCGCGTCGCCGCAACGGATCGCTTGCGCGCCGAGGTGCAGCGCCTTGAGGCCCGAGCCGCAGACCTTGTTCAGGGTCATGGCCGGTACGGCGTGGGGCAGGCCAGCAAGAATGGAGGCCTGGCGGGCCGGGTTCTGGCCGCTGCCGGCGGTGAGCACCTGGCCAAGGATCACTTCATCCACCAGCGCAGGGTCGATGCCGGTTTGCTCCAGCAGGCGACGGATCACCGCAGCCCCCAGCTCCGGGGCGGGGATGCTCGCCAGCGAACCTTGGAAGCTGCCCACGGCGGTGCGGGTGGCAGCAACAATCACGACGTCTTGCATGGAATCTGTCCTCACTGGAAGTGCATTTCTGGAACGTGGTCCGGGACGATCAGTTTACCGGCTGTCTTGCTGACGATCTCTTCAACACTGACGCCAGGTGCGCGTTCCTTGAGGACAAAAGCGCCATTTTCGATTTCCAGGTAGGCCAGGTCCGTCAGCACACGCTTGATGCAGTTGGCGCCGGTGAGCGGCAGGCTGCATTGGCTCAGTAACTTGGATTCACCGTCCTTGGAGGCATGGGTCATGATCACGATGATGTTCTCGGCACCGGCCACCAGATCCATCGCGCCGCCCATACCCTTGACCAGCTTGCCGGGGATCATCCACGAGGCAATGTTGCCCTGTACGTCGACTTCAAACGCGCCGAGCACGGTCAGGTCGACGTGGCCGCCACGAATCATCGCGAAGGACTCGGCCGAGGAGAAGATCGATGCGCCAATGCGCGCGGTGACGGTCTGCTTGCCGGCGTTGATCATGTCGGCGTCGATGGTTTCTTCGGTCGGGAACGGCCCCATGCCCAGCAGGCCGTTTTCCGATTGGAGCATCACTTCCATGCCTTCGGGGATGTAGTTGGCCACCAGGGTCGGGATGCCGATGCCGAGGTTCACGTAGAAACCATCCTGCATTTCGCGGGCAACGCGTTGAGCCATTTGTTCGCGGGTAAGCGCCATTTTTTGTCTCCTTGTTATTGGGCTGGTGGGTTATTTGCGGAGCGTGCGCTGTTCGATACGCTTCTCGAAGGTGCCGCAAATGACCCGGTCGACGTAGATCCCTGGGGTGTGGATATGCGCCGGGTCCAGCTCGCCCGGTTCGACGATTTCTTCGACTTCGACCACGGTGATTTTGCCGGCGGTGGCGGCCAGCGGGTTGAAGTTCTGGGCGGTGTGGCGGTAGATCACGTTGCCGAAGTGGTCGGCTTTCCAGCCTTTGACGATGGCAAAGTCGCCAGTGATGGATTCTTCCATCAGGTACGGGCGACCGTTGAACTCACGGGTTTCCTTGCCTTCGGCGACGGGGGTGCCGACGCCGGTGGCGGTGAAGAAGGCCGGGATGCCGGCACCGCCTGCGCGCAGTTTTTCGGCGAGGGTGCCTTGGGGCGTCAGGACCACTTCGATTTCGCCGCTGAGCAGTTGCTTCTCGAACAGGGCGTTTTCACCGACGTAGGACGCGAAGACCTTGCTGATCTGCTTGCCTTCCAGCAGCAGGCCCAGGCCGAAGCCGTCGACGCCGCAGTTGTTGGAGACCACGGTCAGGTCGCGGGTGCCTTTACGCTTGATTTCGGCGATTAGGTTTTCCGGGATGCCGCACAGGCCAAAGCCACCGGCCAGCACCGTCATGCCATCTTCCAGGCCTGCCAGCGCCTCTTCATAGGACGCTACGCGTTTATCGAAACCTGCCATATGCACCTCTTTTATTGTTTGTGGGCCAGCCATGTGAACCGAGTGTTGCGCCGACGGATTGATTTGTTAAGTTGTTTTTTAAGGTTGATTGATTTAAAAAACAGCATAGTTGTCAGCCGACGGGAGACGCTTTATGACAGTTAAACAGATGCGCGCCTTTCTTGCCGTGGCCCAGACCCTCAGCTTTGCGGCGGCCTGCGAGCGCTTGCACCTTTCCCAGTCGGCGTTGAGCCTGACCATCAAGGGGCTGGAAGAAGGTCTGGGCGGGCGCCTGTTCAGCCGCAATACACGCAATGTTGCGTTGACCCCCGAAGGTGAATCCCTGCTGCCCCTGGCCCGGCGCCTGATTGCCGATTGGGACAACGCCGAGGATGAGTTGCGCCAGCGTTTCACCTTGCAGCGCGGGAGGGTGACGGTTGCGGCCATGCCGTCGTTTGCCGGTAATTTACTGCCGCCGATCCTGAAGATTTTTCGCGCGCGCTATCCCCAGGTCAACGTGACGGTCAATGACGTGATCAACGAACAGGTGCTGGAAATGGTCCGGGACCGCCAGGTGGAGCTGGGCGTGGCGTTTGAGCCATCGGAAAGCTCGTCACTGGTGTTTACGCCGCTGTATGTGGACCGCTTTGTGGCGGTCGTACCCGGTGATTCTCCTTTGGCGCGCAAGTCAGATATCGCCTGGCACACTCTGTTGGAACAGCCCTTTATCACCTTGCAGCGACCGTCCACCGTGCGGGTGATGCTGGAAGATCACCTTAAGGCACTGGACATGAAGCTGCCCGTGGCGCTGGAGAGTCATCAATTGGCGACAGTGGGCAAGATGGTTGCCAGCGGCTTGGGCGTGAGTGCGGTGCCGGCGTTATGCGCGCGCCAAATGCAGGAAGCAGGCGCCCACTGCATCACCTTGCGCGATCCGGTGATTGAACGGCCGATAGGTGTATTGACCAAACCGGGGCACGAACTCTCGGCGGCGGCCCAGGCCATGTTTGATATCTTTCGCGACGAAGCGGGGAAAGGGCGTTTTCCGGCCTTGTTGCAATAACCGTCGGCAATAAAAAAGCCTGCTCGTTTAAGCGAGCAGGCTTAAGTAATACGTGCGTAGCTATCAGCAGTATCTGTCGATCACTTTAACGTGCGAATGGCCTTTGAGGTGCTGCCACTCGGTATTAAGTGTATGAAAGACCTGCTCGATAAAGTTGCGATCGGCGGCGGCTTTCTTGCCAACATAACCCTGGCCACGGCGGTACATCTTCAGGCGCGCGGCGAGCTCACGGTGATTCCTGTCGAACTCTTCTTCCACGGTATGGGGCGCCAGGCAGTCAATATGGACCTGGCCCGATTTACCAATCCAGAGGATATGGTCGTCGAGTGTGTCCTTCTGCGCTGCGAACATCTCAGCCAATTCATCGATAGTGGGTTGGTTGTTCAGATTCATGTGTAAGCCCCTTGACCAGTTGGCGATCTTTAGTTGATCCGTTAACACTACTAAGTTATCTCCGGCTCAGAAAACCGGGCGTCAGTGACTGTCTGCCGAATACGGGCAGGGTCTTGAACCTGATGCATGTAGTCTTGCTGATGACCTGCTACGCAATGGTTTCATAACGAAGACAAGCAGCGTTTGAGCTCCTTGTACCGATCCTTTCGGGCCAGTCAGCTTCATCAATCTGCCTTGTGGGCAGTGCACATCCGGAAAAAACAGCTCGGCGGTCAGACGAGGTTGTTCAAAACGCGTGTTACCAACGCTCCCGATCCGGGAGACGCTTGAATCATGCAATTACAAAATGGTTACGTCAACGATTATGTAGTGATTATTTTCAAGCACTACATAAATCCTTGTGGGGCGGGGGTGAAGCCGGAAAGCGTGACTTGGGCGTCATTTTTCGTGCGGGTTAGTCTGCGGTTTGGTGGCTCTTTTCGGGGGAGGGGCTTGTCTGTGGTGAGGGGGCTTTCTGTGGTGAGAGGGCTTGTCTGTGGTGAGGGGGCTTGTCCCCCGTTGGGCTGCGTAGCGGCCCCAGGAAAAGCGGGAGCGCTGCGCACTCCAGCGGGGGACAAGCCCCCTCACTACACGGTTGGCTTTACCCCAGTCGTTCTACCAGCAACGGCAACAAGCGCTCGCAGGAGGCTTCAATCTTGAGTTGCAGCAACTCATCACCCCGAGTCTTGCCCAGATTGATGGCAATCACAGGCTTGCCCTGTTCGACCATCGCCTTGCATAACCGAAACGCCGAATAAGCCATCAGCGACGATCCCACCACCAGCAATCCTTCAGCACCGTTCACGGCTGCCATCGCTTTGTCGGCTGTACCCTGGGCGACGTTTTCACCAAAAAACACCACGTCCGGCTTCAACCGTTGCCCGCGGCAATGCGGGCAGCGGGGCACCTGGAAGCGTTCTTCAAAGGCCGGGTCCAGCAGGGTGTCGCCGTCAGGTGCCTGAACCGCATCCACACCCGCCAGGTACGGATTCTCGGCCTCCATTTGGCGCTGGATCCGATCCCGCTCGCTGGTCTGCTGGCAATCCAGGCAAAGCACCCGGTGCAGGCTGCCGTGGAGTTCGATCACACCCTGGCTGCCGGCCTGGTCGTGCAGAGTGTCGACGTTCTGGGTAATCAACCCGGTAATACGCTGGCGCTGCTGCAAGGTGGCCAGGGCGATATGCGCCGGGTTCGGCTGCGCGACACGCACCCTCGGCCAGCCGAGCATCGCCCGCGCCCAGTAGCGGCGGCGGGCCTGCGGGGTTGCCAGGAATTCCTGGTACATCATCGGCGCCTTGCCCCGGCGCACACCTTCGCTGTCCCGGTAATCGGGGATCCCCGACGAGGTGCTGATACCGGCACCGGTCAGCACCAGAAAGCGCCGTTCGGCCACGGCCCGGTACAGGCTGTCGAGGTAGTCATCGACCGGATGTTGCAGGGTATCGAGCATGGGGCCCCCAATGATTATTCGCCGCGAATGTACTGCTCCAGCTGTTTGATCAGGTCGGCCTGTTCGGCTATCGCTTCCTTGACCAGGTCGCCGATGGACAGCAGGCCCAGGAGCTCGCCGTTTTCTACCACGGGCAGGTGCCGTAGATGCCGGTCGGTCATGATATTCATGCAGGTCTCGACGGTCTGGTGGGTGTCGACGGTGATCACCGGTGAGTTCATGATCTCGTGGGCTTTGGTCGCCACCGAGGATAATCCGTGGAGGATTACCTTACGGGCATAGTCCCGTTCACTGATGATGCCCACCACCTTTCCATCCTGGAGGACGGGCAACGCCCCGACGTTTTTCGACGCCATCACGATAAGCGCCTCAAATACCGTATGGTCGTGGGGGATGGTGTGGACTTGCTGGTTTTGCTGGTCTTTGGACTTCAGCACTTGGGCAACGGTTTTCATGGAGGCCACTCCGGTGTTGTTATTGTTGGGAGGTTAGCAGTCCCTACAGAATCCTAGACCGCCTGCAGCAGGGCAAGGTCCAAAGCGGCGTATATCCCGTCGAAAAACGTCATTGTCGCGATTTTTAGTGCGTTTTAGCCCTTGCTTGCCGGTTTTGCTGTGCGTTTCGGGCTGGCGGCCGTCTTGCGTTTGGCGGGTTTGCGTTTGTTTTTCCAGGGGGCGGCGCCTCGCCCTGCCGGGCTGGCCGGGCCGCTGATGGTCAGGCGCATGCCGGTGCAGCGGGTCACCTGTTTGCTCATCCAGGCCGCTTGTTTGGCAACAAACTCTTCCAGGCTCATCTCACCGCTTTGCACCATGTCCAGCGCCTGTTCCCAAATGGCCGTGGTGCCAGGATCGGCGATTGCCCTGGGCACCGCGTCGATCAGGCTGAACGCAGCAGGCGTTGCCGAGAGTGCCTTGCCGTTTTTTACCAGGTAACCCCGATCGAGCAGGCCCTGGATAATCCCGGCGCGGGTGGCTTCGGTGCCGATCCCGGTGGTGTCCTTGAGTTTTTGCTTGAGTAGCGGGTCTTCTACCAGCTTGGCGACGTTTTTCATCGCCTTGATCAGGTCGCCTTCGGTGAAGGGCTTGGGCGGCTGGGTCCATAGGTCCTTGAGGTTGACCTTGGCCACGGCGTAGTCCTGTCCTTGGACCAGTTTTGGCAAGGACTGTGGCGCAGGCGCTTCACGGCCCGTGGCTGGCGCCAGCGCTTGCGGCAATGCGCGTTTCCAGCCAGCTTCCACGATGACCTTGCCGACAGCCCGCAAGGCTTCACCGGCACAGTCGAAATCTGCCTGGGTGCGGTCGTACTCATGGTTGGGCAGGAACTGCGCGAGGTAGCGGGCACGAATCAGCGTGTACACGGCGCGGTGCTTGCCCGTCAGTTGCCCAACATCCTTGCCGGCGCCGGTGGGGATGATGCCGTGGTGTGCGCTGACCTTGGCGTCGTTCCAGGCCCGGGAGCGGCGTTTCGGATCGATGTGTGGCATCAGTTCATTTACGGCCGGGTCGGCCCGCCCCAGCGCCGCGAGGATTTTCGGCGCGTCGCTGTGCTGGCTCAGTGGCAGGTAACCGCAATCGCTGCGCGGGTAAGTGATGACCTTGTGGGTTTCGTAGAGTGACTGGGCAACATCCAGGGTTTCCTGGGCGCCGAGGCCGAGTTTTTTCGAGCAGATTTCCTGCAACGTGCCGAGGTCGAAGGGCAGGGGGGCCACTTCGCGCATGCGTTCGGTGCGCAACTTCACCAGCCGCGCACTGGCGGCGTTGCTCATGGCATTGGCCGCGTCCCGGGCAAGCTGCGGGTTGAGGCAACGGCCCTGATCGTCACAGGCATCTTCGGTCGCGCGCCACTGTGCGGTGAAGGTGATGTGGTCGTGGCGCAGGTCCACATCGATGGCCCAGTAGGCGATGGGCACGAAGTCGGCAATGCTGCGGTCGCGGTCAACCACCAGGCGCAGGGTAGGGGTTTGCACACGGCCGACCGGCAACACGCCCTGATAGCCGGACTGCTGGCCCAGCAGGGTAAACAGGCGGCTCATGTTCATGCCGATCAACCAGTCTGCGCGGGAGCGGCCAAGGGCCGAATGGTAGAGGCTGAAGGTTTCTGCACCGGGCTTCAATGAGGCCAGGGCCTTGCGGATCGACGCGTCATCGAGTGCCGATAACCATAGCCGCTGAATGGGCCCGCGATAACGGCAATGCTCCACCAGCTCCCGGGCGATCATCTCGCCCTCACGGTCGGCATCGGTGGCGATCACCAGTTCCTGGGCTTCCCCCAGCAGGCGCTTGACTGCCTTGAACTGGCTGGCGGTCTTGGGCTTGACCAGCATCTTCCATTTTTCCGGGATGATCGGCAGGTCGGCCAGCACCCATCGCTTGTACTTGGCGTCGTAGCTGTCGGGCGGGGCGGTCTCCAGCAGGTGGCCGATGCACCAGGTCACCGTCACGCCTGGCCCCAGCCAACAACCGTCGCCACGCCGGGTCGCGCCGAGCACGGCGGCGATATCCTTGGCCTGGGACGGTTTTTCACAGAGGAACAGCCGCATGGTCACCACATTCGCTACACAATTGAATGGGGAGCAGGATGCGCAACAGAAGGGAATTGATCAACCTTTATCTGTATGGATGTACAGCAAAAGGTTGCGCTGCCGGTCGGGCGACCGGCAGCGGTGTCAGCTTCAGTTCTTGTCGATGTCCACGTTCTTGGTCTCTTTCAGGCAAATCAGCCCCACAATCAGGCTGACCCCGGTAATGACCACCGGGTACCACAGGCCATAGAAGATATCGCCGGTGTACACCACCAGCGCAAACGACACCGTCGGCAGGAAGCCACCGAACCAGCCATTGCCAATGTGGTAAGGCAGCGACAGCGAGGTGTAGCGGATGCGCGTCGGGAACAACTCCACCATCAGCGCCGCCAGCGGGCCGTAGCACATCGCGGCGATCAAAATCAGCGCCACGATCAGCACCACCACCATGGTTTTGTTGACCTGCGCCACGTCAGCCGACTGCGGGTACCCCGCCAGCGTAACCGCACCTTTCAGCGCAGCTTCGTCGTAACCGTTGATCTGCACATCGCCTACGCTCACCTGCACCGCACTGCCGGCCGGGGCGGCTGCACTTTGGTAGGGCAGGCCCTGTTTCACCAGGAAGGTCTTGACCTTGTCGCATGGGCTGTCAAAACGCGCCTTGCCCACCGGGTCGAACTGGAAGGTGCAGGTGGCCGGGTCAGCCAATACGGTGATCGGCGACTGGCGGCTCGCATGGTCCATCGCCGGGTTGGTGTAGTGCGCCAGGCCCTTGAAGATCGGGAAGTACAACGCAGTGGCCAGCAGCAGGCCAACCATCAGCACCGGCTTGCGCCCCAATTTGTCCGACAGCCAGCCAAAGAAGATAAAGAACGGCGCGCCAATCACTACGCTGATGATCAGCAACATGTTGGCCAGTGCCGGGTCCATCTTCAAAAACTGTGTGAGGAAGAACAGCACATAAAACTGCGCCGCATAGAACGTCACTGCTTGCCCGGCGTTGATGCTGAACAGCGCAATCAGCACGATCTTGAGGTTTTCCCATTTGCCGAACGACTCGCGGATCGGCGCCTTGCTGGCCTTGCCTTCCTCTTTCATTTTCAGGAACGCCGGCGACTCGTGCAGGCTCATGCGGATCCATGTGGAAATGCCCAGCAGCACGATCGACAGCAGGAACGGCAGGCGCCAGCCCCACACTTCGAACTGGTCCCCGGTGAAATAACGGCACGCCAGCACCACCAGCAGCGACAGCAGCAGGCCGAGGGTGGCGGTGGATTGAATCCAGCTGGTGTGGAAGCCGCGCTTGCCCGCCGGGGCATGTTCGGCCACGTAAG
Source organism: Pseudomonas sp. Bout1 (assembly GCF_034314165.1). Lineage (GTDB taxonomy): Bacteria > Pseudomonadota > Gammaproteobacteria > Pseudomonadales > Pseudomonadaceae > Aquipseudomonas. The sequence continues at coordinate 4,318,430 of NZ_JAVIWK010000001.1, read as the reverse complement.
TGGCTGCGCCGCCGTACTCGCCGCCCAGCGCCAGGCCCTGGAGCATGCGCAGCGCCACGAGGATGATCGGTGCGGCAATGCCGATGCTCGAATAGGTCGGCAGCAGCCCCACACAGAAAGTCGCCAGGCCCATCAAGATGATGGTGGCGAGAAAGGTGTACTTGCGCCCGATCATGTCACCCAGCCGCCCGAACACCAGCGCGCCGAACGGGCGCACTACAAAACCGGCGGCGAAGGCCATCAGGGCAAAGATGAAGGCCGTGGTGTCGTTGACGCCGGCAAAGAACTGCTTGCTGATCACCGCCGCGAGTGCGCCGTAGAGGAAGAAGTCATACCACTCGAACACCGTTCCGAGGGAGGAGGCGAAGATGACTTTCTGCGTGTCGTTGCTCGAGCGTGCGCCGAGCGCCGGGTCCAGGGGTTGAGCGTGTTCTGACATTGGGTAGCCCTCACAGTGATTATTTATTGTTGTTCCACTGTCGGCGCCGAATCGGCGCCGCTGTTCCCCTGTAGGAGCCGGCTTGCCGGCGATGGCGTTTTCAAGTGTTGTGCACCGCTTGAGAGCGCCATCGCCGGCAAGCCGGGCTCCTACAGGTCAAGCCGGTAAAGTCAGTTCTTTCTCCGGGGCGAGGCTCCTTGTGTTCGGCGAAAGGATTAGCTGCGCGGCTTTTTCCGCGATCATCAGCGTGGGGGAGCAGGTGTTGCCTGAAGTAATGCGTGGCATGACCGATGCGTCGGCGATGCGCAGGCCGGGAACGCCGTGCACCCGCAGTTGTGCGTCGACCACCGCGTCCTTGTCGCTGCCCATGCGGCAGGTGCCCACCGGATGGAAAATCGTCGTGCCGATGCGCGCGGCGGCCTCCTGCAGTTGTTCATCCGTTTGCAGTTCTGCGCCAGGCAGGTATTCCACCGGGTTGAACTGCTGCAGGGCCGGCGCCGAGACGATACGCCGGGTCAGGCGAATCGCGTCGGCGGCCACGCGCAGGTCTTCGGGGTGGCTGAGGTAGTTGGGGCGGATCAGCGGCGCGTCTGCCGGGTTGGCCGAGCGGATGTCGATGCGGCCACGGCTTTGCGGGCGCAGGTCACACACCGAGGCGGTGAACGCCGGGAACGCGTGCAGCGGTTCACCGAAGCGCTCCAGGGACAGCGGCTGTACGTGGTATTCAAGGTTGGCCGACGTCTGTTCCGGCCCGGAGCGGGCAAACGCGCCCAGCTGGCTGGGCGCCATCGACAGCGGGCCGCTGCGGTCATACAGATAGCGCAGGCCCATGCCCATCTTGCCCCACACGGTGCCGGCGATCTGGTTCAGGGTGCGGGCGTTTTCCAGCTTGTAGATCAGGCGCAGTTGCAGGTGGTCCTGCAGGTTGCCGCCAACCCCGGGCAGCTCGTGCAGCACCTCGATGCCCAACGGCTTGAGCACACTGGAAGGGCCGATGCCGGAGCGTTGCAGGATGCCGGGCGAACCCACGGAGCCTGCGCACAGGATGATTTCCTTGCGCGCCCGCCAAGTGACGTGTTGGCCTTGCTGGCGACCCACTACCGCCGACGCACGGCCGTTCTGCAGCAGTACGCGGTCGACTTCAACTTCAGTCATCACCGTCAGGTTGGGCCGTTGGCGGATCGGCTTGAGAAATGCCTTGGCCGCATTCCAGCGCACTCCGGCTTTCTGATTGACCTGGAAATAGCCGCAGCCTTCGTTGTCGCCCTGGTTGAAGTCGCTGATGCTGTCTATTCCGCTTTGCTGCGCCGCATCGCGAAAGGCATCGAGGATCGGCCAGTGCAAACGCTGCTGCTCCACCCGCCATTCGCCGCCGTCGCTGTGAAAATCCGTGGCGCCGGCAAAATGGTTTTCGCTCTGTTTGAACAGGGGCAGCACATCCTTCCAGGCCCAGCCGGGATTGTCCTCGGCCCAGCCATCGTAGTCCCGCGCCTGGCCACGCATGTAGATCATGCCGTTGATCGACGAACAACCGCCGAGCACCTTGCCCCGCGGATAGCTCAACGCTCGGCCTTGCAGGCCTTCCTGGGCTTCGGTCTTGAAGCACCAGTCGGTGCGCGGGTTGCCGATGCAGAACAGGTAGCCGACGGGAATATGGATCCAGGGGTAGTTGTCGCGACCGCCGGCTTCAAGCAGCAATACGCGATGGGCAGGGTTGGCGGACAGTCGATTGGCCAGCAGGCAGCCTGCGGGGCCGGCGCCTACTACCACGTAATCGTATTCAGCAGCTGCAATGGGCATCTGAGGCCTCGCTTGTTTTTCTTATTGGTTCCATCCTAGTTGTTAGTTTTCGTCTTAAAAATGTTAGTTTTTACCCAGCTGCTGTGCGTTTTTAGACAGCACTTCCTGGAGGTGGCATGTTCGACTGGAATGATCTGCGGTTCTTTCTTGAGTTACAGCGTAGCGGACGCCTGCTCACGGCGGCGCAACGCCTGAAAACCACGCACGCCACCGTGGCGCGGCACATCGAGGCCATCGAGAAAAGCCTCGGCACCGCGCTGTTTGTGCAGCACGCCCAGGGTTACGAACTCACGCCTTCCGGCGAAGCCCTGCTCAAACACGCCGAGGCCATGGAGAACGTGGCACTGCTGGCCGAAGAAGAACTCACCCATTCCGCCGCGCCATTGGGCAAGATCCGCCTGGGCGTGGCCGAAGGCTTGGGCGTGATGTTCTTGGCCAGTCGCATGGGCGGCCTGTTCGAGCGTTACCCGGGCCTGGAAGTGGAACTGCTGGCAGTGCCGCGCTTTGTCAGCATCCTCAACCGCGAAGCGGAAATCAGCATCCACCTCGAGCGCCCCAGCGTCGACCAACTGGTGACCCGCAAACTCACCGACTACCGCCTGGCCCTCTACGCCAGCCGCAGCTACCTGGACCGCACGCCACCGATTGAAAAACGCGAGGACCTGGCGGTACACGCGTGGATCGATTACGTGGACGATTTACTCTTCAGCCAGGAACTGAAATTCCTCAGCAGCTTTTGTCGCAACCCCAAGGTGGTGTTCCACAGC